>DDJH01000127.1:4281-28395 GCA_002338895.1 Lentisphaeria bacterium UBA1829 | reverse complement strand
CCTTCGCGCACCTCCTCCGCGATTTTCCGTGCGGCATCGACGATTTCCGCCCGGCCGCCGTAATTCAGCGCCACGATCAGCGTATGTTCGCGGAACTCCGCGGTTTCGGCGATTGCGCGTTTCAGATCCTTCACAGCCGTTTCCGGCAGAGCTTCGATCCGTCCTGTCACGAGGAAACGGACCTTCTCCTTCTTCATCTCCTCCAAATACTCCCGGATGAACCGGGAGAGCAGTTCCATCAGCGCGTCGACCTCCTCCTTCGGCCGTTTCCAGTTTTCCGTGCTGAACGCATAGAGCGTCAGGAACTCCACGCCGAACTCCTTTGCGTAGCGGAGCAGATCCTTGACCTTTTCCGCGCCGGCGATATGGCCCTGCACCCTCGGGAGTCCCTTTCGGGCGGCCCATCGGCCGTTTCCATCCATGATGATGGCCACGTGCCGGGGTACGGCTTTCTCATTTTCCCCCATAGAAATACTCCTCCAGCATGATGCAGACCGCGTGATAGACGGGCAGATGCAGCTCCTGAATCTTATAGGTTTCCGCTTCCGGCACGTCAATGACGCAGTCGGCGTAGCGTTCACATGCGCCGTGGCGGTTTCCGGTGAAGAGGATCCGCCGGATTCCGAGTCCGCCGGCGACCTGGAAGACATTGCGGATGTTTTCCGCATTTCCCGAGGTGCTCAGCCCGATCACGACATCGCCTTTCCGTCCGGCGACAAACAGCTGCTGGGCATAGCACATCTGCGGATCGACGTCATTGGCATACGCGGACGAGAGCGCCGGATGCGCGGACAGCAACATTGCCCGGATCCCCATCTGCAACCGTGCGCAGAGCCCGGAGGCATCCTCTCCGAGATTCTCCGAGAACTGCCGGACGATCTCCTCCGGCACCTTCCGTTTGGAAAGGAACCCTTTGGAAAGCTCTCCGATAATATGATCGGCATCCGCATGGCTTCCGCCGTTTCCGCAGACGAACACGGTTCCCCCTTCCCGGATGGAGTCGCGCAGGATGCAGTACGCATCGACGATCTTTCCGGCGCACGCAGTCAGTGCGGGATAACGGTTCAGCAGTGTTTTCATCACGGAAGTGGAAATGGAATCCCCTGTCATTTTCAGCACCTCGGTTTTCTGGATTTTCCGTTTTCTGCATTCAGAGTAATAGACCATACATTGCCGGAAAGTCAAGGGGAAAAAAAACCGGGATTCCCCGATTCCGAAAGGAAGGGGGAATCCCGGCGGCTGTCTCGTGCGGGAAGGAGCGAAGGAGAGATCACTCCACCTCGAACGAAAAGATGTGCACGGAATCCGCATCCGGATTCCAGGAGCGCTCGGGAACGAGCCGGACCGCCTCGGCGGAAGTCGGTTCGAAATTCAGGCGCAGATAGCGCCGGCGGTTGTCCCGGATGGAGAGGACCGGGGTCCAGACTCCGGAACGGAGGACCTCCACGCGGAAATCGCGGGCGATGGTGCCGGGGACTCTGCGGAGAGGATCATCGGCGGGGCTGCCTTCGACGCAGCGCATGCGCTTGGTATCGGAGAAGTCGCTGTCGAAGACGATGCGGACGGAATGGACGCTTTCGCTTTTTCCGAATTCATAGCGGCAGTCGGAATCAAGTTTGATCCATGCGCCGTTGTCGGTTTCGCCGAAGGAGCGGTCGTGACCGTTGCGGAGGGCTTCGTGGGAGACCTTCGCCGCGAGGCTCAGCGGGGAGACTTTCCGAGAGGTGAACGGGATGTACTGATCCTGCTCCATCAGCGTATCGCGGAGTTCCTCGATATGATTTTCCCAGATGCCGCGCGGATCGGTGTTGTGACGGACCGCGAGGGCGGCGGCGGTACCGACGGCCTGTCCCATGGTTGCGCAGGTGGCCATCACGCGGGTGGAGCTCATCGCCATGTGGGAGCAGGAGATGTTCCGTCCGGCGAAGAACAGATTGGCGATGTTCTTCGAATAGAGCGAACGGTAGGGAATGCCGAACGGGGACGGAGCCGGATGGAAAATGGTCGGCGGACCGGGATAATAGAACGCTTCCGGATGATGATTGTCCATGCTCCAGCCGCCGTAGCAGACGGTGTCGGGGAAATGTCCGCCGGCTTCGACTTCCGGCTGAATGAGGATATGATCGCCGACGTAGCGGACGCTTTCCCGTTTCCCGGGCAGTTTTCCGATCCAGTCGAGCTCCCACTCTTCGGCGTGTCCGGAGGGATGGTTCTTGATGAACTCCCAGCAGCCGTAGGCGATTTTGAGGAGTTCGTCGCGGATTTCGTCGGCATCGGTGATGGAATCTTTGACGCCGCCGAACTCCATCCACCAGAAGTTTTCGGTTCGGAGCTCGCGGAGCATGCACTCCCGGCGGGGGATGTTCTCTTCTGTATAATGGTAGGCCCACCCCGGAGCGANNGTCGGTTTTACGCAGCTGGATCAGAATGGAGTTGCCCATGGTCTTGCGGTCGGCGTGATCCGGGGCGTGGGATTCGCCGAATTCGGAGGAGGCTTCGCGTCCCATGCGGTATTCGGCGCCGGAAAGGCGCAGGATGCTGTCGCCCGAGCAGTCCGCGAAGAAGCGTCCGGAGAGCGTGTAGCGGGTGTAGCTGTGCAGATTCCAGGCGGAGACGGAGACGATCGAGCCGTTCTCCACGGAGACCTTCTCCACGGTCGTGTTCAGCAGAAGCGTGATGTTCGATTCGCGGAGGACCACCGTATACAGCACATCGTCCCAGATCGTGAAGCGGAGCGACGGGTTCAGGTAGTAGTTTTCCAGCAGAATCTCCTCCAGGATCCCCGCCTCCTTCTGATCCTTTCCATGTGCGCCGCAGACCCACATGCGGATTTCGCTGGATGCATTTCCACCGAGCATCGGCCGATCCTGCACCAGAATCACCTTCAGTCCGTTTCTTGCCGCGGCGACCGCCGCGCAGATGCCGGCAAGTCCGCCGCCGACCACCACAAAATCCGCCGAAAGTTTTTTCTCCGGAATAATCATGATCCCTTGTTTCCCTTTCTTTTTTGTTGTGAACATGATTTTCAAATGTCTGCTTCCGGAGTTTAAAGTACCTTCTGTTTGAAACGGACGCAACTTTTTTCCGGGGAAAAACGGTCTCTTCTCTTGAAAATTCCGCATAGTGGAATTATACTCTTTCCATGAAAACACTGGTTCTGAACAAAACACTGCGGATTTTCGAGACGCTTGCGCGGGCGGAGAATCCGCTGACTCTGAAGGAGTTGTGCCGACGGACGGGGATCACGCCCGCGGCGGCGAGCCGTCTTCTTTCCGATCTGACGGAGCGGGGCTATGTGCGGAAGGTCTCCTACCGGGAATTCGAACCGGGACTCGGGATGATTGATCTGGGTCAGAGCGCGCTCCGCCACAACTTTTTCCCGCAGAATGCGATCCGGTTTCTGCACGAGGAGCTTCAGCGCATCGGGATCGGCGGGGCGCTGGCGGGGATGTTTGACGACCGCCTGGTCTATCTGTACCATTCGCTGTACGAGAAGGGGAAGCACATCACGATGCTTCCGATTCCGGAACAGCCGCTCTCCCGGTCGAACATTGCGCTGGTGATTCTCTGTTCCCGGTACGGACCGGAGAAGGCAAAGGAGATGCTCTGTTCGGAGCTTCACGAGCAGGAACCGGAGGGAGAGGCCGAACAGAGAGAACGCTCGATTCTCCAACGGATCGAAGCGTTTCAGAAGGATCATTTTGCGGTCTGGGAGAACGGGGGATACGGATGGAACATCTGTTTCCCGCTGATTGACGGAGCGCAGGTGTACGGACTGTCCTTTCTGGGCGATCCCACGCTGAAAACGATTCCGCCGCGACTGTTTCTGGAGTGCTCGGCCACGGCGGCGAATCTGCGTAAAATTCTCACGCGCGCTTGAATTCGGGGCGGCGGAGAGATACTGTAAAAAAAGAAGAATTCAAAAAAGAACACGGCAGGACAGGGATTCTGCTCTGCCGGATGGGAAGAAAAGCGGCGGAAGAGCCCGGACGGAGGAAAGCGTCCGACGAGGAACTGTCCGCGGGAAAAGGAGTCTGCCATGAGGATTTTGTTTCGCGATGCACAGTTGGTCTCCCCCGACGTGGAACTGGAAGGGGCATCGGTTCTGATTGAGGACGGGGTCATCCGCCGGATCTATCCGTGCGGGGATCCGCTGCCCGAAGCGGACCGGATTGTGGACGTCCAGGGCGATCTGCTCGTTCCGGGCTTTATCGACATCCACACGCATGGACGATCGGGACAGGACTTCTCCTACGGGACGCCCGAGGCGATCCGGACTCTGGCGACGGAAAAACTCCGGGAGGGCGCCACCACGATTCTTCCGACCACCTCCACCCAGAGTGAAGAGGTTCTTTCCCGGGCGCTTCAATGCGCGGCGGATTTTGTCCGGCAGGGGGATTCGGAAGGGTGCCGGATTCCTGGNNGTGTTCATCAATCCGAAGTGTCTCGGAGCGCAGAATCCGGCGTTTCTGCGGGATCCGGATCTTGAGGAGGTTCTGCGTCTGAACCGGATTTTCCCGGTGCGGAAGGTTTCGTTTGCGATCGAGCTACCGGGGGCGGTGGAGTTCACGGCGGGACTTCTGGAACACGGGATCACGCCGTCGTGCGTTCACAGTGCGGCGACGTACGGAGAGTTTCTGGAGGGGTATGAACACGGACTCCGGAATCTGACGCATTTCTGCAATCAGATGACGCCGCTGAAGCACCGGGAGATCGGTCTTGTGGGAGCGGGACTTCTGCACGAGGATGTGTATCTGGAGCTGATCTGCGACACGCTGCATGTGTGTCCGGACATGATCCGTCTGATCTTCCAGACGCGGGACTGCGACCATCTGATGCTGATCACGGACTCCGTGGAGGCCTCCGGCATGCCGGAAGGGGAGTACGAGCTTGCCGGACTTCCGATTGTCCTGAAGGACGGAGCCGTGCATGTGAAGGGGCACCCGGAGACGCTGGGAGGCAGTGTTCTGACGATGAATGCGGCGTTCCGGAACGTCTGCGAGATCACCGGCTATCCGCTGAAGGATCTTGTGAAGACGACCTCGTGGAATCAGGCCCGGGCGCTCGGTCTGGAGAGAGTGGGACGCATTGAGCCCGGCTATCTGGCGGACCTGACCATTCTTTCCGGCGACTTTGAAGTGGAGCGCGTGTTTGTCAACGGAGAAGAACGCTACTCTGCGGAGGAGTGACCCCTGTTGTTTTTTTCCGCGGCGCCCAGCTCGGTTGACAGAGGCGGAATCTCCGAACCAAGGAGGAGAAACCGAATCATGAAACGACTGACTCTGGAAGAACTGGAACAGGCCTCGCAGGGCACCTACGGAAACATCAGCGCCATTGCGCGGAAACTTCGGATTCCGCGTTCGACGCTTTACGACTTCATCAACAGCAACCCCGACGCGAAGAAGCGGATAGAATCGCTGCGGGAGGAATTCGACGATCTGGCGGAGGAGACCATCCAGCGCAGCATTCTTGCGGGGGACCGCTCTCTTCTGCGCTTTTACGCTTCGACGAAACTTCGGAACCGCGGCTACCGGAAGGAGAACGAGGCGGAGAAGACGCAGCCGACGGAATTTCACGTCCGTCTGACCCAGTAGTTTTCCCATTTTTCCTCCCTGCCGCGGAGAAGCGGAAAATCTTGGAGAAATCGAAAGCGGACGGTTGAAAAAACAGAAAAATGATGTACTATTTTCCTTCGGAAGAAAAGCAAACGGACCGACAGGAAAATGGGACTGAAAAACAGAGATCTGTTCACCATCGCGGAATTCGGGACCTCCAAGATCTGCGTTCTCCACGGAGGACGGGACAAGGGAGGCAATCCCACCGTGTTCGGCTGGGGCTCCCGGGATTCGGGGGGCTCGGTGGTCAAAGGGGAGATTGTCAATCTGCAGACGGCGATGAAGGCCTTTGCCGGAGCGCTGGAGGATGCGGACAACTCCGCGGGCAACATCTACGACCGGGAACAGATCTATTTTCTGGTGTCGGGGCGGGGCATCACCACCCGTCAGGGCGAGGGCAATGTGATGATCTATGATACGGATCACCGCATTACTCCACTTCATGTGTCCGAAGCGGAGGAGAAGGCGTCGAGCATCTCTCTGGCGCCGGATCAGTGTCATTTAGTTTCGTTCACGTCGTACTTCATGCTGGACATGAATACGCGGGTGAAGGATCCGTGCGGGCACTGTGCGAACCGTCTGGACGCATTCATTCATATTATTCTTGCCGACCGGGCGAAGGTGGAGACGATGCGCAACGCGATCCGGGAATTCGGATTTGAACAGGAGATTCAGCCGGTTTTCTCGGGAATTGCCTCCGCGTACGGGACTCTCACCCATGATGAGAAGGAACAGGGGACTCTGCTGATCGACATCGGGGCGGGAGTCTGTGATTATATTCTTGTCCATGAGGACGGAGTGCTGATGAGCGGAGTTCTTCCGATCGGGATGGACAATCTGGTCAACGATCTTGCCCTGGGCCTGGATCTGTCGCAGGATCAGGCGCGCAAATTTCTTCTGGAGGGGCGGTTCGAACAGCTCAAGCGTTCGGGGGAGGCGTTTCTTCCGCTGCCGGTATCGTCGGAACTGCACCGGAACATCCCGGTTGGGTCGTATGAGAAGATTGTGGAACTGCGGCTCAATGAGCTGTTTTCGATTCTGAAGGAGGAGGTGGATTCCCGGAAGCTGTCGTCGTTTCTGAAAAGCGGGGTGGTGATTACGGGAGGAGGATCGCTGTTTCCGATGGTGCTGGAGTGCGCGCGGAACACGTTCCGGACCCACATCCGTCAGGGGGAGCCGCTGGAGATCAGCGGAGCGGTGACGGGGCTCGACAATCCGCGCTGTTCGGCACTGCTGGGAGCGCTCAGTTATTCGCTGCAGACCGACGAGGCGCAGAACGGACTCAAAGGCATCGAAAAAGTCGCAGACGCCTTGGAAGGGATCGGCGGAATTTTCAATAAACTCAAAGATGTGACAAAGGCGTTCAAATTATGACGGTGGAACAGGCGGAACAGGTTCTGATTCTCGGGATCGGGGGAGCGGGATGCCGTGTGGTTTCCGCGCTTGCGACGGAGGGATGCAAATACGCGCTTGCCGCGATTGATACGGATCAGGAGGCACTGGATCCGCTGCTGGCCCGGAATGTTCCGTGTGTTCTTGCGGGATCCGGGTGGAGCTGGCGCGAGGGGAGCGGATGCGGAGGGGATGTGATCCGCGGAGAACAGGCGGTGGCGAAGGAGCGTCATGCGATTGCGAAACGGATGGAGGGGAAATCGCTTCTGATCGTGGTGGGAGGACTCGGAGGGGGAGTGGCCACCGGCGGAATCCGGACACTGGCGAGCGTGGCGAGAACGCTGAAGATTCCGGCGGTGTTCATGTTGACCACGCCGTTTTCCTTTGAATCGTTTGCGAAGCGGAAAACGGCGGAGGAGAGCCTTGAGGATCTGCTTCCGCTGGCGGATATTGTGATGCGGATGCCGAACGATCTGCTGTTTTCGATGCTGCCGTCGGAAACGCCGTTTGAAGATGCGTTTGCGAAATCGGGAATGGAGCTGGCGCATACGGCGCTGGGAGTTGCGGGAATGCTGAGCAGCGAAAATGCGCTTGGATCGGATTATGCCGGATTCATGGCGGCGCTGAAGGGGAAGAAGTGTTCCTGCGGAATCGGAGTGGGTTCGGCGGACAGTTCCGAAGGACTGGACCGGTGCGGGATCGCGGTGGAACGGATGCTTCTGTCGCCGTTTCTGGGAGGAGCGTTCAAGCGGGAGAATACCGATGCGGCGGTCATCACGGTCTCCGGAGGGCCGGATCTGGAACTGGGGGAGGCGAAACGGACGTTGGAGCTGATCGCCGGAATGCTGCCGAAAGAGACGGAAATTCTGACCGGTGTCACGACCAGCGAACAGTTTCGGGACCGGGTTCAGGTGACCGTGATCCGGATCAAATACGATCAGCCTGTCCAGCCGCGGGTGCGGGAGGAGAAGGAGTGGCGCGGAGGAGTGCAGTCCGCACCGGCGAAAAGGAGCGAGAGTCCGGCGGAATCCAACGGACCGCTGGAACAGGGGGTATTCGAGCTCCAGTCGTTCGACAAAGGGTGTTTTTCCGCAGTGACGCCGACTCTCTACAAGGGAGAGGATCTGGATATACCGACCTATCAGCGGCGTGAAATTTCGATCAACAAGGGAGCGGTTGTGCGGTGAAGGGTCTCCGTTCGATCGTGTTTTTTCTGCTGCTGATCTTTCTTGGCGGCTGTCCGGGGAAGAGTCCGTTTCCGCATCCGGACGGGGCTTATGCGTACGAACAGGCGCAACGACTTTCCCGAATCGTCCCCCGCCATGCGGGCTCGGAGGGGGCGAAACGGGCGGCGGAACTGCTGAGGAAAACGATTTCGGATTCCTTTCCGCGCTTCCGGGTTGAAACGGACACCTTCCGGGATCGGACGCCGGAAGGGGAGATGACCTTCCGGAACGTATGGGCGGTTCTTCCGGGGAGATCGCGGGAGTTTCTGGTGATCGGCGCCCATTACGATGCGAAAAAACTGGAAGGAGTTCCGGAGTTTCAGGGCGCGAACGACGGGGGATCGGGAGTGGGAGTGCTGCTGGCGATGATGAAGGCGCTTTCGGATTCCGGGGTCCGTCCGGGACTGGAGCTCCGGTTTGTCTTTTTCGACGGAGAGGAGGCGCGGATCGGCTATACGGGAGGAGACGGTCTCCACGGAAGCCGCCGCTCGGTTGCGGAACTGGAACGGACCGGGGAGCGGAAAAACTGCCGCGCGATGATCCTTCTGGACATGGTGGGCGACCGGGATCTGAAACTGAAACTTCCTCCGGATACCGATCCGGCATTGCGGGAGACGATCCGGCAGGCCGCCGAAGATCTTGGTTACGGATCGCATCTTTCGGTGGAGGGACCGGCGATTCTCGACGACCATACGCCGTTTGTCGAAGCGGGGATTCCCGCGGCGAATCTGATTGATTTTGAATACGGGCCGAACAATCTCTACTGGCACACTGCCGCGGATACTGTGGAACAGCTCTCGGCGGAAAGCCTCGGGATCTCGGCAGCGATTGCATTGAAAACCATCTGGAAACTGACAGGAATGGAACCATGAATGTTTTTACCGACGACGGGACCGCGTACGAGGTGCAGCGCATTTTCTGCATCGGACTGAACTATTTCGACCATGTGCAGGAGTTTCCGGGAGACAAACCCGAACCGGTGATTTTCATGAAACCGGCGACCTCCCTTGTTCCGGAGGACAGCCCTGTTTCGGCCGTTTTCCACGGGGAGACCGTCCATTACGAAACGGAGCTGACCGTTCTGATCGGGAAAGACGGCGTTCCGCAGGATGTGGCCGATGCGGTGAACTGGATTGAGGGACTCGGGATCGGCCTGGATCTGACGCTGCGGGAGACACAGTCCCGAATCCGGCCGATGCGTTCGCCGTGGGAGATCTCCAAAGCGTTTGACGGCGCGGCGCCGTGCTCGGTTTTTCACCGGTTTGATCCGGCGATCGACAAACTGGACGCGCTGGAGTTCACCGGCTCGATCAACGGCGTTCTCCGTCAGCACGGGGAGACCGCGAAGATGATTTCCCCGATTCCGGAACTTCTTCTCTACATTTCGGGCTACTGGAAACTGCGGAGAGGCGATGTTGTCTACACCGGCACGCCGTCGGGAGTCGGCCCGCTGAAGAAGGGGGATGTGATTGAACTTTGCGACCACCGCAAGCAGCTCCATCGGTGGTTTGCGGAATAAAGGAAGGAAACAGGAAAATGATGAAAGTTGTGCAGTGCTGGGACGACGGCGTCAACAACGATGTCCGCCTGACGGAACTCTTTCGCAAGTACGGGGCGAAAGCCACCTTCAATCTGAATCCCGGTCTGATGGACCAGGGCAGCAAACCGTCGTGGATCGCCCCCGGCGAAAAAGGCTGGAGCTTCCACGGCTTCCGGTGCGGGAAGATTGCGCGGAAGGATATTGCGGAAGTCTACGATGGCTTCCAGCTGGCCTCCCACTGCTGGAGACACGAAAACGCGGGCATGGTCCCGGACAGTGAATGGATTCAGTCCGCGCTTCAGGCGCGCCGTTTTCTGGAGGATCTTGTTCAGCGGGAGTGCCGGGGCTTTGCGTGGCCCTGCGGACGCTGGACACATGAGACGGTCCGTCTGCTCCGGGAGAACGGGTTTGCATACGGGCGGACCACCGAGAATGTGGAAGATGTCTGTTCCTGCCGGGAGCCGATGATTCTTGCCTCGAACTGCCACTATCAGGCGGGAGACTTCTGGGAGCGTTACGAACGCGCGAAGCAAAACGGCTGCAAGGTTTTCTATTTCTGGGGACACAGCTACGAAATGTTCGAATACGAACCTCTCTGGCAGCAGCTGGAGGATAAGATCCGTTTCATCACGGAGGATCCCGAGACGGAATGGGCCGATGTGATCGACATCGTTCCGCTGCTCGGAGAAAAGGAGGAGAAGGGAGAATGAGAAACTGCATTTTCTGTAAAATTATTGCGGGGGAGATTCCATCGGTCAAGGTCTACGAGGACGATCTGGTTCTTGCGTTTCTGGACATCTCCCCGATTAATTTCGGGCACACGCTGGTGATTCCGAAGGAGCACCACACGAGTGTTGCAACGATACCGGAAGCAACCGGCGGACGGATGTTCCGGGTGGGGTCGCGCCTCGGAGTTGCGATGCGCCGCGCACTGGACTGTGACGGATTCAATCTGCATCTTTCCGACGGCACAGTGGCCGGACAGGTCGTCATGCACGCGCATCTGCACGTAGTCCCGCGCTGGACCGATGACGGCTTCCACTGGAACTGGCGTCAGCTCAAATACGCATCCGATGCGGAGCGGACGGAACTTGCGGAGAAGATGATCCGCCACTTCAAACTGGACACCCAGGCCGGCGAAGAGGCCGCGAATGCGGAAGCCGCCGAAGGACAGTCCGAAAATCACGGAGCATGAGCAAATGGCGTTTCTTCAGTGCAATTTTCACTCGGACGCGCTCGGCATGGCGGCGTCGATGAATGTGATTCTTCCACAGAAGAGCCGGACGCAGATCGGGATGGGAGGCGCCGAGGCCGCAGCGGAGGGGGCGCCAGTTCTGTACCTTCTCCACGGACTGTCCGACGATCACACGATCTGGATGCGCCGCACCTCCATCGAGCGCTATGCGGCGACCACCGGTCTTGTGGTGGTCATGCCGAGCGTCAACCGGAGCTTCTACAACAACACGCCCGACGGCATGCGCTTCTGGGATTATATTTCCGAAGAGCTTCCGGCGCTTCTTCCGACCTTTTTCCATGTTTCGACTCGTCGGGAGGACACCTTTGTCGCCGGGTTGTCGATGGGCGGCTTCGGGGCGTTCAAGCTGGCGCTGAACCATCCGGACCGCTACGCGGCGGCGGCCAGTCTCTCGGGCGCGCTCCGGAACGACTGGCTCTGCGCGGCGAACCGGAAGCTCTACGAATTCGACTTCGGTCCTCTGGATCAGATTCCCGGCTCACAGAACGATCTTTACACGCTGGCGGCGAAGGTGGTGGAGTCCGACGGCCCCCGTCCTGCGCTGTTTCAGGCGTGCGGAACCGAGGACATGCTCTACCAGGTCAATACGGAGTTCCGGGATCACCTCCGCCGGATCGGCTACGAAAGCACCTACATGGAAGGACCGGGAAACCACTGCTGGGAGTACTGGGACGCCCGGATTCAGGATGTTCTGAACTGGCTTCCGCTGAAAGACCGCAAATGAGCATCCGCAAGTTCCGCTGCGACACGCTGAAGGACCTGAGCCCTGGAGCCGAAGTCACGCTGGAACGGGGCGAGGAGACGCATCTCCATCTTCNNGCATCTGTTCCGGATCCTGCGGGCTCTTCCGGGCGACGAGGTGGAGCTGCTGGACGGACGGGGACGGATCGCCTCCGCGGAGGTGAAACCCGGTCGGCTTCTGCAGATCCGATCGATCCGGGAAATCGCCCCGCCGTCCCGCCGGATCCACCTGTACATAGCGCCGCCGCGCCGGCAGAAGATGGATACGATTCTGCGGAAGGCGACGGAACTGGGAGTCTGGCGGATTGTCCCGATTCTCTGTGAATACCGGGTTGCGGAACCGGAAGCGTCATCGGTTGCGACCCGCTGGAACGATGCGATGTTCGAAGCGTGCAAGCAGTCCGGCAATCCGTTTCTTCCGGAGAGCGTGCCGCCGCTGCAGTTTTCCGCGGCGGTGAAGGATGCGCGGGAACGCTGCGGCGAGCTCCGGTTCGGATCGCCGGAGGAGACAGGGGAGGACTCTTCTTCCGCGGAGGACATTGCCTGGTTTGTGGGTCCGGAAGGGGGATTTTCGAAGAGGGAGGAAACATGTCTTCGGGAGGCCGGGGCGAAACCGCTTCGAGTCGGCCGGTGGATTCTGCGGGTGGAGACTGCGGCGATTGCGGGGCTTGTCCGTCTGCTGGATTAAATGGAAATCTAACAATCCTCTGACAAGGGATTGATCCGGAGAGGATAGAGTATATCCCAGCAACGCGGAAACAGTCATAAAACAAACAAGCATCCGGGAGGCGGATTCATGAGCAAAGGACGAATACTCGTTGTCGATGATGAAGAAGACATTCTCGAACTGGTGAAATACAATCTGGAGCGGGAAGGCTATCTGGTGGATTGTGTGGAGACCGGGGAGGAGGCGATCGAACGGGCGACGGCGGTTCGTCCGGACGGGATCCTTCTGGATCTGATGCTGCCCGGCGTGGACGGAATCGAAGTCTGCCGGGAACTGCGGAGGAAACCGGACACCCGGACGATTCCGATCATCATGATGACCGCGAAAGGGGAGGAGGCGGATGTGGTCTCGGGCCTGGAGGTCGGTGCGGACGATTATGTTCCGAAGCCGTTCAGCACCAAAGTTCTGATTGCGCGTCTCCGTGCGCTGCTCCGCCGCTCCTCCGGCCAGCCCGACACGGAGGCGGGAGAGGTGATCCGGCGCGGCTCACTGGTTCTGGATCTCGGCCGCCGGGAAGCCACGCTGGACGGAAAGAGTCTGGATCTGACCTTTACGGAATTTGAAATTCTGCATCTTCTTGCACGGCGTCCGGGATGGGTGTACAGCCGGAGCCGGATTGTGAATGAGATCAAGGGATCGGACTATCCCGTCACGGAGCGCGCGGTGGATGTCCAGATTGTCGGACTCCGGAAGAAACTGGGCGACGCGGATCTGATCGAGACGGTCCGCGGAGTCGGCTACAAGTTCAAAAACATCTGACGGGAATGGGATGAAAAAATGGGAAGACGTCTTTTCTTTCAAATCTATCCGGCGTTTCTGCTTCTGATCGCACTGACCATTCTCCCGACCGCCTGGTTCGCGACGCGGATTTTCCGGGATTTCTACATTGCGAACATCCGGACAGAGGTTTCCCAGCGGGCGACAATGCTGAAGCCCCAGATTCTCCAGCATCTTTCCGACCCCAATTTTCTTGAATTCTGCAGGAAGACCGTGGAAGATTCGGGGACCCGCCTGACCGTCATCGCTCCGAACGGGAAAGTGCTTTACGATTCCGACGGCGACTACTCCACCATGCCCTCCCACGAAGAGCGTCCGGAACTGAAACAGGCGCTGGCGGAGCGCCGGCTGGTCTCCTCCCAGCGTTACAGCGCCACACTGATGAAGGAGATGATCTATGTTGCCGATCCCCTGGTCGATGCGAAGGGGGATGTGGTGGGTGCGTTCCGTCTCTCCCTGCCCCTTGCGGTGGTGGATACGAACATCGGCGCGCTGAAGATCAAACTTTTCTTTTTCGCCGTATTTCTTGCTCTGCTTTCGATGGGATTCGGGCTTCTGATCTCCCGCCGGCTGAGCCGTCCGCTGGAGGAGGTGCGCAAGTCGGTGGTCCGGATGGCGGAAGGGGATCTGAACAAGCGGATCTCGGCGGCGGGCAGCATTGAGGAGATCAATGCGCTGGCGGAGGCGGTCAATTCCCTCGGAGTCCAGCTGAAACTGCGGATCAGCGACATCACAAGCCGGAAGAATGAACTTTCCACCATTCTCTCCTCCATGTCGGAAGGGGTGATTGCGGTGGATCCGGATCTGCGGATGATCATCGTCAACAAGGCCGCGCGGGAGATTCTCGGAATGAAGGAGGACTCCGTGGAAGGACATACGGTGTATGAGGTGCTCCGCAATCCGCACATGCAGAGTTTTGTCGAAAGACTTCTCGCAACCCGTTCTCCGGCGGAGGACGAACTGGAATGGGATGCCGGCGAAAAACGGCTTCTTGTGCTGCGGGGGTCCATCATGATGGATTCGGAATCACCGTCCGGAGCGGTGGTCGTGATCCGCGACATCACCCGGATGCGGAAGCTGGAGGATATGCGCCGCGACTTTGTCGCCAACGTCTCGCACGAGATCAAGACGCCGGTCACGGCGATCAAGACCGCGGTCGAAACACTTGCGGCGCAGTCGGACTCCTTCCCGCCTCCCCTCCGCCGGTTTCTGGAGATCATCGGACGGCATGCGGATCGTCTTTCCGACCTGGTCGGCGACGTTCTGAGTCTTTCCGCTCTGGAATCCGGGAGCTCTTCGATGGGGATGCTCTTCTCCTTCCGCCAGGAATCGCTGTTCCGGATTCTGCAGACGGCGCTTGAACTCTGCCGCAGCCGCGCGGAAAGCGCTCAGGTCACGCTGAAACTGGAGTGCGGAGAGAAGATCCGTCTGTTTGCCGACGCCTCGCTTCTGGAGCAGGCAGTGGTCAATCTGGTCGACAACGCGATCAAATACAGCCCCGCCGGCGAAACGGTCCGCATCGACGGCGAAGAGAAGGAGGATCATATCCTCATCCGCGTCAGCGATCACGGCTGCGGAATCCCCGAACAGGAGCACGACCGCATCTTCGAACGCTTCTACCGGGTTGACAAAGCCCGCAGCCGCAAACTGGGCGGAACCGGCCTCGGTCTCTCCATCGTCAAACACATTGTTCTGGCGCACCACGGGACGGTGCATGTGGAATCCGTTCCGGGAGAGGGTTCCACCTTCGTCATCGAACTGCCGAAGGAGCAGCAGGAGTGAAGATCTCCAGCTGTTTCGGACTCCCCGGTTCCGGAGGAAGCGCTCAGTCGGCCATTCCACACTTCCGGTATTCGCCGGGAGTCCTTCCGGTATACTGCCGGAACATCCGGAAGAAGAGGGTCCGGTTTTCGAATCCGCACTGCTGAGCGATCTCCTTGATCGAAAGACGGCTTCGCCAGAGAAGCTGTTTCGCCCGGGAGATCCGGCGCAGGGAGACATACTGCTTCGGAGGCAGCCCGAACGTCTTTCGGAAGAGCGCGGAGAAGTCGGATCGGGACAGGGCGGTCAGGGAACGGAGAACTTCCGCATCGATCCGTTCGGCAAGATGGCGGTCAATATATTCCAGCACATCCGAGAACCGTCCTTCGGCGGCGATTTCCGGCGGGGTTTTCCGCAGCACCAGCTCCAGGAAAGGCGCCAGAAGCGAAAACAGATGATTGCGGACCGCCAGATCCTCGGACACGCTCTGAATGACCGGGAAATTCCGGATCACCGAATGGAAAACCGGCACCAGGGAACTGTTTTTCTCCACCGGAAGACGAATCGGCTGCTTCATGGCCGGCAGAGTCCGCAGCTGCCGGGAAAGGAAATGGATCCACCCGTGATCCGAGGGCGACAGAGACTCATAGGAGAAAGGCGTTCCGGCCGGCAGAAGACAGAGATAGCCGGGCTCCACCACACAGCAGGTCTCCGCATACAGAAGCCGGAACTTCCCCCGGACCGGCAGATAGAGCCGGAAAAAGTTGTCCCCGCCGAACGACGGATGACAGCGCCAGACCCGGATTTTCTCTCCGAATCCCGTCCCGACGATCTCCAGATCCAGTCCGCCGAGAAACGTATGCCACGGGAGATCAATCTTCATTCCGTCCCTCCTTCCGCCTCGGAGAGCAGAAACTGCAAAAAGTGTACCACATTCTACAAGAACTTCATTTACTTTTTCCGAAAAGCATGATATAATTATAGCAGAAATTCAAACTTTTACAAGGAAATCTTTTCATGACGACAAACGCGATTCAGGCTTTTTGCGACCGGAAATTCGGCATGTTCATTCACTGGGGCCTCTATGCGCTCCCCGGAGGGCGCCACAACGGGAAGGTCATGGAACCGATCGGCGAATGGTTCCAGTCCTATTTCCGGATGCCGAATGAGGAATACGCGAAATTCGCAGCGAAATTCAATCCGGTCAAATTCAATGCGGACGAGTGGATCCGGAAGGCGGCGGAAGCGGGAATCCGCTATATTGTCTTCACGACGAAACATCACGACGGGTTCTGCATGTACGACACGAAAGTCTCCGACTACAATATCGTGAAGATGACCCCGTTCGGACGCGATCCGCTCCGGGAGCTCCAGCACGCGTGTGAAAAATACGGCGTCAAACTCGGCGTCTACTACTCGCATCACCTCGACTGGCATGAGAAGGACGGCGGCGATCCCGATCCCTCGCGCGGCTACAACTGCAACAACATGCACTGGGGAAACGACTGGGATTTTCCGAACCGCGCGGAAAAAAACTTCGCCCGCTACTTCCATGGAAAAGTGATTCCGCAGGTCACCGAACTTCTGACCAATTACGGAGAGATCTGCGAACTCTGGTGCGACTGTCCGATGGACATCAAACCTGAATTCAGCCAGGAGCTCCGGGCCCTTGTGAAGAAACTCCAGCCGAACTGCATGATCAACAGCCGGATCGGGAACAACTGTCACGACTTTGTCGGTCTTGGCGACAATCAGCTTCTCTGCAACCGCCTGGAGTACCCCGTGGAGTCCCCCGGCACCCTCAACAACACCTGGGGATTCAAATACGACGATCACAACTGGAAATCCACGGAACAGATCATCACCCAGCTGGTCTCCCTGGTCGAAAAGAACGCCAACTACCTCCTGAACATCGGTCCGACGCCCGAGGGCGACTTCACGCCGGAAACCGATCACATTCTCTCCGGTCTTGCAAACTGGATCCGGGAGAAGAAACACGCGATCTACGCCAGTTCGCCGAATCCCTTTCCGCTCGAACTGGATTTTGCCTTCTGCACGCAGAAGGGCAATCAGCTGAATCTGTTTTTCAAGAAGGCGCTGAAGGAACTGACTCTGAACGGAATCCGCGGACATCTGCTCTCGGCGGGCAATGCGGCCTTTGTGCAGAACGGAGAAACGATCACGCTCCAGCTTCCGGATTTTCAGGGAGAGTTTCTTCCGCTTCTCACCCTGGAATTTGCGGAGCCTCCGCAGATCCGGAAAGAGTTCATTCCGCAGAACGGAGCCATGATTCTCGGGATGAGCGCAGGAGAGATCCGGGAAGGGAAAAATGACGTCACAACCGATCAGGAAATCATCGATGAAGCCGCAGTGGCCCACAAGGTGGCCGCTCACGCGCATCTCGACCGGGACGGCTCCATCTGCGACTGGAACAATACCGTTGACTCCGTCGCATGGGACGTTGAATTTCCGGAAGCGGGTTCGTACGAGATCTCGCTGATCACCCAGACCCGCTGGGCGCAGCAGCCATGGGACGGCGGACGGCTGATGGAAGTGGAGTGGAACACCCGGCGCCTCGCGTCAACTCTGGAGAAGGACCGCGATTTCTCCACCTTCCACCGCAAGCAGTATGAATCGCGTCTGGGCGTTCTGAACGTCCGCGCCGGAGAGCGCGGGACCCTGATTCTGCGCACGCTCCGGATCGACTCCAAAGCGGCGGGCGAACTGAACATTTCCGCACTGCGGGTGGTCCGGAAATAATCGCGGAAAAACAGAAAAACCCGGAAATCCGATTTGACTATTTCTCCTGTCCGGATTAAACTATTGAAATGGTTGAAACTTCAGACAGGAGATGAAATGATGACGGATTTTGTTCGGAAAAGCTCTTCACACAATGCGGACGGCTGGCTGGTCAACGCACCGGGGATCGAATATTTTGTCACGGAGGAAGGCGGCCAGATCGCCCCGGTTGTTTTCCGTCTGCCCGACGGGAAGGCGGTGGAGCCGTATCATCTTACGCCGTGGCAGGATGAGGATAAATCGGGTCTTTCCGGCGCGCTCAAGAATCTGCGCGGAGAGATTTTCTGCATGCCGTTCGGCGGAAACGCCGATCCGGTCAACGGAGAAAAACACCCCTCCCACGGCGAGTGCTCCGGAGGGAAATGGGAGTTTGTTTCGGCGGAGGAGACCGGGGACGCCGTTGCGGTGAAGTTCCGTTTTCATTCCCACATCCGGGAATCGGAACTGGAGAAGTGCGTGATTGTGAACCGCGGAGAGAGCGTTCTTTATTTCCGGCATACGATTTCGGGGTCGCACGGGACGATGCCGCTCGGGCACCATCCGATCATCAAGATGCCGGAGGAAGGGAAGAAGATGTACCTTTCCGTCGGGGAGTTTGCATACGGTTCCACCTGTCCGGGCGTGTTTTCGGATCCGAAGAAGGAGGCGTATCAGATTCTGGCCCGCGGAGCGGAGTTCCGGAGCATCGAAGCGGTGCCGGCGCTGGTGCGGGATGTGGAGAGCATTGACTATTCCGAGTTTCCGTCGCCGTATGGATTCTGCGATCTGTTTTCGGTGTTCAAGAAACCGTCGGAACATCCGGCCTGGGTGACCGCGGTGTATCCGGAGGAGGGGTATCTCTGGTTTGCGCTGAAGGATGCGGCGCAGCTGCCGTCCACGACGGTATGGATCTCCAATTCGGGTCGTTTTTTTGCTCCGTGGAGCGGGCGGACCCGCTGCATCGGCGTGGAGGACACCTGCTCGTACTTTGCAGACGGACTCAAACACTCGGTGGAGCACAACAAGCTCAACGATCTCGGATTCCCGACCGCGATTGAGCTGCATCCGGACAAGCCGACGGAAATCCGTCATATTCAGGGTGTTGCGGAAATTCCGGCGGACTTCGGGAAAGTGGCGGATGCACAGTTCGGCGACCGGTCGGTCACCTTCCGCGACATTCATGGAAAGACGGTCACCGTCAAAGTGGACCACACGTTTGTGATGGGCGGATCGAAATGAAGAAAGGAGCGTTTCAGGACTGTTTCTTCGATCGGTCGGACGACCGCCTGATCCTCGGGAACTCGCGGATCCGCCGGACTCTGGATCTCTCTTCCGGCATGCCGAAAACGATCTCCCTTCAGGACGCTTCCGGAGCGGAGTATGCGGCAGCGGACAAGGCGGAGGAGGATCTCTCCTTCATGGGTCTGAACGGATGCGGACAGGAGGGGATCCGGTGGGAGATTGCGGAGTGTTCCGCGGAAGCGCGGGAGAACCCGGAATTTGATGCGCCGCATCTGGAAGTGACGCTCCGGATGCGCGAGCCGGTGCAGGATCTGGAACTGACACGGTGTTTCGCGCTGTATCCGGGACTTCCCGTGATAGCGGTCTGGAACACGATCCGTTCGGCGGTCACGCCGCGCGTTTTCTGGAATCCGCGCTCACAGGAGTCGGACTGGAACCGGGAGGAGGAGCGGAAGGAAAGCCGGGTGGACAGCCTCCGTCTTGCGCCCGGCTTTTCGGCTGTTGAATCGGTGGAGTTCCGCGGGAGGACCGATGAGCATGACGATCTGGTCTTCCGCCATCCGGTATCCGGGAAGTATGCGGACGGGAATCTTCTTTTTACCGCATCGGCGGACGGCCGGTGCGTCTTCTATCTTCAGGAGGCGCCGCCCACGCAGGAACGGCGCGACATGGAACTGCATGATTTCCGTCTTGACGGCTCGACGATCCACTCTCTCTGCTGGGGGATCCACCCGTCGGAGCTCCGTCCGGGAAAGACCTTCCGCTCGAACCGGAATGTGCTCGGGATCTGCCGGATGGAAGAGCGGGAGAAGGTTTTGCGGAATTATCTGCGTCTCCGTTTTCCGCTGGATTTTGCTCAGCACACCGTCACCGTGAATCCCTGGGGATGCGGCCGGTTTCCGAAACTGGTCTCCGAGAGCTTTCTGATGGAGGAGTTCCGCGCCGCCGCCGAATGCGGGGCGACGCACTACCAGATCGACGATTCCTGGCAGGAGGGCGGCAGTCTTCTGGAAATGATCGTGAAGAACCGTCACATCACGCCGTCGTTCTGGGATGTTTCGAAGGACCGTCTGAACGGGACGTTTGCTCCGCTGACCGCCGCGGCCGGCGAAGCGGGAATCGAACCATCGCTCTGGGTTGCGCCGAGCTCCAATGCCGAGTATCGCGACTGGCGGGAGTTCCTTGACATTCTCCTGCGTCTGCACCGGGAAAACGGATTCAACATCTTCAAGATCGACGGCATGCAGCTCCGCTCCAGCGAAGCGGAAGAGAATCTGGAACATCTTCTCCGGGAGGCCCGTCTTCGTTCGAACGGCAGGATCTCCTTCAATCTGGATGCGACCGCGGGCCAGCGGAGCGGATATTTCCGCATGCTGGAATACGGCACGATCTTCCTGGAGAACCGCTATGTCTGCCACATGTGGGGACTCGGCTACCACCCGGAAAAAACTCTGCGCTCCCTCTGGAAACTTGCACACTGGATGCGAATCGAAATGCTGCAGATCGAAATTCCCTATTACGGCGACATCAATCCGGAGTTCTACCGGGACAAATCCTTCGGCTCTCCGGATGCCTATCCGTGGCAGTACTGGATCGCGATTGCGCTGTTTGCCAATCCGCTTCTCTGGTTTGCGCCGTCCCGCACCCGTCCCGAAGACCGGGGCGTGCTGCGCGCGATGATGGAGCTGCACCGCCGCATCCGGGAGACTCTCTTTTCCGGAGACATCGCTCCGGTCGGAGCGGAACCGGACGGACACACCGTCACCGGTTTCCATTCCGACGCAGGGTTCCTTCTGCTCTTCCGGGAACGGCAGGCGCCCGCCCGTGCGGAGTTCAAGTTCCCGGGCAGCTGGCGGCTTCTGGCAGGCAGCGGATCCTTTGACGGAGCAGTGGCATCTCTGCCGGAACCGGCCTCCTTTGCGCTGTTTCAGAAGGTTTGACGAAGGAACCCGAAGAAGTTCTCTCCTCCGCCTTCTCCCCCTTCTCCGGTCTCAGAAGGAAGAAGTATTCTTCTTCTCCGGAGGGGGGAACTCAAGCTCCAGTTCTTCGGAGCCGATCAGATAAATCGGGGAGCGGGAAAGAGAGACGGAAGTCATCCCCGTCCGTTCCGCTTCCAGACGGATCTTTCCGCCGCCGGCCGACCGGATTGCGAACACCGATCCGCGGGGCCGGAAACGGAATGTTTCCTGTTCCGTTGTGCTCCAGAGCATCCAGACCCGTTCCGCCGAACCGGAGCGGGTCCAGCAGCAGATCCGGACAGAGCCAAGACATCTCTGTTGAATTTTTCCATCCGCGTTCGGGGCGATCCGAGCAAAGAAAGTGGACTCCTGCGCCGTATGCAGCGGAAGAGCGGCACGGTCGACCTCCGCAACGGAAGCGGACTGGCAGCCGGAGGCGCACAGCACTCCGGCAAACATCGGCAGAGTGAACAGGAATCCGATCTTCCATACACTGTTTTTCATTGCGGCAGCCCTCCTTTTTCTTTCCGGCTACCGGGTACTGTAGCGCGAACGGCGGAAAAGTCAAGGACAGGAGGACGGGGCTTCTTCCAGTTCGAGAAGGATGGTCTCGGGTCCGGAGAACTCATACTCGAACCGGGTTGGTTCGACGTTCCGAGCGTCTCTCCCCAGCAGCATCCGGATTCCGGCGGGGCGGCGCAGACGGATCGTCTGCCGTCCGCTCTCCGCCGTATGAATCATCAGCAGATCGCGCGACGCCCACACCGGGCAGAGAAGATCCGTATAGAAATGAACCCCCGCCTTCTCCGCCAGGGACCGCAGTTTCTCCGGCGTCAAACTCCTGGAATCGGGCAGGAAGACACTGGTCCAGTTTTCCATTTTCCGTTCCGGGGCTCCGGACTCTTCCTGCCGGAATCCGGTCAGCTCCCGCATCCGGGAAGGAGTTTTTCTCCGTCCGTCGAACAGCGCGGCTCCATAGAGCCAGACCACCGTCCGATCCCCCTTCAAAATCCACTTCCGGAGAATTTTCTCCTTCTCCTCCGAAAGTTCGAAGAGTCCGGGCAGCAGCACCAGACGGTACGCATCCGGCTCCTCAATATGCGGAATATCCCGGAAGGAGAACACCCGGTACGGTGCACCGCAGCGGTTGCAGGCGCGCAGCAGAAGGGGCATCATCTCCTCCGCAATGGTTTCCGGAGCCTCGTCGTCGACATAGAGTGCGCTCTCCGGATCGACAATGACGGCGATCTGCGCCTCCGGTTCGCGTCGCACATCCGCCAGACGGTCATGGATTTTCTGAAATGTCCCGATCTCCTCCACCAGTCTTCCGGATTCGTAATATCCGCCCCACATGTCGAACCANNCCCTGCGACATCCGCCGCCTCATCCGGCCATCCCTTCATCCACCGGAGCCGGATTCCGCTTCGGAGCTGATAATTCGCCGTGCTTGTCCCGTGATCGATCTCGTGGAACGCGTTTTTCCCATGGAGATGCAGAGTTCCGTTCGGAGCCATGAATCCGGCTCCTCCCCCCATCTCACGATCGTAATAACAGCCGGGACTGATCAGGAAATCCAGTCCCGGAATCTCGCAGACCTTCTCATACGCAAGATGTCCGCACTGAACCAGCCGCGCCCGTGTCAGCTGCAGAATGTAGCCGTAAAAGACACCGAGAGCAGTCTCCTCCGGGATCCTCTTTCTGGTCTCCGCCACAAAGGCGCCGATTCCATCCGCCACGCATTCGCTGATGAATCTCCAGTATCGCAGCGATTCCGCATCCTTTTCCGGATCACGCAGAAAAAGCGGCGGATCCGACCGGAAGCGGTGCGCCAGATCCGGAATGGAATCGGGCTCCTGTTCTCCCCGTTCCGCGCACCAGCGGCGATACGCGGAACGCTTCCCGGCCAGTTCACATCCTTTGGAATAGTCCATCCATTCGTCGGTCATGCCGCAGGCGAGGATGTAGGCGCGGACGCGGCGCGGCCAGACGGTCTCGATATGAGCAATCAGCGCACGCAGATACTTCCCCGTCTCCACCCTCCACCGTTCGGTCGTCAGCGCATTGGTCAATCCGAGCGTGCTGTCCGCGAGGGTCTGCATCAGCTGCCGCACCAGCCAGTTCGGCGAATTGAGATCGATCATGCACATCAGTTCCGCCTCCGGAGCCGCCGAGAGCAGATCGGCGATCTGGCGGTCCACATGCTCGAACTCGTACGTATCGAAGAATATCCAGTTCGGGGGGTATTCCACATACGGCTGGCCGAGCGAATTAGTCGTATTGGCCGGGAACACGCAGAACTGGCGGACTCCGGTTTCATAGAACCGGCGGACCGTCTCCAGCTCCCGGCGAAACGACCGATAGGCAAAAAAAGGTTTGAGCGGCATCACGGGGCAAATCTCCTTTCAGGGCAAAAAACCATTCCACGTTTCCGACGACAAATTCATTTCATTATTCCAGATCCAGCCGGCGATTGATCTCGCGAGCGCGTTCCATCAGGAAATCCAGTTCAACGCGGCGTTTTTCCTCCGTCACGAATTCCGCCGGACGGGCGGACGCAAGCGCCGCGACACACTTTCCATCGCGGAACAGGGGCACCGCAGTGATTCCCCACCATTCGCTGAGAAGCGACGCAGATCCGTTCCGCCGCACCTCCTCCAGATACCTTGTCCGCCTCTCCGGATCACAGAAGACCGTGCGCATGAACGACGGTCTGTTCAGGATTTCCGGGAACTTCTCCAGCAGCGCCTCCCGCTCCTCCCTCTCCATCCATGCGAGGAGCACATGACCGGACGCCGTGAACGCCAGATCGTTGTTCCCCAGCGGACGCAGATCCAGCGACAGCGACGGACACCCGTTGCACTCCAGCAGATTATACCGCAGTCCATGATCCATTTTCGAAAGCGTGACAAACGTTCCGAGCCGTTCCGCCGTCTCCCGCACATACGGCTCTGCGATTTTCCGCAGTTCCGTTTCGTACCGAACCCGTCTTCCGAGCAGAAACGCCCGGGCTCCCGCGCGAAACCCTTTTCTCGGCCCGGCATGTTCCAGATACCCCATCTCCGTCAGATCGGCGATCAGACGGGCGCAGGTCTGGCGGTTCAG
>DDJH01000127.1:0-4272 GCA_002338895.1 Lentisphaeria bacterium UBA1829 | reverse complement strand
CCCCGTCACCGCCGATTCGAGAATTCGAAACGCCTTCTCCAGCACTTTGGTCTTCATCGTCTCACAATGCGTTACTAAAACTTCATCTTTATTTTTCGTTTTCTTCTGAGAGATTATAGCGTAAAACAGAGAAAAATTCAAGATTGAAACCGATGGAATCCATTTTATCATTTCGGAATGCAAGACTAAGCGGAAAAAAGCATTTTCTCCGCGGGAGATCCGCAAAGAGATCGGGAAAAATTCTTTGGAAAAACAATCAATCCGGCAGGGAGTCTGTTTCTTATTTCTTATTTCTTATCCGCGCTGAAGAATCTCCAGCGCCTCTCCGCACATGTGGAGCGAACCGGTCAGCACGGACCGTTCACGGCGGGGCAGATCGGCCAGCGCCTTCTCCAGAGAACAGCACTCTGTCGGACACTCCGGCGCATACGGCTTCAGCAGCGCCGAAAGCTGCTCCGGCGGACAGACCGCCCTCCCGGCGCCGTCAAACGCAATCCATCGGAAATCCAGCGCCAGCGGCGCAAGGAACCTCAGCACTTCCGAAGCATTCTTGTCGGCAAAACACCCCGCGATAAAATGGAAATTCTCCCCCGGATACATCTCCCGCAGTGAACGGGCGAGCACTTCCGCCCCCTCGGGATTATGCGCTCCGTCAATCAGCAGATTCCGTTCCGGCACCACCTGCATCCGGGCCGGCCATTCCGCCTGTTCCAGAGCCGCAAGAGCCTTCCGAAGCGGGAAATTCTCCATTTCGGCAAGGAGCGCCAGAGCACGCGCCGCCAGACGCGCATTGTTGCGCTGGTAGACCCCGGGCAGCGGAATGCGGACTTTCTCCCCTTCCAGCAGAAGCTCCTGACGCACGATTCCGCCGGGCAGACGCAGAAGATGAAACTCTCCCTCATACGGCGGCACCACCGTCAACGGCGCCCCCCGTTCCGCCGCGACCTTCCGGATCACCTCCAGGGCCTCCGGCTTCAGCGGACCGCAGAGCACCGGGACCTTGTCTTTGATGATTCCGGCCTTCTCCCGCGCGATTGCCGCCAGAGTCGACCCGAGATACTCCGTATGCTCCAGCGAAATCCCGGTAATGATGGAAAGCACGGGCAGAACAACATTGGTTGCGTCCAGCCGGCCGCCCAGCCCGGTTTCCCAGACGACGAAATCCGGTTTTTCGTGTTCGAACAGCACCAGAGCCAGAGCGGTGGTCATCTCGAAATAGGTGGGAGCTTTCCCCTCGGCGCGCATCTCTTCGACAACCGGCCGGACCACCTCCGCCGCGGAATCCAGCCTCTCCTCCTCCACGACCTTTCCGTTGATCCGGTATCGCTCCGCCAGATGGATCAGATGCGGCGACGAATAAAACCCTGTCGAGAATCCGCATCCCCGCAGTCCGTTCTCAAGGAATGTGCAGACCGATCCCTTTCCATTGCTTCCCGCCACATGAATGAATCTGAGCTTTTTTTCCGGATTTCCGAGCCGGTTCAGCAGTTCCCGCACCCGGTCCAGCCCGAGATCAATCGTGAAGAATCCGGCGGATTCCAGCCAGTCGTACTTCATCATTTTTCCAACTTCCGGTCAGAAGAACAGAATATCGGACCAGTCGGGCAGACTCAGTTTGGATTTTCCGCCGAGAATCTGACGGGCAGTTCCCTTCCAGGTGTCCACGACATAGATTCCGAAATTGCGGGAACAGACCACATGACGTCCGTCGGGAGCCCAGGAAGGACTTTCCCAGTCCCCGGAACCGAGTTTCAGGGCGCCGTACTGCTGCTTGGTGTCGCGCGAAGACTTTTTCCCGGTCGGATCCAGCACGGCCACGGTGTAATTTCCGAGGCGGGCGGAATAGGCGATTTTTCCATCCTTGCTCCAGGAAGGAGAGACGCTCTCGCTGCCCAGCGCGCCGGGCAGACGCTTGGAAAAGCCGCCCGTCGCAGAGACAACGTGCAGACGCGGACGCCCGCTTCCGGCATCCGAAACATAACAGATGTATTTTCCATCGGGCGACCAGACCGGCGAAGCCTCCACCGCCTTGTCCCTTGTCAGACGGCGCAGCTCGGTTCCATTGACGCTGCGGACATACAGATCCACCTGATTATCCTTGCTGAGGATCAGCGCCACCTTTTCTCCGTCGGGAGAGACCCGTCCCCCGGCGTTCAGTCCGGTGAAACGCGCCAGACGGCGGTTCCGTTTGGAGTTCAGCGCCTGTTCGATCAGCGTGGAGTAGGTGCGGCCGACAAAGCTGTAAACGATCGACCGGCCGCCCGGCACCCACAGCGGATCCAGCGAAAGACCACCATTGCGGGTCAGCTGCACCAGATTGGTTCCGTCATAATCGCACATGTAGATCTCCTTCTGGAACGGCGCGGTCTGTGCGACGAACAGAATCTTTGAGCAGCAGATTCCCGGAATCTTGTACAGATACTGCAGCAGAGCATCGACCGCCCGTTTGGAGACCGTTTCCGGATTCTCTCCGCTTGTCGTAATGGTCGTAATCCGCGAACCGGCCCCGCTCAGGAGATCCAGGCGGAGCGTGTTGCCGCTTGCGCTTCCGGAGACGATATAATTGGCAACGCCCGACCGGACCATGTCAAACCATCCGCAGTTGGCCAGATCCTTCGGCAGCAGCCTGTTCAGTTCCGAATTTCCCTGCACGCCCCGGAACAGGAGCGTGTCGTTGATCGAGGCCCGGCCGCCGACGGTATGCTCGACCACATCCGCGGAGACCACCAGCCCCGCAACAAGGAGAAGTGAAAGAAACAGAGTCCGAATCATAATGATTTTCCTTCTTTTAGATGTTTTGCTTCACGGTGTAAAGTATAGCGCAAAGCGCGGGAATTTCAAGCACCTCTCCCGACAAAAACTCGGGAGAAGTTTCCGGAAAACCCCTTCTTCCATCCGCCCCCGCCTCACCTCCCCCCTTCCCCGACGGAATCTCCCGCGGAAAGATGGAGAAAGACCGGAAAACTCTCCGGAGAAGTTTGCATTCCGGCCCACCTATATTATATTATGAAATTCAAGACACCGACGGAAAAAGTCCGTAAAACTTCACTCCGGCTTTTATCCGGAAGCGTTTCGGGAGGGTATGAAACCATGAATCAGGGACGGTTGCGGGTTCTGCTGCTGATGCTGTGCGATTCCGCCTGTTTTCTTGTGATCCTGCTCGGGACCGCGCTGTTTTTCCGGGATGTCGTGCGGATTGACCTGGATAATTTCTCGCTGTACACCCATCTCTGGCCGAGTGCCTTTGTTCTGATTGCGTTCAACACACTGCTTCATCTTTACCACGGGAACATTCTGTATCCCGGAGCGGCGGTGGATCCGGTGGAGGAGCTGCGGAACACGTTTTATGCGGTTTCGCTGACGTTTGCAGTGATCTTCTTTTATCTGTTTCTGCGGAGACAGGCGGTGGAGTATTCGCGCTGGGTGCTCATGTCGAGCTGGATTCTGACGGTCTTTTTTCTTCCGCTCTGCCGGATCGTGCTCCGCAAGGGGATGAGGCTGCTGGACATCGGTCAGATTCCGATCGTGATTGCGGGGGCGAGTCCGACGGCGCTCCGGATCGCCCGCGAGCTGAAGAAGGACTCCCATTTCGGATTCAAGGTCATCGGTTTTCTGGACGACCGGCCAAGAAAGCTGCCGAACGATTTGAATTTGTCGATTCTCGGACCGCTGAAGGCGGGAAACGACATTGCGCGGGAATACAATGTCAAATATGTGATCTGTTCACTTCCGCTGGACATCATCCGGGAAGTGATCAATGATCTCGGGCGGAGTTTCCGTCACATCACGATCATTCCGGACTATCATGTTCTTCCGATCTCCTGGGCGTATCCGGTCAATCTGCTGAACAGTTATGCCAGTGTGGAGATCTGCAATCAGCTGCTTCTGAAACTGCCGCGGTTCTGGAAGATTGTTTCGGAGGCACTGATCTCGTTTTTTGTGATTGTGCTTTCGAGTCCGCTTCTTCTGATTCTGGGAATTCTTGTGAAGCTGACGAGCCGGGGACCGGTGTTCTACTATGCGAAGCGGATGGGAATCGGCGGGAAGCAGTTCCGGGTGATCAAGTTCCGGACCATGTATGTCAATGCGGACAAGCGGCTTCATGATCTTCTGGATTCCAATCCGGAGCTGAAGAAGGAGTGGGAGGAGAAGTTCAAGCTGGAGCATGATCCGCGGGTGACGCCGTTCGGAAGATTCCTGCGGAAGAGCAGTCTGGACGAACTGCCGCAGATGATCAATGTTCTTCGGGGGGAGATGTCGCTGAGTCCAGAT
>DDJH01000137.1 GCA_002338895.1 Lentisphaeria bacterium UBA1829 | reverse complement strand
GAAAATGAAGTTTTCGAGCCTGAAAACATGCCTATGGATTGTTGGTGTTGTTCTTCTGGGAGGATTGATTTTTTTGGAGATCCGTCGGGAACAGGATCACGAGTTGGATCGTCGTCTGGTGGAACTGTTTCGTTCCAGCTCCGGACGTCCATGGCAATGGAAAGCAAAAGAGGTGATTTATGATTATAATCAGGTCGGACGGGCTCTGCTGGTTCGTCACGACTATATGGGGTCGGATAGGGAAATCCGCCGCCGCTTGAAGGCTTTGGAAAAGGAAATCCGAATCGGACAGAACTGGAAAGAACGCATTCGGGAGTATTGTGTTCCCAAGGTTCCCGGTTCTGTTTTGAAGAACGGTTTCCCCGACGAGACGTTTTGGAAAGATTCTTCCCTGCACTGGACAGGAGAGTATCGGCTGAATCAGACAGAGATGCAGAATAATTCGGCACGATGGTATCTGGGGTATGATTCGGAGTATCTCTACTTCAAGGCATCGTTTCCGGATGAGTCGATTTGTCTTGCTGCGACCGATTCCCTGTATGAAGCTGACTCTTTTGAACTCCCGGATCTTCCGGAGGAACGGTATCATACCTATGTGGAGCTGGTTTTTTCTCCAGATGGCAGACAATATACGCGCTGGGTTTCTCAGACGACGAGAAGTCGCTATGAGTTGTCGGACTATGCTCCGGAATCTCTGCGCTCAAGGACGGAAAAACTGAAAACGGGATGGTCAATCGAAGGCCGGATCGGGTTTCGGGATCTTCCTGCCTATTTGCGCGGGAATCCCGCTCGTCCGGGGGAGACTTTGCGTCTGATGATGCTGCGCATTGATCGATCCGGGAAAGGAACACGAACTGTTTCTACTCCGGTTCCTTTCCTGTACGACGGACATAATATTTTCGCTTATATGAAACTGACTTTGCAAGAATCCCGAGAAACAAAACAATGACACCGGAAGAAACGCAAAAGGAACTATCAATGAATGGAATTTACCAAGTGATACTGCCATCAGAAAATCAACAGGAAGCTCCGCGGACCGGAGTCTACAATGTCCGGGACTACGGAGCGAAAACGGATCCGCTCCCCCTGCAGACCGAAGCCTTTCAAAAGGCAATCGACGCTTGTTCCGCCGCCGGCGGCGGAACAGTGCTTGTCCCTCCGGGAATCTATCGGATCGGAACCATCCGACTCCGTTCGTATGTCACGCTCCGCCTGGAAAACGGAGCACTCCTCCGCGNNGACTCCATCGACGACTATTTCAAATATCCCTTCGCCTGGGAGCTCTATTCGCATACCATGTCTTTGATCTATGCCGTCGGGGAACGCAACATCCGCATCTGCGGGGAGGGGAAGATCGATTTCAACGGCATCGCGTTTGCCGACACGGATAAACTCTGTATTGGAGATGATGTCCCGGAGTCTTTGCGCTCGGATGCTCATTATGAGATGCCGGGGCGGGATTTCCGTCCAAACCGCCTGGTCTTTTTCTCCCGGTGTGAAGAAATTGAAATTTCCGGCGTGACGTTTGTCGATTCTCCAACCTGGACTTTGGTGTTCGACCGCTGCTCCAATCTGCGTCTGCACGATTTTCAGGTGCGAAACAACATGCGGATCCCGAACAGCGACGGGATCCACTGCTGCGGATGCCGGGATGTTCTTATTCGGGGATGTCTGTTCGAATGCGGGGACGACTGCATCGCGGTCACCTCCATCTCCCGGGAGACGGAGGTCAACGAGAACTTCCTGATCTCCGACTGCATCTTCCGTTCCGCTTCCGCCGCAATCCGGATCGGTTTTCAAGGAGGAAAAATCCGCAATGTCCTGATTCAAAACTGCATCATCCGGGATTCCAACCGGGGAATCGCCGTCTTTGCGGGAAAAGGGGGATGGGTGGAGAATGTCTCCATCGACTCTGTGGTGATCGAGACCCGGATCTATGCCGGATCCTGGTGGGGAAAGGGGGAGCCGATGACAGTCTGCTCCTCGGAGGAATCGGCGACTATTCGGAACCTCTCTCTGCGGAACGCTGTGATCCGGTCCGAAAACGGTTTTGTTGTTTCCTGTGTGAACGCTTCGGTTTCGAATCTTGTTCTGGAAAATCTGAATATGGAGATCGGGTATGGAACCCGTCGCCCCTGGTTCGGCCGGACGATTGATCTGGCGCCGAATTCTTCGAAAGACGCTCCCGATCCAAGGCGGCATATCCCGTGGCTCTGGAGCGAGGGGAATGCCGGACTCTGCTTCCGAAATATTTCCGTGCAGCGACGGCCCGGAGAAAAAATACCGTTTGATGAAAAGGAATGGATCTTGAAATGAATCGGAACGACTTCTCTTTTCCGTTTGTCTATGGCGCTCAGTACTACCGGGCTCCGACGCCGGAGCGTGAATGCTGGTCCCGTGATCTGGAGCAGATGAAACACCTTGGTTTCAATACAGTTAAGTATTGGGTCCAGTGGCGGTGGAGCGAACGCCGTCCCGGGGTCTATTTCTGGGAGGACCTGGACGAACTGATGCATCTGGCGGAAAAGAACAAACTGCATGTGATTCTGAATCTGATCTGCGATGTGATGCCGGTCTGGGCGGAAACGCTCTATCCCGACTGCCGGATGGTGGATCGGAACGGATGCCCTGTCCCGACGGAAGCGATGGTCTGCCGTTCCATCGGAGGATATCCCGGTCCGTGCTACAACCATCCTGGAATGAAGAAGTTGCGTCAGAATTTCTTCCGGGAGGCTCTGATTCATTTTTCAAATTTTCCGGCGCTTCTGGCATGGGATGTCTGGAATGAGCCGGAGCATCATCTGGGACGACGGGGGGCGGAGAATGACGATCATCTTCTCTGTTATTGTCCGAACTGCGCGCGCGAATTCCGCGAGGCCATGCGCCGGCGGTATGGTTCAATCGACGCTTTGAATCGGCGCTGGGGACGCTGTTACTCCTCCTTCGACGAACTGGAACTGCCTCGGAACGCGATGACGTTTGCCGATTTTATCGACTGGCGGGAATTTCAGCTGGATGTTCTGACCGGAGAAGCTCAATGGCGTCTTTCCATGGTCCGTGAGGTTTCGCCGGGGACCTTTCCGCATCTGCATGTGGTTCCGCACACCATCCGCTGTTTCAACGCGGTCAACTGCGTGGATGATTTCGCGCTCGCAAAGGAGTGTGAAATCTTCGGTTCGACGATGATGAACGATCCGTTTTTCAGTGCATCCGCCTGTTCCGCGGCGGGGGACCGGCTGCTGTACAATGCGGAGTGGCACATCAATTTCGGTTCCGGCGCGATGCATCCGCGGAGAATCGACCGGACCACGTTTTTCCGGGAGGCTCTTCCTCAGCTCGCCTGGAATGTCCGAGGGATTCTCTACTGGCAGTTCCGCCCGGAGTCGCTGGGGTTCGAATCGCCCGCATGGGGATTGATCCGGGGGGATGGTACGGAAAAGCCGGTGGCCCGCCATGCGGAGGAGTTTATCCGCAAATTGAGGAAGTTTCTGCCGGATTTAATGCGTTCGCGTTCTCCGGATGCAGCGGTCGGGATTCTGAAAAGTGTTCGCAATGAACTCTTTTTTCAGGCCTTCCCGCAGAATAAGGGAAACTGGCTTTTCCGGTCGCTTCAAGGATGGCTGAAGGTCCTTTTTGAACTGGGAATACCGTTCCGTTTTCTCTCCGACGAGCAGTTGGAACGGAGGGAGTGGAATGCGTGCAGGGTTCTGATTCTTCCGGCGGCATACTGTCTCTCCAAGGGAGAGGCGGAGGGTGCGGATGCGTTCCTGCGGGAAGGGGGACTGGTGATTGCGGAAGGTTCCGTCGGCGGATATTCGTATGATGCCGGCCGTCACAGTCCCGTTCTGCCCGGATGCGGACTGGCAGAGCGCTGGAACATTCGGGAGATGGAATCGGTTTCCACATTTCATCTGGACTGTTCCGATCCGGAGGACGCTGCAGAGTCGGGTGCGACCGGAGATACCGCGAAAGCGCTCTCTTCCGTGCGTTCCCGCGGCGGAGAATATGTGCCGCTTCAGACCCCGTGGGGAATGGGGTACGGCGCCTTGAATCTGAGTTTTCTGGAGGCTCCGGACTCCGAGATTCTGGCNNAAAAGAGGATCGGAAAAGGGGAGCTTGTGTATGCCGGGACCTATCTGGGAATCGCCGCATACGAAAAGTCGGAAATCTTTCTCAGACAGCTGCTTGAGCAGCTGTTCCTCTCCCGGAAGATCCGTTCCGTTAAAGAGAACGGCGGATATCTGACCCCCCTTCTGGCGGAGGGAAAAACAAGATTTTTTGTTGCGGAAAACCGTTCGGATACCTCCGTTCCGGTTTATCTTCCCTGCCGCTGTCTTGATGTATTTCAGGAGGAAGAGGGGGAGAGCTTTACTCTCCTCCCGCATTCCGCAAGTCTGTTTGCCGTCCTGGAAAACGGTCAGTAACTCGTCAGACCAGCTCCCGGGAGGAGGAGAATCCGGGAGCTGGTGAAAGAGAAACTCTCCTGATTCCCGGAACCCGACCCGGGCCCGAGGGGATTATTCCGAGAGGGAAAGAAGGTATTCGTTCTCGCTTCTTGGAGTCAGAGCGACTGTTTCTTTTTTCCCGCAGAAATCCAGTTCATATTCTCCATAGAATCCGTTCCAGACCGCTTCGCCGTTTTCATCGGTTGCGACCGTTGTTTCCGTGTGCCACTCGTGGTTGACCAGCGTATCGAGAATCCGATAGGCGTTTTTCTCCTTGAAATCGGAACTGATGAGACCGGCGTTGAAACGGCTTTCAGTACCGTAAGCTGTTCCGTCGCAAAGATTCCAGTAGACGATCGACTGGCAGTTTTTCTGGCTGAACCAGGTCCGGTAGAAGTTCCTGAGAAGCTCTCCCTGCACCTCTTCGGCAAGAGCGCCGGGAAGTTCGGGGTAGGTCGGAAGAGAGATTTCCGAAATGTGGATCGGAAGATTCAGCTTGCCGAGCTGATCCAGAACCTGAAGCAGATGTGCCGGGTCGAAATAGCTTCGAGTCTCCATCCTGGCCGCGTCCTCCACACCTCCGTACAAGTGGAACTGAAGACCGAGTCCATCCAGTTTGGCGCCGCGTCTGAGAAGACGGTCCGCGAGGAGAAACATCGGGGAGCTGTCATGCGCGAACGCGCGGAAGGAGATATCGGTTCCGTCATTGTAAATCAGTTCGTCCATGAACGGGAAGTACTTTTCGGCCATTTTGAAGATCTGATACACATAATCCGACGGAATTGCCGCATCGCCGATATTCGGATTCTTCCGCGGATGATAGGTGAAGGATTCATTGACCACATCCCATTTCCGGATCCGGGTTCCATAGCGCTGAGCGAGTTCCTGAATTCGTTTTTCCAGAAGGAACATCACGTTGCGGGAATCTTTCGGGAGCCATTTCGGAACAAAATTGTCGCAGAAGACCCAGTGCCCCTTCGGAGCAATCTGATTGGCTTCACACCATTCGACCACCACATCCGCCGGGGGACGCCGGTCCATTGCCGGACTGTCCGCTGCAAAGCGGAATTTTCCCTGCTCCGGTTCCGTCGAATCCCAGAGAAGCGGAACGACCGCTTCATTGAAGACCCGTTTGAAATACTCTTCGTAGGCCGCATTCTTCTCCTTCTCTGCAAAATCCTTGAGCTTGAAGGCATTGCATCCGAATTTGAAGTCATGATTCTTCTGGCGGATCCGGATTTCGCGGTTCTTCAGAGGTGTTCCGGCGGAATCCTTCAGAAGAATGGTTCCCCATCCCATCCGGTTCCGTCGGATGTCCAGATCGACCCGTTCCCAGGTTCCGGCCTTCGGGTGTTCAAACTTGCGCATCAGCTGTCTGACGATCTCTTGGGAATTTTCCTGATTGAGCATTTTTTTCTCCATTCTGGTTTTCTGAAAATAAACAGGACCTTCTGCGGGATACTATAAAAACAGATATTTGAAAAAAAAGCGGATGGAGGATATATTATATTTGAAAATCAGGAATTCCATTTGAAAAACAGGCGCTATGCAGGAATCTTCATCGATTGCGGAACTTTTTTCCGGACTGAATCCGAAATGCTATTATCAGAACGGCCGGACTCGTTACGAGCGAGTGGAACGCCACTGTTTTCTACGCTATCGACATGCGGGGGAATGGATGGACAGCATGTTGCTCCGTTGTACTTTGTTTAGTCGAACCCGTTCGTGGACAGGGGATTATCACCACAGGATCCGGCCGCCGTTCCTGAATGTCGGGTTTGTCCATTCCGGCGAGACGNNGCAATGAGCAGTATTTTCTGGCGGAAGCAGGGGATCTTTTTTTTCTTCCTCCGGAAACCGATTATGAACTGCTGACACCCCGGTTATGTGAACGATCCGCGGTTTTGATCTCCGGATCGGTTCTTTCCAGCATTCTAATGGAAAATGAGTTATGCCGATCTCCTGTCCGCCGTATGGAGAATCCCGGTGTTGTGGAACGGTGGTTCGAGCAGGTGGATGCGCGGCTGCCGGAATCATACAGCCTTCCGGTCTGCCGGGAGATCTCCGGTCTCTGCTTTGAGCTGCTTCAGTACTTGAGCGCTCCGGACAGGGGACAGATCCTGCCAGCGGTTCTGAATACCGCTTTGGAAAAGATGAGACGGGAATATGGAAAAGCACTCGATGTGGAATCCCTTGCTTTGCATTCCGGAGTCAGCGCCTCCACTTTGACCCGTCTGTTCAAGCGGTATCTGGGGAAGAGTCCGCATCAATATCTGATCGGAGTTCGGATGCGTCAGGCGGCGCGGATGCTGGAAGAGCATTCGCTGTCCGTCAAGGAGGTCGCGGAACGGGCGGGATATGGAAACGCTTTGAATTTTTCCACGGAATTCCGGAAATTTTTTGGGAAATCCCCGCGGAACTGGAGTCCGCCGGAGACTCTCCCGGATGAAGGATAACTCGACTCCGGTGAATCCAGGCTTGATTGGGGATGGTGAAGGATGCCGGTCGGATTTCTCCGCGAAGGAGACCTTTCAAGNNCGATACGGCTTCCCCATTGCGATGGAGTTTTCCTCCCCCATCCGTTCCAAAAAGAAAAAACAGCTGTTCTCTTTTTCCTTTGTACGAATTTTCTTCCCGGGAAAGTTGCAAATCCGCGGGAACGGATTTATATTCTCCCAAAGGATTGAACCGCAAGGAAAACAGAAGAAAAATTCCCGGAGAAAAAAATGAATCGTCTGGCATCATCGTCATGGAGCAGTTTATCCCGTCTTTCGTCGGCACAGAGCCGTTCCATCAGTCCGGAGAACCGGACGGAGGCTCCCGGCGGAGGCGGTCGGGCGGAAGAGGGAACGGGGGCTCAATGCGCTCGCGATCTGGGAATCGGATGGAAAATTTCCCCAAGTGTGATTGTCCCCGCCGGTACGGTGTTTACTCTAGCGGATATTGAGGGGGAAGGGGTCATTCAGCAGATCTGGATGACACTGACGGGAAACTGGCGTTTCCTGATTCTCCGCTTCTACTGGGATCATGAGGAAACGCCGGCCATCGAGTGTCCGGCCGGAGATTTCTTCTGCTGCGGATGGGGAAAGTATGCGCAGCTTTCCAGTCTTCCGGTCTGCGTGAATCCCGGAAGCGCGTTCAACTGTTACTGGGAAATGCCGTTCCATTCCCATGCGCGTATCACGCTTGAGAACTGTTCGGAGGAGGACATCGTCGCATACTACCAGATCAACTGTTCGCTGGGCGACGTTCCGGCGGACGCGGGATATTTTCATGCTCAGTTCCGGCGGGTCAATCCCCTGCCGTACAAGGAAGTGTACACCATTCTGGACGGGATCGAAGGATTCGGTCATTATGTCGGAACCTATCTGGCATGGGGCGTGAACAACTCCGGCTGGTGGGGGGAGGGGGAGATCAAGTTCTATCTGGATGACGATCAGGAGTTTCCGACCATCTGCGGAACCGGGACGGAAGATTATTTCTGCGGATCCTACAACTTTGAAAATAAAGAGGAAAAGCGGTATGAGACATTCTGCACGCCGTACAGCGGACTTGTGCAGGTCCTGACTCCGGACGGACTCTATCAGTCACAGCAGCGGTTCGGGCTCTATCGGTGGCACCTGACCGATCCGGTTCGATTCCGGAAGCGGATCCGGATTACGATCCAGGCGCTCGGATGGCGATCCGGCGGACGGTATCTCCCGCTTCAGGACGATATCGCGTCCGTTGCATACTGGTATCAGGATCGACCCGCTCACGCACCGCATCCGCTTCCGGAGAAAGATTTGCTTGAAATTNNCGTGATATGGATTTTCACCCCTGACCGTCATGGACAGGTTGGATTCACCGGGAGACGGTCAAGGGGCGGATTTGGATTTTATTTCACTTCGTCGAAAACGCGGACATAATCGACGATGAATGCGTCGGGAAGGACCGCTTTGCGCAGTTCATCCGTCGGCTGATCACCGGCACGGTATCCCATGCATTCGGTGGAGATCAGGATAAACTGGTCGTGATGGGAGATGGGGCCGTTGACCCGCCAGGACTCCTCGCCGTCGATGTAATAGACATATTCTTTTTCATTCCATTCGAGCCCGAATACATGGAATCCGTCGGGAGTCTCCTTCACTTTCCGCCCTCCGGAGCCGATGTGCTGGTGATCGACGCCGTATCCGCTCCAGTGGTTGTTGTGGCTGACGTATCCATCCGGAGAAAAGCACTCCATGATATCCACTTCCACCCCGCTCTCCTCCGGATTCAGAGACGCTCCGATGATCGGAGACTGGAGCCAGAAGGCCGACCACCATCCCCGTTGAGTCTGCATCTTGCAGCGGATTTCGTAGTAGCCGTATTTGTGCATGAATTTCGGCTCCTGGATTTTGGCGATCGGCCAGCACATTTTCTCTTTTTTGGTGCTGTTTTCCGCTTCATAGAAGATCGTTCCGGGGCGGTCCATGAAATTGGAGCCGGTCTGGAGCTGAGAGGAATAGTACTGCCCGTCTTTTTCAATGAGCTTCAGGTGCAGATTCCCTTTGCCGTCGAGGAAGGCGCCTTCATCGGTGTAGGTCTTGTGGCGCTGCTGAAGCAGATGAAGACGAAAATCCCATTTGGTTCGATCCAGTTCAGTCCCGTCGAATTCATCGTGCCAGACCAGTTTCCACTGCTTGCCCGCAGGGAGAAGACTTTTCACATGTTCCGCCATCTTTTGCAATCCTTGTTTTATTTTTTCTGGAGAAGGAGGAGAATATCATTTTTCCCCTTGATTCAATGTACCACAGTTTCCGGTCTCCGCAAGGAAAAGTCGTGCCAAAAAAACAGAAATATCGTGCCATTTTCGCTCTTGAAAAAAGAGGCGGAACTGTTAAATTATCAGGAAATGGAGAGTCTGTCATGCTGTATGAAACCGATCTTTCCGGACATCAGAGAATTGTGCCGTTTCCGTTTCCCGTTCAACGTCTCGGAACGAGCATCGGGGAGGTGCGCGGCGATCACAAATTCTTTTTTACGGATAATTTTGAAATCTGCATCCGCCTCTCTTCCGGAGAGGAAAAGTTTGCCGTCGACCGGATCGACGGGGTTGTCTACCGGACCCCGTTTCCGCATGTCCTGATCAAATATCCGCTGCTTCATTTTTCCAATGCTCTGCCGTATCCGCGCAACTCGTTTCATTTCAGCTATTCGCTGGAGTCGCTGGAGAAAATGAGAGCGCTTGGAATTCTTCCGGAGGCGGTCGCGTGGGAGATTGAACTGACGCCCGAAATTTCGGAACTGATCCGCAGACTGACCGATCTGCGGAATCATTCGCTCGAACGCTGTGTGGCGGACCGGATCGACCTGGCGTGTTTCCAGCTGCTTGAGGAGCTGATCTTCCTGAGAGAGAAATTGACAAGGAAGCATGATGACAGAAAAGACAAGATTCTGGCGATTGCATCCGCGCTGAACGTGCGGAACAATGGAGAGTTTGATCTGGAGAGTCTGGCGCTGGAACATGGGATGTCGCGCCGCACGTTTTTCCGGTACTGGGGAGAATACTTTTCGGAATCGCCGACGGCGTATGTGCAGAATCTGAAACTCTCGGAGGCGGCCCGTCAGCTTCGGGAAACCAGTCATCCGATCGGGGATATAACAAGGTATCTGAATTTTTCGGATGCGGCATATCTTTCCAAACTCTTCCGGCGCCGCTACGGGATGACTCCGCTGCAGTACCGGAAGGCCTGTCAGACGGAGGCGGCCGATCCCGTTCGAATCCGAAACAGCAGTTCTGAAAATCTGCCGGAGTCATAAGTTTCTGCAGAAGGAGTTGCCTTTCCGCAAAAATGACGTATATTACCGAAACTGAAAAATGGAGGAGATGTCCATGTCGAAAAAAATTCTGATCATTGCCGGGGATTTCGTGGAAGATTATGAACTCATGGTTCCGTTTCAGACACTGCAGATCTGCGGTTTCCAGGTGGATGTGGTCAGTCCGGACAAGCAGACGGGCGACTGGATCCGCACCGCGATTCATGACTTCGAGGGAGATCAGACCTATTCGGAAAAACGCGGACACAATTTCCGCCTGAACGCGGATTTCCAGTCTGCGGAGGAAGCGGATTATGATGCGCTTCTTCTGCCGGGGGGAAGAGCTCCGGAATATCTCCGTCTCAACAAGAAGGTGATTGCGCTGATCCAGGCGTTTGCCAAGGCGGGAAAACCGATTGCGGCAATCTGTCACGGACCTCAGCTTCTGACGGCGGCGAATGTGATTCGTGGAAAGAAGATCTCCTCGTATCCGGCCTGTGAACCGGAGGTGCTTGCCGCGGGAGCGGAATTTGTCGCTCTGCCGCTCGAGGGAGCTGTGACGGATGGTCAGTTCGTGACCGGGCCCGCGTGGACTGCCCATGTCGAATGGCTGAAACAGTTCATTGCCCTTTTGAACGCCTGACAAAATTTTCCTGCGCAGGACCGAAAAGGGAGAGGGGGGCTGCACAGAAGGAGACTTTTTCTTTGCACGGAGCAGAAGTGATTTCTGCTCCGTTTCTGCTTCTGCGGAAAATTCGAAATACGGATGGTGGCGGTATGGATGGAAAACGGGAGATGGTGCAGGCTTTTCTCTCTCTTCATTTGTCGATTCTTTTTGCCGGATTCACCGGAATCCTCGGGAAGCTGATCGAGCTTTCCAGCGGCGTGATGACCTGGTGGCGGATGTTTTTCACGGCTCTGATTCTGGTCGCATTCCGCATGATCCGGAGAAAGGGAGGGACGGAGGGGTGGAAGGATCGGCTGACGATTGCGGGAGCAGGACTGCTGCTGGCGTTGCACTGGATATTCTTTTTCGGGAGCATCAAGGCGTCGAATGTCTCTGTCGGGGTGGCCTGCTTTGCGATGATCGGTTTCTTTTCCGCGATTCTGGAGCCGCTGCTGCTGAAACGGCGCTTTCAATGCATGGAGCTGGCGTTCAGTCTGCTGGCGATGATCGGGGTGCTGCTCGTGTTTTCACTTGATATCCGCTTCCGGACGGGAATTCTGCTGGGGATCGTCTCAACGCTTCTTGCATCGCTTTATACGATTGCATCCAAGTATCTGGGGCGCTTTTACTCTTCCGGAACGATTCTGTATGAGGAGATGTGCGGAGGATTTCTGGCGTTTACGCTTCTTTCCCCTGTCTGGCTGATGATGTTTCCGGCCTCCCGTTTTCTGCCGACGATTCCGGAAACGGGGGAGCTGATCGTTTTTGCCGTGGCGTGCACCATCGGACTTTACTATTTCCAGATCCGGGCTTTGAATGCGATTTCCGCGTTCACGGTGAATCTGAGTTACAATCTGGAGCCGGTGTACAGTATTCTGCTTGCGATACTGATTTTCCATGAGCACCGGGAGTTTTCGGCGGCGTTCTGCGGATGTCTGTTTCTTCTGGTTCTGTCCGTCTCGCTTCAGAGCATCCGGCAGTGGAGGGAGCGGAAAAAGGCGTCGGAAGGGGTGTGAAAGAGATAAAAAAACTCCGGGAAAACCTTCGATGGCGTTCCCGGAGTTTTTGTGGTTGATTCAGCGGGGCTGCGGAACGGGAGAGGCGGTGATCCGTGCTGCCGGGATCCAGATGTCGCTGTATCCACAGGAGTCGAAACGGGGCGCGACGTGAGGGGTCCGGGGATTGTCCTCCAGACGTTTCAGCGCCCAGATCATCCAGCCGACCTTCTCCCGGGCAAAGAGAGTGACCATGCCGGCAATGAAGGAGCGGCAGACCGTCTCCGATTTGTTCCAGTGCGTTGCGCCGAATTCGGTGCAGAGGACCGGGACATTGTGTTTGTCGCGGAAGGCCGTGATGGATTCTGCAACCTGGTGCGGATGGTTGTCTTCGGGGTAGTCGTGGAAAATAAAGACCACATTGTTGAAGGGCGCATCGACCGTGGAGGCGGTGGCGCCCCATGTCTTTTCCATCGCACGGGCATGGGACCAGTCCGCATTGCCGACTAGAATGATATGCCGGGTATCCACCGCGCGGATCGCTTTAAGACAGCGGGTGTACCACTTGCGTGTCATCTCCGGTGAAATGTCATGCGGCTCATTCAGCAGTTCATATCCGAGAACGGCCGGTTCATCCTTGAAGAATTCGGCGACTTTCACCCAGCGGCGGATCCATTCCTCAAATCCTTTCTCGCTCCATCGGGGGGCTTTCTGGGACTGACGGGCCTTGGCTTCGTCGATTTTTGCTGTGAAGTAGCCGTGATCGTCCAGAATCACATACATGTTGTTTCGTTTGGCGGCTTCGACGACCGGCAGGATGAAATCTCGAATATGTTCTTCAATATCAAGAGGTTCTGTCTCTCTGTTGTTGAAAAATCTCGTATAGAACGGAAGGCGGATAGTGTTCAGGTTCCGTTCTTTGCAGAATTTCATCACTTCCTCGTCCTGAGCGGGAATGATGACATCTCTGCAATAGCCGATTCCGACCGGAACGAAGACGCGTTCTCCGCCCTTGCTCTCCGGGGATGTGACAATTTCTTTTCCTTTCACCTTCAGCCAGGCATACTCATCATTGGCACGATATCCGAAAATGCGCAGGGGGATGGATATGTCGGACTCTTTCTTCCCTCCGGAAATCTGAGCGTATGCGGTGTTCCATTTCCCGATCTCAAGGGGGGGATTTTTCCAGACAAGTTCAAATTTTCCATTTTTGGCAGCCAGTTGTTTCGATACACTCTTTCCGCTGGAATTCCGGATTGTGATTGTGACTTTGGCATTGGCATCCGCGGTGGTTCCCGCAAAACGCAGTTCATTCTGCGCCTTGCGGAGATTGCCTTCGGTGTGCAGTGTGATGGTTTTCGGTTTTGCAATGGCGATCTCCTTGATTTCGACCTGTCCGGGATCCGGGGAGAATTGAAGATCCAGCGAGACAAGATCCTTTCCCCGTGTGGAGGGCAGGGGAAGGACCAGCTTCTGAAATTCCGTTTTCCCCTGAATGGGAAAATCGGGAAGATGACACATCCTTTTGTCGTTTTTGCGCCAGCGCATGCGCAGAGTGGCGTCTTTTTCAGTTTTCAGCACCAGGACCAGCGCATCGTCCGGGGCGAATGTTCCTTTGAGTTCCGGACGGAAGCGGATCATTCCCCGCAGGAACAGTTGAATACCGGGTTTTTCCCGTTTCAAAATCAGCACATTGTTTTTCTGACGGAAGGAGGCGCCGTCTGCTCCGTGAATGCTGATTTTCCCTTTCTGTGGCATCAGAGAGCCTCCATTCAGAGTCAGAACTGTAAGTGCGGCGGCTGTGCAGAGAGTGAGAGTGCAATTCATATCAGTCGATCTCCTGAATCTGTTGAACTTATTTATGGATGCTGTAATACCAGCCGGTGGAACCGTTTTTCCCGGCTCCCATAAAGCTCTGTTTTTTCCAGTCGGCGTGACCGTCAACCCAGAGGATGTTGAGCCCGCCGCTGTGACGACGCGAGATGCGTTTATCCAGCGGGTCGCCGGAACGCAGATAAAGAAGACAGGCATAGTCCGCGTGATAACTCCCGAGATCCCATTGAGCAATGTCGAGCGTATCTCCGACGAGTGCGCTTTCCGAGAGAAGTTTTTTCAGCTCGCGGAAAGAGTTACGTTTCTCATCGCCGGGAGCGGTCCCGTAGCTGATGTTGTCATTCCACCCGAGTCCGCCGAACTGGCTCGGATAGACTTTCAGGCGACCCGCGCATCCCTCGCTGACTCCGCTGAAGCCGTCGCATCCGAACACGCTTCCGAATCCGTATTTTGGCGAGCGGAGCGTGGCATCAAAACTTTCTTCTTTCGGCAGTCCGCAGTAGAGAGAAAGTTCATATTTCCAGTTGCCGGGAGTTCCGTTGTTTTTGCCTGCCGGAAGCCAGTCATTGAAATCTCCCGCATACTGGGTGATGCCGATTCCGATCTGCTTGAGGTTGGCAAGGCATTTTGCCGCCTGTCCTTTCTTTCGTGCCGCATTCAGCGCAGGAAGAAGAAGTCCGGCCAGGATCGCAATGATAGCAATAACAACAAGAAGCTCTATAAGGGTAAATCGGACTTGCGATCTTCTTCTCTGAGGGAAAGTGTTGCAGTGGATAATCTTCCGATCGAAAAATGATTTTCGCGGAACATGGGATCGTACGGCTGCATCTGCGAAAGAATCCATCATTAAAAACTCCGTGCTTTTTGCTTTACTCGTGTGAACCTGTTTTTAATTATAGCAAATTTTCACTGCCGTCCCATACATC
>DDJH01000083.1 GCA_002338895.1 Lentisphaeria bacterium UBA1829 | reverse complement strand
CTTTCGGGGCAGCAGCCGGAAAGCCGATCCAGGTATTCCGCCCGGTTCAGAATGTTGGAACTCGACATTTATCTCTCTCCTTTTTTAATATTATTAAAATTATTTTTAATATAGTTGTACTAATATATACTCTATTTTATAGAAAAAAGCAAGAGGTTTTCCTGGAAATTCTTGAAATTTAACAAAAAAACAGTATAATATTGAATAATATTAAATAAAGGAGTTTTTTGTATGATACAAGTGATTCAGCGTGCATTTACGCTTCTGTTTGCGATCGCCGAGGAACCGCAGAAGGTTCACGGGATCAGCGAGCTGGCGGAGCTTATCCATGTTCAGCCGTCGACCTGCTTTCATATTGTGAATTCCATGCTGGAGCTGGGAGTTGTGGAACGGGTCGGGAAACGGAAGGGATACCGGCTCGGACCGGCGGTGATGAAGATCTGCCGGAACAATCTCTACCGGCCGGAACTGGTCTGGAAGGCGGATCCGCTGTTCCGTGCGTTTGCGGCGGAATACCGGGTCAAAATCGAACTGATCGTTCTGCAGGGGAAGCGGCGGTACATTCTCTGTCATGCGGAGCCGGAACACACGCTCCGGGTGGATTACAATCCGCTGTCGTGCGAGGATGTGCTGGTGACGCCTTCGGGAAAACTGCTGCTCGCCCATGCGCCGGAAGAGGTGCAGAAGGAGCTTTACAATCAGCTCCAGGGAACCGAACTGCCTCAGAATGCAAAAGATCTCTGGCCGGAACACCTGACACTGGAAACCTATCTTCAGGAGTTGAAGGAGTTCCGGAAAAACCATGTCTTCATCCGGGAGAAAGGGGGACAGGTGGTGGTTCTGTTTCCCCTTTACGGCAAAGATTCCAGCGTCATCGCCGCGATTGCCAGCATCATTCCGGCCTACCTGTTCAAGAATCCCTTCCAGGATCAGGTGGTCCGGGCGACCTATCAGATCAGCTCCGCTCTGAGCGGAATCTTCTGACGGAGGCTCCCCGATGCTCAAACTTGCAACCGAAACCATCTTCTTTGTGGACACTCACTGCCAGTGGTATGCGGAAGACGACTGCGAGCTCTTCGTATCCGCCCTCTCCTACGGCGGATACGACGCCGGCATCATGGCGGTTCCCCGGACGACCCCCATTCTGGAAGACATCCTCCGGAAATGCCGTTCCCCCTTTCTCCCCTGCCACGGCAGCGAACTGATGTTCAGCTTTGCTCATATCATCGCCATGGGCTACGAAGGAGAACTTCCGGAACAGGGGGATCCGATCGAAAAGCTCCGTTTTCTCCGCTCGAAGGCGGCTCTGCTCCTGTTCGCCCATCCCGGAGGATCCGAACTTCTGACCTCCGGAAAAGTCCACGACTGCTTCCGCGAAAAACTGCTGGACGGATTCGAATATTTCAACGGATACGATTTTCTGAAAGGCGATTCCCTCAGCCGGGAACTGTTTCAGACCTTCGGCTACACGCCGGTCGCGGGGTGCGACACGCACAATCCCAGACGGCGCAAACGTCCTTCCGCCGTCTACACGCCGGATTTTCCACCGAACGGCCCGACCGCGCAGGGCAACGATATCGACACCTTCGGCGGCGTCCGCACCCTTGTCTTTGCCGATTCCTGCACCCCCTCGGCCCTCGCAGACGCCATCCGCCACGGGAAAACCCTCGTGGAAGCCGGCGGCACCCTGTACGGAAATCCGGAACGGATCCGAAAACTCAAGGACGCCGGCTACGCCCAGGCTCTCCGCCAGCAGAAAACCGATCGGGAAAAACTGACGCTCCACTCCTCCGATCCGGTGATTCCGGGACGGACCATCACACTGCGTCTGGCCGCCCCCGTCCACGGCTTCGCCGTCTGCGAAAACCGGGAAATCCCCATTGAGGGCGATTCCTTCTCCCTGTCCGTACCTCCGGATATCCGGCGTCCGCACCTGGCGCTCACCGTCTTTGACCGCGAAACAGGCACGGCGCTGACCAGTTCTCTTCAGCTGACGTCCCCCCTGGAGCTGAATCTCGAAAGCGCCCGCGCGGCGGACGGCTCCTCCCGCCTTCAGATCCATCTCTTCTCCCGCGACACGGAGCGGCACAGCGGCGTGCTGACCTGCGGCCCGCTGCACCAATCCCTTTCCCTGGAGCCGGGAGAGATCCGGACCTTTTCCGTTCCCGTCCATCCGCAGGATCCCGCCCGGGCCCAGGAGTATTCCGCGTCGTTTTCCGATCCGGGATTTCCCTGCTCGGTCCGGAAAAATCTGACCTTTCTGCATTCCGGCATGGAGTTTGCGATCCGGGACCCCGGCCAGGTTTACAAAGGGCTCTGGGAAGGACCGGACGACTGCTCCGCCCGGATCCGGATCGGCGTGGAGAAAGAGACGATCCACATTCACGCCCGGGTCACCGACCGCTGTCATGTCCAGAAGCATCACGGCCGCTTTCTCTTTTTCGGAGACAGCATCCAGATCGGACTGACCTTCGACCGGATCTGCCGCGACGAATTCTTCTTCTACAACTTTCAGGCCGGACTGACCGACAGCGGTCCGGAGCTCCATTTCACCGGGGCGCCTCCGCAATACTGCGGTCCGTATCCGGTCGATTCGCTTCTGCCGTCCCGCTTCTGTTCCATCGTTCCGACTCCGGACGGATTGGAGTACGAGCTGTTCCTTCCGCTGGAAGTTCTGCATCCCTTCTCTCCGGAAACCGACGGGAAACGTCTGAACTTCTTCCTCCGTCTGTTCAACTGCAACGGTCCGCAGGAGGAACATGTTCAGGGGGTCAAGGCGATTCTGGAATATCCGCTCCGCTCCTCCTGCTGGATGATCGGCGAAGGATGGACAACTCTCTCCTTCTAGCCGGACAGGAGAAAATTCGTCTTTTCTTCCGGCGGGAAACATTCGTCCTTTCGGATGCGCTCATCCCTCATCCGAACTGGAACGCGCCCGGCGGTATTCCTGCGGCGTACACCCGAAAACGGAAAGGAAGACCCGGTGCAGATAATTCGCACTCCGAAATCCGGAGAGCCGGGCCGCTTCCGTAACCGGGAGACGGGAATGGGTCAGAATCTGAGCCGCGCATTGAACCCGGAGTTTCCGCAGGTGCTCCGGGAAACTCTCCCCATAACTCCGACGCAGAATCTGACTCACGCGGGAGACACTCAGATGCAGCGCCGATGCAAGATCCTCGCGCGACACCTCCGGATTCCGGAAATGGTGAAGGAACCAGATTTCAATCCGGTCGCGCAACGATCCGCTTCCGTTTTCTTCGACGCACCTTTCCAGTCTCCGTTCGATGGACTCCGCAAACAGACGGGAAAAGAAGCGGAGCTCCTCGCTCAGCTCCGCCTCGGATTCGAAAATCCCGACAAACATTGTCCCGACCGTCAGAGAGAACTTCCGAATCGGCAGCACCAGCTCATAGTACCCGGCATGACACCGTTTGACCCGACACGCGCCCGCTCCCTCCCGCGTGTCGTCCGCCACACAGCGCCGATAGGATGACGCATCCGCGGACCGGACCTTCTCGCAGATCCGGTTTGCATGATGCAGAGCAAGTTTCCCCCCCGCAAGCGCCGTCAGTTCCCCCGTCCGGTCGTGAAACGCGAGACAGCAGTGAAACTGACGCTCGAAACAGGCGATCTCCTCCAGCAGTGTCATTCCGGCCTTTTCCTCCTCATTTGAGAATGTTTGCGTTTCAATATAAGCGCATTCATTCCGCAATGCAAGTGTGCAGAAGCCCCATGGGAAACGCTTCTGCGGGAAATTGTGCAAACTTGCACTGGTATTGGAGAAATGGAAATTGTGTGCTCGGAAAAAGCGGAATATAGTATCCGGAAAACCAGTTGTCCATTCCAAAATCCGGGAGGAAAAGCATGATGGATACCATTCATTTTTCGCAGGAGATTCCGATCCGCCACCGTGCGGGGATCTGTGTGGTCGGGGCGGGACCCGCGGGATGTGCCGCGGCCACCGTTGCTGCCGAACAGGGAGCCGATGTGCTGCTGATCGAGAGCGGCGCCATGTGCGGAGGAATGAGCACCGCCGGACGGGTCCCGGTCTTCATGCCGTGGTCGGACGGAATCCGGATCCTCTGCGAAGGGTACGGACGCAGGATTCTCCAGGCGCTGAAGGAGGAGGGAAAGCGTCATGATTTCGAGACCGGATGCAGCATTCATGCGGAACATCTGAAGCGGATTTATGAGCAGTTTCTGGAAGAAGCGGGAGCGCGTCTTCTGTACTATTCGCGTCTTGCGGCAGTCCGGCAGGAGGAAGGGAGAGTCCGGCAGGCGGTGTTTGCGGCGCCCGGGGGAATGTTCGCGGTCGAAGCGGAAGTGTTTGTCGATGCGACCGGCGACGGATCGCTCGCGGCGTGGGCGGGCGCGCCGTTCGAACGCGGAGACGAGCACGGCCACGTCATGCCCTCCACGCTCTGCTCCGTCTGGACCGGCTTCGACTGGGACGCCTATCGGCGCGGCGGCATTTTCAGTCACAACGACGAACGGATGCCTGCACTTCTGGAGGAGGCCTTCCACTCGGGACTGCTTCCGGAAGAGGATTATCACCATACGGGAGTGTTCCGGATCTCGCGCAGCTGCGCCGTCGGCAATTTCTCCCATGTGTTCGACGTCGACTCCACCGATGAAAGATCCCTCACCGAAGGCATCCGGCGGAACCGCAAGCTCCTTGCCCGCTACGAAACGTTTTACCGGACCCGGATTCCCGGATTTTCCAAGGCGGAGATCATCGATTCCGGCTCCGTGCTCGGTGTGCGGGAGTCGCGGAGAATCCTCGGCGACTACATCCTCACCAAAGCCGATTACGACGCCCGGCGCAGCTTCGACGATGAAATCGGCCGCTACAATTTTCCTGCCGATCTTCATCCCGACCGTCCCGGCAAAGCGGAAATCCTCGCCCACAAGCGTCTCTTCCGCTCCAGCGCCTGCGGGAAAGGCGAAAGCTACGGCATCCCCTACCGGATTCTTCTCCCCCGGAAGCTGGAGAATGTTCTCACCTGCGGACGCTGTGTTTCGACCGACCGTCATGTGCACGCCTCTCTGCGCGTGATTCCCGGAGCGTACATCACCGGACAGGCGGCGGGCATGGCCGCCGCGCNNAACTCCCGCACCTGTCCGCCACGCGCTCTGCCCGGAACAGACGTGCGGTCCGCACTGTCCGCCGCGCACGCCCTGCCCGCATCCGCGGCTCCTTCGGAAAATTCCGGGAAAGAGAGTTCCCCCTCTTCCTGACCCCGGACGAAATCCGTTACGACTGCACCTTGATCATCGGCACCATCTGATGCCGCGGCACGAGATCGCCATCCCAGATCTCCGTGAAGCGCTGCAGAAGCAGTTTTCCGATGGTTTCGAAATCCTGCTTCCAGGAGAAATTCATTCCGTCGGAGGAATAGCAGATCAGCTGACAGATCTCCGTATGCAGATGGGCGTTCCGGATCGCCTGATAAAAATCCGGTTTGAACAGGGGATTTGCAATGATGCAGTCATAGTCCGCGGCGACGATCTCTGCGATCTTCGGGAAATAGACTTCCGGCGGTTCCGTATTGACCTCCAGCGTCCCCTGCGGACATTCCGCCAGGAACGCCTCCCGAATCACCCGAGTGACGACCGGAGTGGTGGAGAACAGCAGAACCCGGCGGTTTCCCGCCAGAGCAAGATGCCGTCCCATGTCGGCGAACGCGGGAATCTGATCGAATTCGATGCTGTCGATCTCATCCGCGACATTCTCTTCCAGCGTGATGACCGGCAGCCCCTCCTTCCGGAGTTTCCGGATGCTCCGGATATTGCAGTTGCTTCCGGGAGCGCACCAGATCAGCCCGTCGAACCGGTTGATCGCGATTTCGCGGCAGATTGTCTCCGGCGAATCCCCCTCCAGAAAGACCTCCCGGATGGAGTGCCCCGCCTGAACCAGATTGAGTCCGAGCTGATATTCATGAACCCATGGCTCATAATGTTTGGAGTACGCTTTTCCATCCGCCCAGATCAGTCCGATGAGTTTGCTCTGTCCGAGAGCAACCCGCTGCGGCGTGGTGAAANNGACCCCCTGCCGCGCCGTGAGATACCCTTCCCGGACCAGTCCGTCCAGAATCAGCGAAACCATGCTGACCGACATGTGGAACATCTCCGCAAACTCCCGTTTCGACGGCATCTTCACCGGGGACCGGTCATTCTGGAACAGCGCCCGCATCACATAGTATCTGACCAGTAGACTTTTTTTCATTTCACACTCTGTATTATATAAGCATTCTCTATCTTGTTTTGAAAAACGACAGGATAGAATACCACAGAAACACAGATTTTCAAGCGTAAAATCGGGAATGCGCAGAAAAACAGACACGCGGACTCCGGACGGAGCCCTCGTTTTCCACCTCTGCCCAACCGACGGAAAACTCCGCATTCCGGAAGACGTTCCCCCTTCCTCTTCCGCCCTCCGAATCCTTAAAATTTTGTGTTCAAAACAGATATTTTTCCTTTCTGATTTGCTTTTTCTCTTTTCTATGCTATGATACCCTTACAACTTATACAATACTTATACAATTTAATTTATAAAAGGAGGTTTTTTCGGGACAAAACAACGGGAATCGGGCGAGAAAAATTCCTTTCGGGAAACCGGTCCGGAGCCCAAACGCCTGGGAACGGTGTCGAACAAACGGAAAACTTATATGGGAGGAAAAGATGAAATCAGGGAAACAAAATTTTTCGATGGTGGAACTTCTTGTTGTGATCGCGGTGATTGCAATTCTTGTGACGCTTCTTCTTCCGACTCTTCAGAAAGCGAGGGCGACGGCGAAATCGGTCTCCTGCGTTTCGAATCTCCGCCAGATCGGGGGCGCGCTGGTTTCGTACAGTGCGGATCAGAACGACTGGATGCCGGCGGAACAGTCGAACGGCGGCAATGTGGGGAGTCGGCTCCATTTTCTCCGTCTCTACCTGGGGTATCACGGGGATGCCGGATGGAGAGAGACGCCGACAGCGTATGAAAAATCGGTCGCCTTCTGTCCGGAATCCGCAGGAGATTCTCTTCTGACTTCAGACTATCCCCACAGCGGCTACGGCATCGCCTACCAGTCTTACGGGGCGACCTTTCTGTTCCAGTCGAAAAACGGCGGATGGGCCAACGAGGGCCGCAATCGAATCTCCCGTTTTCTGAATCAGAATCCGGCAGGAATCCTGAATGTCTGCTCCCGGGGCGTTCTCCGCTCCAATCTCCGGCAGGGCGATGATTTCAGTCCGAATCTGCTGAACACGCTCACCTCACCGAATCTGAAATATTACCACGGCAAATTCATCGGTCTCCGGGCCGACGGCGCGGTCACGACCCGCACCAACGCAATCGCCGCACGCAACGATGAACTCTATCTGAAAAACTAGAAAGGATCCCCTTCTCATGCTATACAAGAGATTTTTTTCAGGACTTCTCCTTCTCTCGGGTCTCGCTCTTCATGCCCTTCCGGAACCGATGTGCTACGGCAGTTTCGAGAGGGATTTCTCCCTCGGCGGAGAAGCGCCGATCAAGGTCCGGAACGTGAAATTTGTGCCCGGAATCCGCGGGAAGGCTGTCCAGATCCCGGAGGACGGCGGACTGATCTACCGCATGAACGACTCTCTTCTGAAAAAAGAACAGGGAACGCTTTCGCTCTGGATCCGTCAGGACAGCACGCCGTGGGGCGGTCTGAACTTCCGGGACCGGGACGCGGATGAGAACGGTATCTGGAGCGGGAAACTTCACAGCTCCAGCCGGGTCCGGCCTCTGGTGGCATCGGGACTCTTCCGGATGAACGGAGGAACCTTTCTGGAATGGGTGGCGATGGGAAAATTCGACTATTATCCGTGGATCCGCCAAATTTTCGCCGGGGAGTGGCACCATGTCGCACTGACCTGGGACAGAAAGAGCGTGAATCTTTATTTCGACGGGAATCTGGTCTCGCAGAAAAACGCCCCCACCCGGGTTCTGGAGCTTCAGGAGACCTTCTGCCTCGGGACGGACCGTTCCGGAAAACGCGGATTCCAAGGAGCGATCGACGAATTCAAGACCTTTGACCGTCCGCTCTCCGCCGCCGGGATCCGGGAACTTTATGCGGAAAACCGTCCCTGCGTCGTCGAACTGCTCGACTACACGGTTCTTTCCGGAGTGGAGAAGAATCTGCGTTTCCGGGTCCGCAATCTGACGGGGAACGTTCTGCGGGAGACCTTCTCCGCGGAAGGAGAGAACCGCACCGTCCGCATCGCTCCCGGAGGACTTGCGGAGTTCACCATTCCGGTCCGACGGGCTTCGAACGGGCTCTTCCGTCTGCGTCTCTTTGCGGGGAAGACCTTTCTGCAGGAGTTTGAACTGATCGCGCTGGATCCGCACCCGAAGAAAGCGGCCGTCTCCGACGCTCCGGCCAAACGGATTCTCCTGCGCGAGATCGACTGCACCCGTCCGATCCGGGAGGGAGCGGGCAACGACACCGGAAGCCATGTGAGCGGCAATTTCCGCGAAGCGGACATCAACGCGACCGGAGCCGGCTTTCTCTACCGTCTCTCCACGAACCATCCCGGCAAACCGCACTGGATTGAAGTGGAGTATCCGGATACGGGGCGGCGGGAGTTCTCGATTGCGGTCTATCCGCAGAACTACGGACGCTTCTACACCGGCTCTCTGGACTGCGCGGGAATCATCACCGGAGTGGATCACCGGACGACCGGAAAAATGCAGACGAAATCGTTTCTGTTCTGGCCGGACGGGAAAGAGTTTGCCGTGGGGATTCTCGGGTTCCGTCCGATGAAGAACGCGCTTCCTCCGGCGGCGTCGAAGATCCGTCTGTACTATTCCGAGGAGCTTCCGGCGGCGGATGTGCCTGCGCGCGGCCGGACCGTCTCCAACTGGGACGAGGATCCCACCATGGATTCGGGTCTTGCATACAGCAGCGCGGTCAACTACCGGAGCGCGGATCTGGAATTCTGGCGGATCAAGTGGCAGCGGATCGTGGACTACATGCGCTATACCGGCATGAATCAGTGGTTCATCAAGGTGATGTCCTACAACGGCGACGTGACGAAGATGGAGGCCACTCTCCTCCACACCAGCCGGACTCTTTCCGACCGTTTCCGGGTTCCCGGCTGGGCGGAACTCGGCGCGGAGATGCTCGATCAGGCCGGCATGGAGATCATGGTCCGCCTCAACAACAAGATCTTCAACGGCGACTGGTTCGCCCAACTCGGGAATCTGAAAAATCCGCAGGATCTTCTGTGGATCGACAAACTCGGCAAACCTTATGCGCGAAACCACACCTGCGACTTCAATTTCCTGCGTCCGGAAGTGAGGAACGCCTATAAACGGATCATCGCGGCATACCGGGACAAGTTCAAAGTCTACAAACATTTCCGGGGAATCTCCCTGAACGAGCATCCGGCGATCTGCTTCGGCTCTCTGGACAACGGCTACGGCGAGTGGACCGTTGCGCTGTTCACCCGCGAAACCGGCATCCATGTCCCGGGAGACACCCCGATGAAACGTGCGCAGTGGCTTCTGTCCCACGCGAAAAACGAATGGATCGCCTGGCGCTGCCGCAAAGTCTCCGACGCAGTCCGGGAGCTGGCGGAGACGCTGCGCGCAGACGGAAACTCTCATCTGCAACTCCAGTACTGGATCCGCGGCGACTTCATGGCGGACAAGGGCGAATGGCCCGCGTTTCAGTACGAGGAGAAGCTGAAAGAGGCCGGAATCAATCTGGCGCTTCTGAGCCGGATTCCCGGCGTGAACGTCGTTCCCTGCATCCGTCCGGACTACTTCCGCGGCGGTTCCGGCAGTGCGACCAACGAGCCGTATCTTCTCTTCTCCCCGGAAGTTTCGAATCTGTGGAACCGGCACCACATCACTGCGGTCAATGTGTTCCGGCACAGCAACCTGGAAATCTATCCGTCGCTGGTCAACCGGGATCTCAAATGGAAATACCGCTGGTGGGCGCCGGTCGGCAGCAATGTTCAGGGGGTTGCGGATTTCTACAATTACGCAACGCCGTATCCGAATACGCAGTTTGTGCTGGAGCCGCTGGCGCATCTGGTCGCGGAACTGGACATTCAGGATCTCGAACACGGGTGGTGGGGGATTCCGGAACAGGGACACAATGAGCTCTTCCGGCGATTCTACACGCAGTTCCGCCGGATTCCGCGCGGACACTTTGAACGGATTCCGGGGGCGAATGATCCGGTGACCGTGCGTGTCGGCGATCCGGGGTTCTACATGGTGAACCGGGAGGGGTGTCCGGTGTCGATCGTCTACGAACTGGACGGGAAACGGCAGGAGCGCCGTCTGGAAGGCGGGGAGATCTACTATGAAAAGACCGGGCACAAACCGGAAATTACGGTCATCCGCATGGACGTTCCGGAAGAGGAGAAGGCCTATTATGAGTCGGAACTCCGCCGTCTGAAACGGATTCTCGGAACCATGCACGGCGCGCAGGATCTGCAAAACGCCGTTTCCCATGTGGAGAAGGCGCTGAAACAGGGTCGGTATTCGGAGGCAAGGCGGTGGCTTCTGACCTCGGCGGTACGGGCCGTCCGAATGAAGAAACCCGTCTCTGTGAGTTCCTTCTTCGACCGGAGGAAATCGGCGGTTGTCATCGATGCGGTCAATTACGGAGCCGCACCGTTCCGGGGAAGCATCCGGCTTCTCAAAGTTCCGAACGGCTGCAAAGGACCGGCGTCCGGACAGGAGCTCCGTCTGGGAGTCGGCGGAAGTGCCCGGGTCGAACTGCCGGTGACCGGGCTTTCCCGCCCGCTGACAGCCCGGGACCTCTTCACACTGGCTGTGACCGAAAACAACTCCACCGAGGAACTCGTCTGCAACTTCCCCGCACTCGACGCATGGGAGGACACCGGGAAAACGCCGGAACGCTTCTCCGGAACGATCAGCACCGACACCGTGGACATCCGAAGGAAAGATCAGAAACGCATCGGCGACAGAAAACTGACATGCCGTTTTGCCGTTCTCTACAACCGCGGCGGCGACGGACTGCGCATCTATGTGGAAGCGGAAGATCCCCAGTTTCTTCCGTCGGGCGGACGGGGCTCCCTGTATCTCGGCGATTCCATTCAGATCTATATCGACCAGAAAAACGACTCCCCCGCCAACACCGGCGCGGGCTATGACGACAACGACGCCGTGTTCCAGTTCGGTCTTCTGAACGGCAAACCGGAACTCTTCCAGGAGTATCCCCGCCGCGCCGTCATTCCCGCCCGGGGCTCCGTGATTCACCGGAACGGGAAAACCGTTTACGACGTCACGCTTCCGAAGAGCGTTCTTCCGCACGCCGATCTCCGTCCCGGCCACGTCATCGGCTTCAGCCTTCTTGTGAACCAGCGGATGCGCGACCCGGACGGCGATTACATGATTAAACTCGACCTCGGCGGCACGAGCTACAACACCCCCGCCAACTGGATGGACTGCTATCTCGGACAATAACTTTTCACAGACCTCCCGGAAGCCACTCTTCCGGTCCGCTTCATAATAAAAAAACGATAAAAGAGAAACAAGAAAGGAAGGAAAAAAATGACTGTAAAAATCATCGCTCTGCTCTTTGCCGCGGCGGCGCTGTTCGCCGAAGAGTACAACTTTTGCGCCCGTCCGGAACAGACTCTGAAGTTCGGAAACAACCAGAGGAAATGCACGGTGATCAAAGAGGGGAAACGTCTGGCGGAAATTTATGTGTTCGGCCAGCCGGGGGATCTCGGGCTTCTGAAACTCTCGCGGGGTGCGGACGGCCTGACGCTGGATACGACGGAGTATTTCAAGAGCGTTGCCTCCAATCCGAATCTCAATCTCCGCGCGCTGTTCGACCTGGACAAGCTCAAGCTGGCGGAGAATGTGACAAAATCCACGCTTCCGAACAACCGGATCACGCTTCTTGTCTCCGGTCCGGAGAACGGCAGTCTGACCCTTTATTTCGAGGGCCGCACCCGCTCGCATTTCTACCGGGCGAAAACCATCACGCTGAAAAAAGGCCTCCGGAGCTGCACCTTTGACGCGGCGCTTCCGGATACGCTCAAGGAAATTTCCGCCCGGATTTCGATTACGAAACCCGGAGTCTATACGATCCAGTCGGTCCGGATGGACCCGCTGTAAGAGTTTTATCAAGAGGAAGAAAGAAAAGGATCAAGCTGTCATGAAGCTGGAAGATTTGAAGATCGCATGCAGGGAAACAGACTGGACGGTCACCTGCACACCGGAGGAAAGGGAAGCGGAGAAACTCCATCTGCACATTCGCGGGGAGCGCAGGGGGGAAGGACTCCTGCCGGAATGCACGGTGAGTTTTTCCATTCCGCACACGGGGATTCTCTATCGCTGGACGCCGGAGACGAACCGGATTCCGTCGCTGCTGCGCTCGTCGCTGGAATCCGGCTGCGTGCTGTATCTTCCGGTTGTGTCACTGTACGGAGCGGGAGGATGCAACCGCCTGACGCTCTCCCTTTCCGATCCGAAATGCGAGAATCGAATTCTCTGCTTCCGTCCCAGCGGGTACCGAAGCTCGCTGAACATGGAGATCGCGCTGTTCTGTCCCGGCGACGACCGGCGCGGAGATTCCTTTGATGTGACAATCCATCTGGATTTCCGCGCCCTCCCCTGGCAGCGGATCGTCCGGGAGACCGTCTCCGGTTATGAGAAAGCCTTTCCGCCGATGTTCACACCGGCGTCCGCCTTCCAGCCGTTCTATTCCAGCTGGTATGCCTACTTCCAGGAGGTGACCGACGAAATTCTGGAAAAGGAGTGCCGCATCGCCCGATCGCTCGGAATGCAGACCCTCATCCAGGACGACGGATGGCAGACTCCCAACGGCCGGGACTGGCTCCACGACTGCGGCTCCTGGCCGCTCTGCAGGGAGAAATTCCCGGACATGGCCGCCCATGTCCGGCGGATCCACGAGCTCGGCATGAAATACCTGATCTGGTTCGCCATTCCGTTTGTGGGAAAAGAGAATCCGCTTTTTGAGAAGATGCGCGGGAAGTTCCTGCGCTGCCGTCCCGACCGGACCGTTTACATATTGGATCCGCGCTATCCGGACGTCCGGGAACACCTGATCTCCCTTCTGGAACACGCGATGAAGGAGTGGGGAGTCGACGGATTCAAACTGGACTATCTGGAACAGTTCCGGAAACGGAAAAACGATTTCAGCGAACAGGGCGGCATGAACGGAAGCGGAGATCTCACCGCGCTGGAGGAGGCCCCCGGACGCGATACCGATTCCGTGTCGGACGCGCTCGAAAAACTCCTGCACGGGATCCGGGAACGCCTCACGGCGATCCGTCCGGACGTGATGCTGGAGTTCCGGCAGACCTACATCGGTCCGGTCATGCGTCAGTTCGGCAATCTGATGCGCGCCGGAGACTGCCCGAACGACGTTCTCAGCAACCGGAACCGCTATGTACTCCTGCGTCTGACCTCCGGCAATTCCGCCGTGCATTCGGACATGCTGGCCTGGAACGCGGCAGACTCCGTGGAAAATGCGGCCATGCAGCTTCTGAATGCGTTTTTCGCCGTCCCGCAGATTTCGGTACGTCTTGCGGATCTTCCGCAGTCGCACCGGGAGATGCTGAATTTCTATCTGCATTTCATGGGCCGCCACGCGGAAACGCTCTATCGGAGCGATTTTCTGCCGGGACCGATGGAGGAGAACATCCCCTGGTGCGCCGCGGAATCGGAACAAGAACGGATCACGGTCGTCTACAACGCGCAAATCCTTACGGAAACGGCGATGGAGAAAACGCAGTATCTGATCAACGCGACCGGAGCGGACAGGCTGGATGTGCTTCTGTCGGCTCCGTGCCGGGCGGAACTCTATTCACCGGAGGGGAGACCCTGCGGGACGCTGGATCTGCCGGCCGGCTTCCGACGTTTTCCGCTTCCAAACGCGGGAATGGCGGTGCTCCGGAAAATCGGATAAGGAGAGTTTCCATGGACGGAGTCGAACGGAAAACGAGGAAAAAGACGGGCGGAAGTTCCCTTGGATTCCCTGTCGGCCTGATTCTGGCGGGGGTGTTCTTCAGCGGCTGCTCCTCGACGGACGAGGAGCTTCTGAGAGAGTACCGGAGCTACTATCACGGAATTCCGAAGGAGCATCCGGCGCGGTTCGTGGTCAATCAGACGGCGGGGAAAGCGCCCTCCGCCTCGTACCGTCTCCAATTCGGAATCGACGGAGATCGGGATCTGGACTCCGTGCGGGAACAGATGCGAAGCGAAATTGCCCGGATTCAAAAAGGGATCCGCTGGAAGGAGAAGCGGAAAACGGTGAAGCTGGAGATCGGCGGGGACGCCGTGGAATTCTCGGGAGAGTATCCGCTGGACTCGACGGAACGGGAGTCACCGGAGTCGAAGTGGAGCATCCGCTGTGATCCGGAAACGATCGTGGTCACGGCGGACTTTCCCGATTCTGCCTATGTTCCGAACAACCGGATGCTGTATCGGGGAGATGCGCTGGAGATTTTCCTCTGCACGGATTATGAGGCGAAGCTCTACCGGGAGATCATCGTCAATGCCGACGGGAGAATCTTTACGGCGCTTCATGTCAACGACCGTTTCGGGAGCTTCCAATGTCTGATTCCGGACGGCAGGGAGAAATATGGGATCACCGTAAAAGGCCGGGTCCGTAAGAAGGATTTCCATCTGGAGGTGACCGTTCCATGGAACTGCCTGCCGGAATATCGGCGCGGGGGAAGACCGCGGGCGGGCGAAGAACTCGATTTCATGCTGGTCCGGACACGCTGCGACCGCCCCGGCGGAGAGGTCCGCATGACCACCCCGGTCCCGCTGCTTTACGACGGGCATAACGTCTTCGGCTACATCCGGGCGGTCCTGCAGAAGCGCACTCTCCCGGAGAAATGAAAAAGCAGCCGGAGCATCGCACTTTTCCTGGAAAGCCATGTCAAAAAACAGGGGATTGCGGAACCCGTTTTTCTGATCGGAAAAATGACAAACGATTCCTGAAAATCTGAAATTATTTCAGAGGAAAACTCTTGACTTTTCAAGAAAATGAGTTATTAATATACCAAAACCGGCAATCGAGTCACAGACGAGGAGGATTTGCAGATGAGAAACATCACAAAAAAACATGCCGTAATGATGGAATATGTCATCATTGCCGTCCTGATTGCAGCCGCCGTGGTGGTCGCGGTTATCATGTTCGGAAAGAGCGTCTCGAATGAGATGAATGTGGCGACACAGGCGATGAGCGATGCCAAGGGCGCGGAAACCTCCCAGAAAAATATTGAAAAAGAGACGCCCGACAATATCAAAAAGGCCAACGAACACGAAAAGGCCATGCATAATTACGACAAGTAAGCTGCAGTCGGAACAGAAAGGGATTTCGTGATGAGAAGCATCACAAGAAAACATGCCGTGATGATGGAATATGTCATTATTGCGGTTCTGATTGCAGCGGCAGTGGTTGTGGCGGTCATCATGTTCGGGAAAAACGTCTCCCATGAGATGAATGTGGCGACCAAGTCCATGAGCGATGCCAAGGGCGCGGAAAATTATCAGGGGGAACTCAAGAAAAACGCGCCGGAAAACATCAAAGCGGCCAACGAACACGAAAAAGCGATGCACAACTACGATAAGTAATCGTTGTTCCGGCACAGGGGAAATTCAGGACGGATGCTCGTTTGGCGGGAATCCGTCCTTTTTTATTCAAGACTGGGAGACAGACGCGGAATGGATGAGCTGACTCTGGGAAAACTGATTCTGGCAACGCCGTGGCTGATCTGCCTTTCGATCCGCGATTTCCGGAAGCACGAACTGCCGAACCGATGGGTTCTGGGAGGAGTGCTGGTCATGCTGGCTCTGGCGTTCGGAGTGGGGACATCGTATGCGCTGGCGTCGCTGGTGACGGCATTTCTGTCGTCGCTGTTTCTTCTGCTGCCGTTTTTTCTTCGGGCGGCGGGGGCGGGGGATGTGAAGATGCTGTTTGCGGCCGGACTGATCGCCGGACCGGGCAACACGCTGAATCTGATTCTTCTGGTCTCCCTGGCCGGACTGGTGCTGGCGGTGGTGATGCTGATTCTGCGAAAAGTGAATGTGGCACGGATCCGGCACTACTGCCGGTGCCTGTTTGATTTCCGGTATGACCGGGCGGAGGGAAGAAAGAGTCTTCCGCCGCCGGAGACGGAAAGCTGCCGGGTTCCATTCGGAGCGGCGATCGGAGCGGGTCTGTTTCTGAATCTGCTGATCCAGTTTCTCTACTCTCTGGAGGTGGGGCGATGAAGCGGATACGGAATTTGCGGAGAGGATCGGAGGGGGCGGCGCTGCTGGAATTTGTGTTCTGCTTTCCGATCCTGTTTGTCCTGTTTCTGTTTGCGGTGCAGTTTGCCGACATCATGATCACGTGGCACATGGTGCACTATTCCGCGTACATGGGGGCCCGTTCGGCAATGACGGTCAACAATCTTCAGAGGAAGAGCCGGGCGGAAGCGGTGGCGAAACGGATTCTTGCGGTGGTTTCCGGCTCGCCGTCGGACTCCTCGGACGCGAAGGACCGGGCGGATGACAAATACATCCGACTGGACGGCTGGGGACGTCTTCCGAACACGAAATACCTGGATCAGCAGGTGGAGGTGGATATTCCGCTGACCGATCTGGATCCGCGCGGGGTCAAATGCACGGTGAAATTCAAGATGTTTCTTCTGGTTCCGGTCGCGGGACGGATCATCAGCTTTTTTGCGAAGAAGGAGAAGAGCGAGGAGGAACAGCAGTGGCAGAAGAAGCTGGACGAACAGGCCTACGCGCTGAATCCCGCACTGCTCGCCCGGTACGCCAATGAGATGGAAGTCAACGGGGCAGACAAGAAGGAGAAACTGAAATATCCGTACATCACGCTGACATCGAGCTGTGTGATTCCGATTCCTTACGCAACCAAATTTTATCCGTTGTCCAAATGAGCAGAAGGTATCCGACAGTTTTCACGGTGTTTTCCGGCAAATGCCGGGAACTGATTTCCGACAGCAAGGGCGCGGCGCTGGCCATCACGCTTGCCTTTGTGATGCCGATCTATCTGCTTGTGATCGGCATCTACGGAATCGGCGAAGTGGTGCGCAACAAGATCGAGCTTCAGAATGCGGCGGATGCGGCGGCGTATTCGGCGGCGGTGGTGCAGGCGGACTACCTCAGCCGGATGGCGACGGTCAACAAGGCGATGGCATGGACGTATGTCGATCTTCAGAAGCGGTCGCTGGACCTTGCGATGGATCTGTTCTGCAAATATGTGTTCATCCAGTTTCAGAAGGATCTGGACTCGGCGAGAAGGAACAATTTACCCTGTCACATGCACGTTCCGGGGGTTCACTACAACTGCGGGACGGATCTTGCGGTTTTCAGTCCGCTTCTTCTGACCGTCGGGACCGGGCTCGGGGTCCCGGAGCTGGCCAAGAAGTTCAACGGACAGGGTACGCTGGACCGCTTCCTTCTGGCGCAGCTGGTCCATACGATAACGGCGGAGGCCAAGGGGAAAGGTTCGGTCACGAACACACCGAAGGTTCTGGGATACAGCATGAACATCGTGAAGATGATGGCGAAGCTCAATTCTCTCCGGAAGGAGTACCCGGAGAAGGTCCGGCAGACCGCGCAGCAGATTGCCATCGCCAACATGATGGAGTGCAAGGACGAGTATCTGGTCAACGTCACGCTGGGAAACACAACCGGAGCGTTTCTGACCATGGTGACCTCGGAAGAAAATGAGAAGAAATTCATCTCCTTTGCGGATCCGACGCTGAAGGATTTTTCTCCGAAGAAGGTGTTTGGTCCGGGAACGGACGAGTGGATCGTCCGGAAAGGGGTTCTCGGGTTTCTGCGCGTGTACAAGCAGACCAAGACGCATCTGCACGCCCAGTGGGACTGGTTCTGGACCAAATGGGTCCATGTGAGTCTGGGAGAGATCCAGCTTCACCTTCCGCCGCTGTTCGGAGGGGCGTATAAACGGGGTCATCCGGAATATCACGGATACGACAGTTTCTTTCCGCTGATCAAGAAGGATCTTCCGATCGGCCTTCTGGTTCCGCCGGCGATTCCGCTGACCTTGACGCCGCTGTTTTTCGGCAAAGCGGGCTCGATTACCGTGGCGATTGCGCGGAAGACGAGCAATCCGTTTTCGGTGTTCAGCTGGACTGGACGTTCTCTGACGGCGCCGTCGATTCTTTCGGCCTTCAATCCGAGTGTGGCGGGAGGGAACCGGCCGGAGTACATGTGCGCGATTGCCTCCGCCCGCGCGGGGCACAAGCTCTACGACAAGGACAAGGAGAAGAAACTCAAGAGCGCCGATTACAATCTCGGATACACGATCTCGAGCGGAGAGCAGGAGTGGAATCTGGTGGAGACCGACTGGGACGGCGTGATGCTTCCGGTCCGGAACGCATGGGATCTCTGTGTGGGAGCGGGTCCGGCGCAGGTCTTCACCGTCAGCCAGGGGAACATCCTCAAGGAGATCATGCTCGACAAGAAAAACTGGGTCGATTCAAACGGCAAAAAAGTGGAAGAAAAGAAGCTGCCCGACTGGGAGAAGCTCAAACCGCCCGCCGGACTTGTCACCGACAAGAACGACAAGGACGGAAAGCTCCAGTGGGACAAACTGCGGGACTATCTGGGGCATTGACCGACATGATGAAACACGAATGGAAACGACATCGAATAATCTTCTCCTCCCGGGGCTCCGTTCTAATGGAATTTGTCCTGGTTCTGCCGCTCTACATGGCGACGCTCGGGGGGATTCTCTGGCTCGGGATGAAATCTCTGGATGCGACGAATCTCCGGGCAGCGGATCACTGGGGGGTCTGGATGGCGGGGAACCGTTTTTCTCCCCGTCTTCCCGCCATCACGGCGCTTCAGGAGATGTTTCCGCGAACCACACTGATCACGACTTCGGACAAGCGGGCGCTGACGGCGGAACACTCGTATCTTCAGTTCATCGGCTCCAGGACCACGCTGTACGAGACCCGCCCCGGATTTCTGGACAACTGGATCAACATGCCGTACACCATGAGCGGAGAAAAGAAACCCTTCTCGCTGCCGGAACTTCAGATCAGCTCCTCGCGGTACGGGAACAAGTACACCCAGTGCATCGTCATGCGGACGAAGGGATCCCGGACGGACAAGCGTCACTGGGATTCCAGTCTTGTAGCAAAACACGACGTCTGGAAATTCGAGGACAGCGCCTGCAACTATCCCAAGGAGTGGAAACTCGACCTCCTGGACGATCCCAAATACTCGGACGACACAAAGGAACAGGAGAAGGAGCCGGAAAAAATCAAATTCTACGAACGCTTCGGCAAATATGAAAAGTGGAGCACATCAAAGTGAAGCACCTTCCACTCTGTCTGGCGGTTTTTCTGCTGATTTTTCTCGGCGGACTGGGGGAAGTGCTCGCGCTGCGGGGACCGGAACGGAGAAGCGTCCCCTCTTCCTCCGCACGACCGGAAAAGCCCCTTCTTCCCCCGCGGCCGGCGGAGCGCAAGCTGCCTCCGCTTCAGCTTCCGCACGGCATCACCGCGCAGCGATGTCCGGAAAACAGCTGGGAGTATTCCGGAGAGATCGCATCGAACTTTGTTTCGGCACGCGGACGGCTCAGCGCATGGTTTCAGAATCAGTCGTGGCGTCCGGAGCGGCAGATCACGCTGGATGCGCACCGGAAGC
>DDJH01000014.1:12397-20671 GCA_002338895.1 Lentisphaeria bacterium UBA1829 | reverse complement strand
CGCTTGAGTATGGGACTTACTATATCGCATTGAGCTAAAAAGTCAAATGGGTTTTCCGTTTTTTTTTGATTTTTTGCAAAAAGCACCGGTCGGCAGACGGAACGACCGCGAAGACAGAGAAGCGGAATCAAACTATTTAGTGGTTTTAATTTTTTGATTCCACACTTGTATTTTTACCGGGAGTTGCTATATTAAGCGCTTACAGAAAAAGTCGGAGGAGTAGTATGGAGAAAAAAATTCCGTCCTGGAAAACTCTTTTCCAGATCACGGAAGTGCTGGAGCTTGCCGCGCTCCGCAAGGATGCGCGATCGCACAACCGGTTGTACGGGAGCCTGACATTCAGTCAGAGCCGGGTGTGCGTGGCATTGATCCGCCTTCTGGAGAAACAGCCGTCCGGAGTTTCGCTCAAGGAACTGGCCGCCGAGCTGAAAATCTCACCGGGAGCGACCTCGGAGCTGGTGGAGGAGCTTGTCAGGAAAGGAATCGTCTCCAGAACACAAAATGAGAACGACCGCCGTTCGGTCTCCATCCGGTTTCTCGACAATGTGATGGCTCTGCATCAATCGGCCTCGCGGGAAATCGAACGCACATACCGGAAAATGCTGGATGTGCTCAGCGGAGAGGAACAGCGGGAATGGGAACGTCTGCTTGAAACGATCATCAAAGGGTACCAGACCGGGAAAGGACAAAATTGAAGATGTGGAACAAAAGAACCAGCCTGTTTGCCGCCGCGGCGGTTTTCGGATCGCTTGCGCTTCCGTTATTCGGACAACAGGGGAACGTTGCACCGACCGTCGCCGTGGAAAAGGCGATCCTGCAGAAGAATATTGAAACACGCAAATATGTGGGACATATCGAAGCCATCCAGAGCGTCTCGCTCCAGGCGCGGATCTCCGGAGTGATTTACGAAATCCGCTTCCGGGAGGGGGAACTGGTGAAAAAGGGCGATCTGCTCTTTGTCATCGAGGATACCACCTATCGGGCCAAGGCGAAATCCGCGGAGGCAACCGTGATGCAGAACCGGGCGGAACTGGATTACGCCAGAACCGATTTTGCCCGTCAGGAACGGCTTTATGAGAAGAAGGCGGTCTCCCAGGCGGTCTACGAGGAGTCGAAACGCCAGCTGAAGACGACGGAAGCAAAACTGGCCCAGGCGGAAGCCAATCAGCTGGATGCCGACAACGAACTCAGCTATACCAAAGTCTATGCGCCGATCACCGGAATCATCAGCAAGGCGACCTATACGGTGGGCAATTATGTGACGCCGTCGAGTTCTCCGCTGGCGGATATTGTGCAGGTCTCGCCGATCTACGTCCGCTTTGCGATCAGCGAGCGCGACTTTCTGAAGAATTTCGGCTCGATTCCCTCTCTCCGGAAGAACGCGATCGTGCGGATCCTCCTTTCCGACGGGAGCGCGTATGAAAAGACCGGCAAAGTCGTGCTGACCGACAACAAGGTGGATTCGGAAACCGGCTCTCTGACGTTGTGGGCACAGTTCGAAAACCCCGACCGCATGCTGGTCCCGGGCGGATATGCGACCGTTCTTCTGTCGAGTGCGCTGAACAAACCGCTTCCCGCGGTGAGACTCTCGGCGGTCATGACGACGGCGGAAGGAAATCTGGTCTATGTGCTCGGAGCGGACAACAAGGTGATCGCGCGGCCGGTGGTGCTCGGACCGGTCATCAACAACATGCAGACGATCGAGAAGGGAATCTCGGTCGGAGAAACGATCGTTGTGGACGGCACGCACAAGGCCAGACCGGGTTCTGTTGTCGCGCCGGTTCCGGCGAAGTGAAGTGAGGAGCGGATTCCATGCTTTCCCAGATTTTTATTGATCGACCCAAACTGGCCATCGTCATCGCGATTGTCACAATGCTTGCGGGTGCGATGTGCATTTTCAAAGTTCCGGTTGCGGAGTATCCGGAAATCGCACCGCCGCAGATCATGGTGACCGCGTCCTATCCGGGCGCGAGCGCCGAAGTGATTGCGGACACGGTGGCCGCGGTCATCGAGTCGCAGGTCAATGGAATTGAGGACATGATCTACTTCAGTTCCACCTCCGACAACAGCGGAAACTATCAGCTTTCCATCACCTTTGAACCGGGAACGGATACCGACATTGCACAGGTGAACGTGCAGAACGCCATCCAGCGCGCGGAGCCGACTCTGCCCGCCGAAGTGAAGGCGCTCGGCGTTCAGACCATGAAACGCTCCACCGACATTCTCGGAATGTATGTGTTCACGACCGACGGCTCCACTCTGAGTCTGCTGGAACTGAGCAACTATGTCAAGATCAATGTCCGGGACGTGCTGGCGCGTATCAACGGAATCAGCGACTGCGAAATTTTCGGAGAACGGTCGTACAGCATGCGGATCTGGCTGGATCCGCTGCGGATGTCCGCACTCAACATCAAGCCGGCGGACATCTCTGCGGCGATCGAGGATCAGAACATCCAGGCGGCCGCCGGAACGGTCGGAGCGGAAAACAGCAATGAGTATATTCAGCTGAAGGTCAATGCGCTGGGCCGGCTCAAGACACCGGAGGAATTTGAAGATATCGTCGTCAAAGTCGGAGCGAACGGGAACATCACCAAGCTGGCGGACGTTGCCCGGATCGAACTGGGATCCGAAACCTATTCGGGCGACAGTACCTTCAACGGGAAACCCTCCGTCGCCATGGCGATCTACCGCAACGACGACGCGAACGCCAACAGCGTCGTCGCCGAAGCCAACGCCACGCTCAAAGAACTTGCCAAACGCTTTCCGAAGGGCGTCAACTACGTGATGGGCTACGACCCCACGGAGTATATCCGGACCACCATGGAGGAAATCGTTCTGACACTGATCATCACCTTCATTCTCGTGGTGGCGATCACCTACATCTTCCTGCAGGACTGGAGAGCGACGCTGATTCCCTCGGCGGCCATTCCGGTCTCTCTGATCGGAACCTTCATTTTCCTGGTCCCGCTGGGATTCTCGATGAACGTTCTGACGATGTTTGCACTGATTCTGGTGATCGGGTCGCTGGTGGACGACGCCATCATCGTGGTGGAAAACTGTATGCGGATCATTGAAGAGGAGAAACTTCCGCCGAAAGAGGCCGCCTCGAAGAGCATGCATCAGATCACCGGAGCGATCATTGCAACCACTCTTGTGATTGTGGCAATCTATGCGCCGGTCGCCTTCTACGGCGGCATGGTCGGAACCATCTACATTCAGTTCTCGGTCACGATGTGTATTGCGCTGTGTCTTTCCACGGTCAATGCGCTGACATTGAGTCCCGCGCTGTGCGGCATGCTTCTGCGTCCGTACAACCCGAACNNAAGCCGCTCCCCTTCCGGATCTTCAACACCGGGCTGGACTGGACGCGGAACATGTATCTGAAATATTCGGGTTTCCTGGCGCGGAAAATGATTCTCACGGTCCTGCTGATGGCCTGCGTGCTCGGACTCAACTACTTCTTCTTCGACCGGGCGCCGAGCGAGTTTCTCCCCAAGGAGGACAAAGGCGCGGCGTTCTGCGATGTGGAACTGCCCCCGGGCGCCACACTGGCTCGAACCAATGCGGTGCTCGCCGAAAGCTATGACATCATCAAAGATATCAAAGGGGTGAAGGATGTCATTATGGTCAGCGGATTCAGCTTCATCGGAGGAAACGGCGAAAACGTCGGCCTTGCGATTGTGGTGTTCGACGACTGGAGCCTTCGAAAGACTCCGGAGCTGCAGCTGGATCAGCTGACAAGCGTCATCCGTCAGAAACTTTCCAGGATCCCCTCGGCAAACATCAACGTGTTCACGCCGCCGGCAATCATGGGACTCGGCGCGACGGGAGGAGTCACGTTCTCCCTCCAGGCGACCGGAAATCAGACACCGAAAGAGCTCGCCGACACGCTCTGGAACTTCCTGCTTGAACTCAACAAGCAGCCGGAAACGCTCTATGCGTTCAGCGGATACAACGCCAGCACGCCGCAGCTGTATCTGAATCTGGACCGTGTGAAGGCGGAAACCATGAATGTCCCGGTCAGCCGGGTCTTCACAACCCTCCAGGCGAAACTGGCCTCCATCTACATCAACGACTTCAATCTGTTCGGAAACACCTACAAAGTGAAGATGCAGTCGAAGGCGGATGAACGGTCCACGCTGGGAGACATCACTCAGATTCTCGTGCAGAGCAACAACGGAAAGATGGTTCCGCTCAGCGCGATTGCGGATGTCTCCTACATCGTCGGTCCGCGCCAGATCACCCGATTCAACCAGTACATGGCCGCGACGGTCAATGCGCAGGCAAAACCGGGATTCAGCAGCGGAGACCTGATGCGGAAAATCCAGGAACTGGCCGATACAAAACTCTCCAAAGATTACAAGATCTCCTGGACCGATATGAGCTATCAGGAACGGGGAAATGAAGGAAAACTGCTCCTGCTGATGACCTTCGCGCTGATCTTCGGCTATCTCTTCCTTGTCGCGCAGTATGAAAGCTGGACGGTCCCGGTTCCGGTGATGGTCTCGGTTGCGTTTGCCACGCTCGGCGGCGTCATCGGACTGCTGATCGCCGGCATCGCGCTGAACATCTATGCGCAGCTCGGCATGATCATGCTGATCGGACTGGCGGCAAAGAATGCGATTCTGATGGTGGAATTCTCCAAACAGGAACGCGAAGCGGGGCTCTCCATCTACGAGGCGGCGCAGGCCGGCGCCAAACACCGGTTCCGTGCGGTGCAGATGACCGCATGGTCGTTCCTGATCGGCGTGTTCCCGATGGTGATCGCGACCGGCGCGGGTGCCGGAAGCCGTACCGCCATCGGTGTCTCGACCTTTGCGGGAATGCTGCTGGCCACGCTGGTCGGCATTGCGTTCATCCCGGCGCTTTACGCGATCTGCCAGACGGTCCGTGAAAAGTTCAAACCGCAGGAATTCACCGGACAGAAACCGGTCTGATCGGAGAATCCCCGGACGAAAACAAAAAAACGCCGCCCTGTTCTGAACGATGAATTCGGAACAGGGCGGTTTCTTTTTTTCTGAAAAAGGAGTCTCCACAACTCCGGAGGACCGGAAGAGGAGATAACGGAAAATTGCCCGAGAAGATCAGTTCATCCGGAGAAGGCCGTATTTCAGGATGCAGCGGAGAGCGGAGACACCGTCTTTCCAGTTGATCTTCTTGCCCTCCTGATAGGTTCTTCCCGAGTAGGAGACGGTCACCTCATACATCCGGCATCTCTGACGGGCCAGTTTGATAGTCACTTCCGGTTCGAAGCCGAACCGTTTTTCCCGGAGCGTGATCTTTTCCAGATACTCGCGGCGGAACATCTTGTAACAGCACTCCATATCGTGCAAGGTCAGGTCCGCCAGTATATTGCAGAGCAGCGTCAGGAATTTGTTGACCACCGAATGCCAGAAGTACATCACACGGTGGCACTCGCTGCCGACGAAACTGGCACGGGCTCCGAAAACCACATCGGCCCGACCGTCGAGAATCGGCGTCAGCAGTTTGGGCAGTTCATTCGGATTGTATTCAAAATCGGAGTCCTGGACCACGACAATATCTCCGGTTGCGTGAGCAAACCCCGTATGAAGCGCGGCACCCTTTCCGGCGTTCTTCTCGTGACGGAACACCTTGACGATTCCTTTTTCCTCCCATCGTTTCAGTTTTTCGGGGGTTGCATCCCTGGAACAGTCGTCCACGGCGATCAGCTCCAGCGTGACCTCCTTCGGAAACGGGACGGCAAGGACACGCTCGATGACCGCATCAATGTAGTTCTCCTCGTTGTAGACGGGAATGACAATCGACAGTTTCATATCAACACCTCTTCTTCTCTCGTGAATCATCCGCGCAATCGGACATAGCCGTTCGGCGTTCGTTTGAGTTTATGAGAAATTTCCAGAGCAACCAGTTTCCGGGAGAGTTCTCCCTCCGCGATCCCCGTCCCTGCGGAAATCGCATCGAACCCAGCCTCGCCACTCTTCAGAAAGTCCAGAATCTTCCGATCGCTTTCCGGCAGAGCCGCATCCACCTCCTCGTGAAAGGAATATTCCCTCGCACTCTCCTCCCGCAGCAGCGGCAGCGACGAATCGCCCAGTCCCGGCAGAAAATCCATTGCCTCCAGCACCTCTTCAAAATTCGAAACCAGCTGTGCCTCTCCGCTCCGGATCAGATTGTTGCATCCCGCCGACTGTTCGGAATCCGCGTTCCCGGGAACCGCAAACACCGCCTTCCCCTGCTCCAGCGCCGCCGCGGCGGTGATCAGCGCCCCGCTGTGCGACCCGGCCTCAATTACAAGCGTGCCGAGCGAAAGAGCCGAAATAATCCGGTTCCGCATCGGAAACGAGTGGCGCGACGGCGGAAAGGTCATCGGAAACTCCGTTACAACCGCCCCTCCCTTTGCAATGATCTCCCGCGCAAGAGGCACATGCTCCTGCGGCTGAATCTTCATCAAGCCGCCGCCGAGAACCGCCACCGTCTTTCCGCTGGCATTCATCGTCCCCTTGTGCGCGGCCGCGTCGATTCCGAGAGCGAGTCCCGAAACCACCGTCCATCCGGAATACGCGGCGGCTTCCGCAAAATGGCGCGCCATCCGCATCCCGTAGACCGTCGCGCGACGGGATCCGACAATCGCGATCGAACGGGACTCCAGATTCTCCGGAAGCGTCCCGCAGACATAAAGACAAATCGGCGCATCCTCCAGATCCCGGAACGCCTGCGGATAATCCTCATCCGCCCGGGTGAACACCCGAACTCCGCCCAGAGCGATCCGGTCGAGTTCCTCGTCCAGAGCCGGGGAGCGGGCGATTTCCACGATTTTCCCCGCCAGATCCGGACTGATTCCCCGGACAGCCGCCAGCTCTCCCCGGTCATGCTCGAACACCGCCGACGGCGACCCGCAGGCCTGGATCAGTGCGGACGCCCGCGACGGGCCGATCCCCGGAATCAGATTCAACAGGATGCAGGCGTCATGATCAAGCATTCCGGCAGCGCTCCAGAACAGCCCGCACAAGCGGACCTTCCACTTTGCGCACCTCTGCCCGTCCGGTCACCGGAGTGAACACGAATCGGAGAACGCCGTCGAGCGCCTTTTTATCCTTGAACATCGCCTGATACACTCTCTCCGGATCGCAGGCGATCGACGTCGGCAGCCGGAGCGCTTCCAGCAGCGCCTTCTGCCGCTCCGCCTCGCTGCGCTCCATCACCCCGAGTTCCACCGCCAGATCTGCCGCCAGACGCATGCCGATCGCCACCGCATCCCCATGCAGCATCCGATACTGGAACGAGTTTTCGATCGCATGCCCGTACGTGTGTCCGTAATTCAGGATCGCGCGCAGCGACCCTTCCCGTTCATCCCGGCTGACCACCGAAGCCTTCAGCTCACAGCAGCGCCGGATCATCTCCGCGACAAACTGCGGATCGCGTTTCCGAATCTCCTCCACATGCCGTTCCAGCTCCGTGAAAAACGCCTCGTCCAGAATCGCCGCACTCTTCACAATCTCCGCCAGACCGCAGAGAAACTGGGAATCCGGCAGAGTCTTCAGCAGATCGGTATCGATCACCACCGCACGCGGCTGATGAAACGCTCCGACCAGATTCTTCCCTTCCGGAAGATCCACTCCCGTCTTTCCTCCCACCGAGGAATCCACCATGGCCAGGAGTGTGGTCGGAATCTGNNGGTCACGCCTCCGCCGAGAGCGATCATCACCGAGCGGCGGTCCAGTCCCGCCTGCGCGGCGGCACGGCACAGTTCGCCGATCGTCGCAAGATGTTTGGACTCCTCCCCCGCCGGAAACACCGAACAGGAGATCGATGCGGCATGCGCCATCTCCAGAGTCTTCTGCACCATGTCGGAAAACAGAGGCGCCACCGTGGAATCCGCCACGAGGAAACAGCGACGGTCCCGCACGAACGGCTCCAGCAAAGCCCCGTCCGCGAACAACCCCTCCCCGATCGTAATCGGATACGAGCGGTCGGCAAGTGAAACCTGGACGGTGTTCCGGATCATTTCCGAACCTCGCATCCCCAGGAGAGAAGACGGCTTTCGATAAAGTCGATGATCTGCTGCTGTTCCTGTTTTCCGCTTCCTTCGATTTTCATGATCGGCTCGCCGAATTCGAAATAGATCTCCCGGTCGCGATGGATCGGACCGAGATCCTTGATCAGCTTCCCGTTTCCGAGGAAATCGGTTTTCAGCGCGGTCGGAATCACCGGCACTCCGGCGGCCTTCGCCAGTTTGACGCCGATGGTGTTGAAATGGCTCTCGTCAAAGACAGTCGAACGGGAGGCCTGCGG
>DDJH01000014.1:522-12392 GCA_002338895.1 Lentisphaeria bacterium UBA1829 | reverse complement strand
CACGATCGACTTCCCGCCGGCGAGCGTCTTTTTTCCCTCTTCGATCACGGCGCGGAAATCATCGCGCGGGTTTTTCCGTCCGACCCCGATGCAGCCGAGCGTCCGCATGATGTCGCCGAAATACGGCACCTGGAACAGCTGCTCCTTGATGACAAAGCAGAAATCCTTCCGGGGACGCATGAACGCGTGCATCACCGCCGTCTCCAGCAGACTCATATGGTTGCTGATGAAGAGAACCGGTCCTTTGACCTTGTCGATATTGTTCAACCCGCGGAGATGGAATTTCCCTCCGCAGCTTTCGGTAATGAGAATGTTCTGATAGGAATTCCCCGTCTGTCTGTTCTGCGGGAAATACCCTTTCCGGCACGCGCTTCCCGACCGGTAGAACACATAGAAGTTGCGAAGATAAAACGAAGCGCGGGTCCGGAACAGAAGCAGATCCAGAAAACTGCCCTTCACATGTTCCGGCGTATCGTAGGAGTCACCGGGAAAAGGATTGTAAACGGCCTCTTCACTCATTGGCGGCCTCTTCGAGTTCCTTGTAGGTGACTTTTCCGTCGTAGAGGGCCTTGCCGACGATCGCGCCTTCCAGATTCTCCTTGCGCAGCTCCCGAAGAGCGGAAATGTCGCGGGCGGAGGAGATTCCCCCGGAGGCGATCACGCTGCTGCGCGGAATCCGGGAACAGACCGCCGCAACCGCATCGCAGTTCGGACCGGAAAGTGCCCCGTCCGTTGCGATATCGGTGTAGATGAAACGGGAGACCCCCATCTCCTGCAGAGTCAGGATCAGTTCATACGCGTCGACCCCGCTGTTCTCCAGCCATCCGTTGACCGCGACATTGCCCGCACGGGCATCCACGCCGACCACCACATGCTCCGCGCTGAATGCCGACACAAACTCCTTTGCCAGCTTCGGATTTTCACAGGCCACCGTCCCGAGAATAATCCGGTAAACTCCCGCATCGAACGCCTTCCGCGCATCCTCGATCGTGCGGATTCCGCCTCCGAGTTCGCAGGGAATGCGGACCGATGAGCAGATCTTCCGGACCGCCTCCAGATTGACCGGATGCCCCTCCTTGGCTCCGTCCAGATCGACAAGATGGATGATGTGCGCCCCCTCCTTCTCCCAGCGGAGCGCCTGTTCCGCGGGATCCTCCCCGTAGACGGTCTCCTTCCTGTAATCTCCCTGAAACAGGCGGACGCACTTTCCTCCGCGAATATCAATAGCAGGAATAATGAGCATTATGACTTTTCTCCGTTGTTGCACAATTTCACAAAATTTTCCAGAATACACAATCCCCGCTTCTGGCTTTTCTCCGGATGGAACTGAACGGCAAACACCTTCTCTTTTCCGAGAGCCGCGGCAAAGCGGAAGATATAATCGCACTCCGCCAGCACCACCGACCGGTCCTCCGGATCGGCGTAGTAGGAATGGACGAAATAAACGTGGGAGCCGGACGGCACTCCCGCAAACAGCGGACAAGTTCCGTCATGCTCGATCTGATTCCACCCCATATGCGGCACCTTCTCCCCGCGGTCCCGGGGGAACAGACGCACAGTTCCCTTGAAAATTCCGAGTCCCTCGACTCCGGGCGCCTCCTCGCTGCTCTCCAGCATCATCTGCATGCCGAGACAGATTCCGAGCAGGGGAATCTTCTTCTCCACCGCCCGGCGGACCACTTCGACAAATCCGCGTTCCCGCAGGTTGCGCATTCCGTCTCCGAAATTTCCCACTCCGGGCAGAATCACTCCGGCGCACCCCTCCGTCTGCTCCGGGCGGTCGACAATCCGAACGGTCCCCCCCGCCTTCTCCAACGCTTTGGAGACACTGCGGAGATTCCCCATTCCATAATCAATCAGCGCGATCCAGGCCATCCGATCACACTCCGGAAAATGCGGAAAATCCGCCGTCGACAGGAATCACGGTTCCGTTCACGAACCCGGATGCGCTGCTGTCCACCAGCCAGAGCAGAGTTCCGATCAGGTCCTCCGGAGTTCCGAACCGTCCCATCGGCGTATGGGCGAGAATGGTGTTGCCGCGCGCGGTCAGCGATCCGTCCGCATTGGTCAGCAGTGTGCGGTTCTGGTCGGTCAGGAAGAATCCCGGCGCAATCGCATTGACCCGGATCCCCACCTCCGACATGTGCATGCACAACCACTGGGTGAAATTGCTGATCGCCGCCTTCGCCGCACTGTATGCGGGGATCTTGGTCAGCGGCTTGAATGCGTTCATTGAAGAGATGTTGATNNGCCGGGATTATGACGCATCCGCCCCCTTTCAGCGCCATCTCCCGGCAGAAGACCTGGCACGGAAGAAGCGTTCCGAGAAAGTTCAGATTGAATACGAACCCGATTCCGGCGGGATCCAGATCGAAAAACGTGATCTTGCCGGGGACGGGGTTCTGAATATCCGCCAGAGTCAGTTTTTCCGCCGAGGTGGTTCCCTTGGGATGGTTTCCGCCGGCGCCGTTGATCAGGATATCGCAGGTGCCGAACCGTTCATGGATCTCCTTTTCAGCGGCCTTGAGACTTTCCAGATCCAGCACATTGGTGGCAATTCCGATTGCGTTTCCGCCTTTCCCGACGATGTCCTTTGCGACTTTCTCGGCGTTTTCAAGACGGAGATCCAGAATGGCGACTTTTGCGCCGCACTCCGCCAGAGCCTTTGCCATGGAACTGCACAGGATGCCGCCGCCTCCGGTGACAACCGCCACTTTGCCCGTCAAATCAACTTTTGCAGACATCTTTCTTCTCCTCGTTTATTCCCAGCACAACATGCTGTCCATACAACAATATATTTCTGTAATATACTCTTTCTTCCGGAATTCGCAATTCCGAATTTGAAAAAAACTCGTTCGGGAAACAGCGGGGGCGCGGGATGACGCATTTTCCGTTTTTTTTATTTTTCCTCTTGTTTTTTTGACCGGCGCTGTTATAGTTCAAAAAAGAAGCACGCGGAGTGTGAAACATGCGAAAACTGCAAATCGGAATTTGTACGGTTCTGCTGTTCACCGCCATGCTGTACGGTGCGGAAGGGCAGTCTCCGGAAACAACGGAGAAAACGACGAAGGACCAATCGGCCCCGAAGCCGCTGTATTCTGCGGCGCTTCTGCATACGGTGCTTCACTCCGGAGGCACAACGCGGACGGTCTCAGCGGACNNCTTCTCCGGGATCATCTCGGAAAGGAGAAGATTTCCATGGAGAATGCGGACGCCATCGACCGGGCAATGGAACAGCACTCCCGCACACAGGGGAAAATGGAACCGTCGGCATATGCGGAACTGGGGAAAATGCTTCACTCGAATTATCTGATCGTTCCGAATATCCGCGACTTCGATGTCAAAAATGTTGTCGTTCAACTGGCTCCGGGCGACGGGGCGATGCTTCGGAGAATCGGATTCTTTTCCGGATCGCTGAACATTCTCCGCGCGGCGGACGGCAAACAGGTCCATACGATCCCCTTTGCGGAAAAGATCGATTTTTCCACGCTCCCGGAAGAAACAAAGGAGTGGAACATTCTCCGCTTCTACGACTATCTGCTGAAGGTCTCGTCGGAGAAACTGGCCAGGCAGACGGGAATCTGGCTTCGCGCCGCGGAGAAGTGAATCATGTCCGGAAAAAGCGCCGCACCGGTTCTTCTGCTGTGTCTGACAGGATTGTCGCTGCTGCTTGGCGCATGCTCGACGGTGGTGGATTCCCATACGCAGAAAACGTCGCTTCTCGCATCCTGGCAGGCTGGGAGAGAGGCGGAGACGGAACGCCTCCTCCGAAACGGCCTCAAACACGCGGAAGGTAGCGGCGATGAACTGATGTGGCTGCTGGAAAACGGAATTTTCGAATTCAACCGGGGAAATCTGAAGGAATCGGTGCGGATATTCGACCGTGCCGACCGTATGATGAGGGAGTATGATGAACGGCCGGTCATCAGCGTCCGCGATGCGTCGTCCGAGGTCGGCTCGGCGCTTCTGAATCCGAACGTCCTGCCCTACAAGGGGTACACGCGGGATCGGATCCTGGTTCCGTTTTATCAGGCTCTGGCGTGGCTCGGACTGCATCGGGAGGAGGCCTTCCAGGTCGAACTGCAGCGGATGCGCAACGCACAGGAGAGCGCCTCCGCCCGTCAGGCCCGGGAACTCGCCGCGGAACAGAAACACCTTGCAGACGAACAGAAGCAGGGAGCCGGAAGCGGCATTTCGGAAAACCGGATCCGCAGCAACCCGAACTACCGGGCCGCAGTCCGGACCATGGAGGAAAAGGCGCGGAAAGCGTACGGAAACTCGTGGAACCCGGCGGCGCTGTTTCTTTCGGGAATCGGGTATCTGCGGCGCGGCGACTGGGAGAACGCCCGGGTCGATTTCGAGCGTCTTTACCGCGCGCTGCCGAACGAGCCGTTTCTGCAGAGGTGCTATGTGACGGTGCTCCGGAAAACCGGCCGTCCCCTTCCCGACGCTCTGCGGGAGGTCCGCCCGCTGACCGCCGACCTCGGACGCAACATGGTCTATGTGATCTTCGCCAACGGACGGGGCGCGGCGTTCCGGCAGATCCGGATCAATCTGATCGTCACCGGATTTGCGTTTCCGGTCTGCGAATACTATCCGCCGCCGTTCCGGGGGCTGGAAATTTCCGGAGGAAGTGAACGGGCCGTGACATTCCAGCTGGCGGATCTGGATGCGATTCTTTCACAGGAACATACCGCTCTTCTGCCCGTTCGGATCGCCCGGATCATTGTCAGTTACGCAGTGAAGGAGGCCGCCAGCGCGACGGCGGTTGCGCTGGCCTGGAACGCCGATCCGCTTGCCGGAATTCTGACCCTCGCGGGAACATCTTTGTATAAACAGCTGTTTAATACGGCAGACACCCGGAACTGGGAACTTCTTCCCAAGGAGTTCCAGTTTGCGGGCATTCCCATGCCGGAAGACCGGACGGTCCGGATTGTTCCCCTTCTGACGGCGGGAAGGCCCGGCAACGCGTTCCGGGTTGTTTTTTCTCCGGGATGCACATCGGCGATTCTGTATCTTTCCGCGCCGGGGAACGGAGCCGTACGATATCAGAAATTTGAATTCTAAGCGAAAGGACGCAGAAAGATGAAAACAGCAAACACGCTTTTGACCGGAACGGCTCTTCTGCTCGGAGGGATGATGCTCTGCGGATGTCAGAACACCGTGAACACCATTTCGGAAGCGGAAACCCATGCGGAAGTGCATGTGGTGAAAGACAAGAGGTTCGTGACGGATTCGGCACTGAAGAACCGTCTGAAACTCAAAGAGGTGAATACGTCGGAGACCGCGGAGGGATTCCTGCGGGTCCAGGTTTCGGCGCTGAACGACCGGACGGGGTTCTTCTCCGAACTCTGGAGTTCGCTGACCGACGGGGCGCCTTACCGGATCAGCTATAAATTCGTCTGGCTGGACGAGAAGGGGATGGCCGTTTCCGACGGGGTCTGGATGACCAGACTCATTCAGCCGGGCGAAACGGTCTATTTTCAGTCGGTGGCGCCCACGGCCCGCTGCCGGGATTTCATTCTGAACGTCAAAGAAGCGGAAGATACTTTCTGAAAGGAGAACTGCGATGAATTGTAAACGGATTGCACTGCTTGCTGCCGGAAGCTCGATTTTTCTGCTTGCCGGATGCGGGTCCGGACCGCGAATGATGGATGCGAACGATACATCGACCAACCCGCGGTCGATGCACCAGATTGTTTCGGAGGACTGGGTGGAGATCTCCCGGAAGGGAGCAGACGCGGTTCTCCGCAGTCCGGTTTTCGATGATTATCTGGCGGCCTACCGCGACCGGGCCGTCGCCGCATATACAAAGGAGCATCCCGGAGCGGAAGTTCCGTCGTCCGTCCGGAGGGCGAAGCCGCTGCTGATGCTCTCGGTGATCCAGAACAACACCGACGAGCACATCAACACGCAGCTGATGACCGAACGGATCAGTGAACAGCTTCTGAACAGCGGGAAGGTCCGTCTGACCTCCGCCGCAGCCGGAGCGGGCCAGCTTCTGGACCCCGCCAGTGCACAGGCCAGACAGCTTGCGACAGCCTCCGATTTCGACCAGAAGACCGTTCTGAAGAAAGGAACCCTCAAAGCCTACGATCTCTCCCTCTCCGGAACGATCATCAAGCAGACCGCCTCCGTCGGGCGGGCACGGACCCTCTCCTACTTCTTCAGTCTGATCCTGACAGACAACCGTACCGGCGAAGTCGTCTGGAAATACACCGATGAACTGAAACGGGGCGACGTCCGAAGCGCAATCGGCTGGTAACCCTCCCCACCCCCATACCTCTCCCTCTCCATCTCCTTCCGCAGGCGTTCCTCCCCCGGAAGGAGATGGAGATTGTTTGCAAACGGTTCTTGAATTTCCCGGGAAGAAGAAGTATATTATCCTGTTTCAAACAAAAGACGGCACAAGGCCGTTTCGAACCTTTATCGCAGGGAGAACCAACATGTTCGGAAACACCTTTGGAAGACTCTTCAAAATAACCTGCTGCGGCGAATCCTACGCAGGCGGCTTCAGAAAAAATCTCNNCAATCCGGTGATCGTGGACGGGGTTCCCCCGGGAATCAAAATCACCGGAAAGATGATCCAGGAGGAACTCAACAAGCGGAAACCGGGGCAGACTCCCCTCGATTCCCCCAGACTGGAAAAGGACGTGGTCTACATCTTCTCCGGCGTGATGGAAAACGATCTGACCACCGGAGCCCCGGTCGGCATGATCATCCCGAACAACGATATTCAGGATGTCCATATCAACCAGTACCGCGCGTACAAGGATGAAATCCGTCCCGGACACGCGGAATACGGCTTCTTCAAGAAATACGGCGAATATGCCGACTGGGTCGGCGCAGGACGCGCCAGCGGACGCGAAACCGCAAGCCGCGTGGCCGGCGGAGCCGTCGCAAAAGCGGTTCTCGATCAGATGGGCATCGACGTGATCGCCTATACCATCGCCTCCCACGGTCTCCGGATGAAAGAGCCGGTCACCTACGAGTTCGCCAAGGAGAACTACCGGAAAAACGAAATCAACTGCCCGGATCTCGCTCTGGCCGAAGAGATGAAGAAAGATATTCTCAAGATCAAGGGAGAAGGTGAAACCGCCGGAGGAGTTCTGGAGTGCATCGCCCGCGGCGTTCCCGCCGGACTCGGCGAACCGGTGTTCGACAAGATGAACGCCATGATCGCCCACGCGGTCTGCTCCATCGGAGCGATCAAGGGAATCGAATTCGGAGCCGGCTTCGGCGTGGCCGACATGCTCGGTTCGGAATCCAACGACGAAGCCTATGTGGACAAGGAAAGCGGCAAGGTCCGCTTCAAGACGAACCACGCGGGCGGAATCCTCGGCGGCATCACGACGTGGGAGGACATCCGTTTCCGCTGCGCCGTCAAACCGACCCCGACCGTCTCGGTGCCGCAGGCGACCGTGAATGTGGCAAAGATGGAAGATGTGGTTCTTTCCCCGATCACCCGTCGTGATCCGTCGCTTCTTCCGCGGATCTATCCGGTGGTCGAGGCCATGACGCGCTGCGTGATCCTCGACGCGCTCTATATGGCGGAAGCCTACTGGAAAGTTTCCGGAATCGATCCGAAATGGCGGAAGATCTGAACGGAATCTCCACGGGATTCCAATCGGAATGAAGAGAAACGGGGACGACGGGAAACCGCCGTCCCTTTTTAATGAATCATGAAAGAGAGTCCAGAACACGATGGTTGCACCGGCCAGCTTTCCCGAAAAGGGTGAAAAGACGGACGCAGAGGAGAAGAATGCCGCTGCGGACGCGCTGGATTTCGCCCGGGTGGAGGTGGAACTGCACGCCGAGGAGGAGTTCCGGCCCTCCCGCCCGGACTGTCTGGAGGAGACCGCCGCCTTCTTCGCGGAGGACGGCCCGCTGAAACACGCGGGCGACTTCGGCGGTCATCCGTATGAACCCAGACCGCAGCAGGCCGTCATGGCAAACGAAATCGCGGCGGCACTTGAGAGCGGACGGAATCTCTNNGGAGTCGGAAAGAGTTTCGCCTACCTGATCCCGGCCATCTATGCGGCGCTGTCGATGAAGAAGCCGGTGCTGGTCACGACCGAGACGCTGAATCTGCAGGAACAGCTGGTGTACAAGGATCTCCCGCTTCTGGCGCGTCTGCTGAATCTCAAGCTGAAATTCGTGCTGGCGAAAGGACGGGGGAACTATATCTGCAAACGCCGTCTTCTGCTGGCGCGGGGCGGACATCGCGACGAATTTCTCCCCTCCCGTGACATGCTCACCGAAGTGGAGCGGCTCGCCGACTGGGCGGACCGCACCGGAGACGGATCCCGCTACGATATCGACTTTCCGCTCGACAACGAACTCTGGAGCTGCGTCTGCAGTGAGGCATCCAACTGTTCCGGACCGGCATGCAAACATTTCCGCTCGTGCTTCTACTGGAAGGCGAGAAGGGAGTGGGAAACTGCGGATATCGTTGTTGCGAATCACGCGCTGTTTTTCGTGGATCTGAAGATCCGGGCGCTCGAAGCGCTGGAGACCTCGCCGCTGCCGAACTACGGAGCGGTGATCTTTGACGAGGCGCACACGCTGGAGGATTCCGCGGCTCAGCATCTCGGATTTTCTCTGCGGTCGGGTGCGCTGCGCCACTTCCTGAACCGGCTGTACAATCCGGCGACGGGAAAGGGACTGCTGCTGCGTCCGGGGGAAAGCTCCCTGCAGCTCCGGTCGATTATTGCAAAGGTTCAGGAGGCAGCGACGGAGTATTTTGAACAGTTTCTGGAGGCGGTCGCGCGGAGATCGGACTCGGTGCTGCGGATCGTGTCGCCGGGGAAGTTCACGGATCAGCTCTCCGCCCAGCTCGGAAACGTGGCCAAACTGCTCCGGGACTATATCGCGGAACAGGAGGATGCGGATTTCCGGACGGAACTGCAGTCTCTCCACGAACGCTGTCTCGCCTTCCAGGAGGAGATTGCGGGCTTCACGGAAATGGCGTGGGAGGAACATGTCTACTGGGCGGAAGGACGCGCTCCGACGCCCGCCCGGGGCGCAATGGTCGAACTCGACGCCGCCCCGCTGAACGTGGCCGCCCTGCTGCACAACATCCTGTTCAACGGGAAGAAAAGCGTCATTCTGACCAGTGCGACGCTCGCGGTGAACGGAACGCTGGACTACTTCTTCAAGCGGGTCGGCTTCGCCAACGGCTCGGGGATGGTGCTGGATTCGCCGTTCGATTATGCAAAACAGGTGAAGCTCTACCTTCCGCGCACCATGCCGCTGCCGGGGGAGGAGAATTATTACGGAGCGGTCTGCGATGAGATTCTCCGTTTTCTGAAATTCACCAACGGACACGCGTTTGTGCTCTTCACGAGCTACGGCATGCTCCGGACGTGTGCGGAGGAGCTGCAGGACGAGATCCGGGATCTCGGACTCAAACTGCTGGTCCACGGCGGAGAACTGTCGCGGACGGCGCTTCTGCAGGAGTTCAAGGAAAGCGATGTGCCGTCGGTTCTGTTCGGAGCGACCAGTTTCTGGACCGGCGTCGATGTTCCGGGCGAAGCGCTGAGCAATGTGATGATTACCAAACTGCCGTTTGCGGTCCCGTCGCATCCGCTGACGGAGGCCCGTCTGGAACGGATCCGCCTGGAGGGAGGCGAACCGTTCCGCGACTACTCCATTCCGGATGCCGTTCTGAAATTCCGACAGGGAGTCGGCCGCCTGATCCGCAGCAAAACGGATCAGGGAATCATTGTGGTTCTGGACAGGCGGATCGTCACCAAAGCGTACGGAGCCCGGTTCCTCGATTCGATTCCCTCCTGTCCGGTGGAGTACTTCTGAAGCGGAGGAGCAAGAATCCGCGTCAGGCGGTCGGCAGAATCCGGCGGATGGCGCGCGCGGCGGCAGATGCAAGATCATCCGCAATCACGCCGCGGGAGCCGCACGGAGCAAGAATCTCTCCGGCAAGTCCATGCAGATACGCACCGAGACGCGCCGCATCCCATGCGGGAAAACCCTGCGCCAGAAACGATCCGCAGATTCCGGTCAGCGTATCGCCGCTTCCCGCCGTTGCAAGAGCCGGACAGCCGCTCAAATTCAGACTGTACGCGCCATCCGGTGAAGCGATCACGGAACGACAGCCCTTGAGGATCACCGTGCATCCGGTGCAGTCGGCCATTTCCAGAGCCTGATCGATACGGGACTTTTCTCCGTCGAGTCCGAACGCGGACTGAAGACGGCGCATCTCGCCGGGATGCGGCGTCAGGATCACCGATTCCCCGTGCGACGCCAGAATGCCGGGCTCGCGCGCAATCAGATTCAGCGCATCCGCATCCAGCACAAGCGGTTTTTCCATCTGAATGAGACGGGTCAGGAACGGAAGCGTCTCCGGGCGGTCCATCATGCCGGGGCCGAGCGCAAACGCGGACTTGTCCTGCAGCGCCGGTTCGATTTCGGTCAGAGAGGACGCGCAGAACGCCGGTCCCCCTTCATCCGGCACCCGGCGCAGGATCAGCGCCTTGCGGACGATGCAGTGAATCTCCGCCGATTCCGGCAGGAACAGTGTCACCAGACCGCACCCGGTCCGGAGCGCGGCCTCCGCCGNNCCGCCGATAACGGCAAGGTGTCCGCGCCGGTTTTTAAAAGTGTCGAACGGTTCGCGCCGGAGAAGGGAGCGGGCGTCCAGATTGGTGAAAACCGGCATTCCGTCGGCTGCCTCCTCCAGCTCCGATTCGGGAATTCCGATCCGTGCCACTTCGATCCGGCCGGAGACGAGGGGACCGCGCTCCAGAAGCATCCCGGTCTTCACACCCGCCATTGTGACGGTCAGATCGGCCTGCATGCACAGCGAAGCTGTTCCGTCGTCGGCATTCAGTCCGGAGGGGATGTCCACCGCGATCACGGGAACGCCCGATTCGTTGACGATCCGGATCCAGGAGGCGAAGGGTTCGCGCAGGTCGCCGCGGACGCCGGTCCCAAGCAGACCGTCGATCACGATCGACTGCTCCGAAAGATCGCCGGAAGAGAACTCGAACCGGAGTTCGTTTTTCAATTTCTGGGGAAGCGCTTCGAACATCTCCGCGGCGTCGCCGGCAAGTTCGTCGGGGCGGACGGTCATGAACAGGCGGACGGGGAATCCGCGCTGGTCGAGCTGGCGGGCCGCGACGCATGCGTCGCCCCCGTTGTTCCCCTTCCCTGCGAGGATCACAAATTCCGGTGCGTCGAAACCGGCGGCGAAGCGCAGAATCGCCCGGACCAGTGCGATCCCGGCATTTTCCATCAAAGCGGCTCCGGGAATGCCGTGCTCCTCAATGGAGCGGCGGTCGAGTTCCCGCATTCGTGCGGCGGAATAGGATTTCATACTTCGTCTTCTCCTTCCTGTGCGGATGATCGTTTGAAGGAACAATACACCGGGAAAACGCTTTTGCGAATTTTTCTTCCGCTATTTTTTTCTTTCGACTTGAATTTTTGCAGAACCGGAATTACAATCCCGTCTGACATGACAACAGAAAACAGTCCGGAGGTTTTTTATTATGGCTGATATGGATGATCTGACGCCCTGGCTCAAGAATTTCACCCCGCGGGCGAAACATGTGCTGGCTCTCGCCCAGAAAGAGTCGGAACGGCTCAATCACGACTATGTGGGGACCGAACATCTGCTGCTGGGACTGATCTCGCTCGGAGAAGGCGTGGCGGTTTCCGTTCTCCGCGCAATGGGACTGGATCTGAACACGCTGCGCTTCGAAGTGGAACGCCAGTTCGGAACCGGGGGGCAGACCCGGCAGGATGGACCGGCTCCCCTCACAAGCCGACTGAAAAACATCATCATGATGTCCGCCAACGAAGCCAAGTCGATGAACTATAATTATATCGGGACCGAACACCTGCTGCTCGCCCTG
>DDJH01000014.1:267-509 GCA_002338895.1 Lentisphaeria bacterium UBA1829 | reverse complement strand
ATCAGTCCCATGAAAGTGGACGTGGAACGGGTCCGCGAAGAGGTGATCCGCGCACTCGACCCGAACTTCATCCCCGGCGAAGACGCGCCGCAGGAAAATGTCGACACCTCCTCCGCCCAGGCCGGACAGCAACAGCAGGGCGACTCCCGCTTCCAGGCCCTCAACACCTTCGGACGCGATCTGACGGAAATCGCCCGGCAGGGAAAACTCGACCCGGTCATCGGGCGCGACGAGGAGATCCG
>DDJH01000014.1:0-217 GCA_002338895.1 Lentisphaeria bacterium UBA1829 | reverse complement strand
CGGGCGTCGGCAAGACGGCGATCATCGAAGGGCTCGCCCAGGCGATCGCCGCCGGAAAGGTTCCGGAAATCCTGAAGGACAAACATGTGTTCGCGCTCGATCTTCCGCTGATGATCGCCGGGACCAAATACCGCGGGCAGTTCGAAGAGCGGATCAAGGCGGTCATCGACGAGGTCCGCAATTCGAAAGCCGTGATTCTGTTCATCGACGAGCTGCA
>DDJH01000089.1:305-3226 GCA_002338895.1 Lentisphaeria bacterium UBA1829 | reverse complement strand
CGATGTTCTGCACGGGTATTCGAATCGCTGTCCCAGGAATGGAATCCAGCCGCGCAATCCCAGTCTACGCCATTGAAGATCTGCAGCAGGAACAGGACAAGCATTGTCAGAACCGCCCGCAGTCGACGTCTTCCAGTTTCTTGCCGATTCAAGAGTTGTCACCTCCTCGATTCCCGAGAGCTTGAGTCGTCAGGACGTGCCGTTTCACTTTCTTTTAATATACCTCTTCTTCCGGAAAAATGCAAATTCCGGGCGGATCATCCCATCGGACAAGAAACGCCACATCCCATCTTTTTTTCAGGAAGAAGCAGGAAAGACTTTTACAGAAAATAGTATAAACTATACTGTTTTTGATATTGCAAAAAAATTATTCTGCGGTATAATTTAGAAACAAAGACAGGCATCATTCATCAGCAAAGGAAACGTTGTTCGACCATGAGCTCGAGAAAAACAATTCTTCTGGCCCTCGGCTGGCATTTTGAGGCCCTGATGCGGGGCGTGGTCGATTACGCCCGGGAGAACAACTGGCACCTGGTCCTCCTGCGGGGCGGCAACACCGAGGAAGGTTTGAAACGCTGGCGGGGCGACGGCATCATCACCAGTCTTCCCGAAGAGGTTCTGACGTGCCGCTCCTGGAAAGGGATTCGCATAGTCTCCCTGATTCCGTTCAAATGGGCGGGGATCCGCTGCTCCGTCGTCCGGGAAAACGACTATGAGATCGGCAGGATCGCCGCCGAATACTTCCTCCGGCAGGGACACACCAACTTTGCCGTTTACAGCGACACGCGCCGAATGAACGGTTTCCGCGAGACATTGGAAAAATATCATTTTCACTGTTCCGATCTGCGTCCCGGCGACTGGATCTGGCGGAAGGAGTCCCGGGTTCTTCACTGGCTCAACTCTCTTCCGAAGCCCTGCGCTCTTCTCTGTGAAAACGACTGGGATGCGGCGGAGATCCTGAACATTGCCAACTGGAACAATATCCCCGTCCCGTCGGCACTCTCCATTCTCGGGGTTGGCAATGACGAACTGATCTGTCACGCTCCCGCGGTCACTCTTTCGAGCATCGATTCCCGTTTTTACGAGCTCGGGCGCCGGGCCGGAGAAGAACTGGACGCTCTTCTTGCGGGAAAAATGGAGTCTTCCGAAATGATTTACGTCGATCCGGATCCGATCGTCCGGGAACGGGAAAGTTCCGATTTCACGGCGACCGACAATCCCAAACTGATCTCCATCATGAATTATCTCAAGGAAAATTCCTCCTCCCCCATCCAGATTGAGAAACTGGCGCAGAAATTCTATCTTTCCGAATCGTCTCTCTACAAGCTGTTCATGGGAAATTTGAAGCGTTCGCCCAAACAGTTTCTTCTGGAGCTTCGTCTGAAGCAGGCGTGCAACCTTCTCAATACCGGAAATCTGACGATGGAGGAGATCGCCGGACGAGCAGGATTTCCGACTCTCTGCGCATTTTTCACCGCCTTCCGGAAGAAATTCAACGTCTCTCCCGGAGAATGGCGGAAAAACAGAAAATGGCCGGACAGAAAGGAAACCTGATATGACAGCCGCATTTTCAAACAAAAGTGTCCGGAGAGCTCTTCTCTCCTGCACCCCTTCAACCGTATGGAATATGCAAAGAAACACAAACAGGAAAGGATTCCACATGTCTCACCTCTTGCATTCCAGAAACAGGAGATTTACTCTCATAGAACTTCTGGTCGTAATTGCGATCCTGGCCATCCTTTGCGCCCTTCTTCTTCCGGCGCTGAACAAGGCGCGTGGAAAGGGGAGATCCATTCTCTGCGTCAACAATTTAAAGCAGCAGTCCTACGATTTTGCAATGTATCTTCAGGACAATGACGGGACTCTTCCGCTGCAGGGAGTCGCCCAGACCAATACCCAGTGGTCTGCGGAACTCTACTCTCTCCGCAACGGATCCGGGTGGGATGATTCGCCCATTCCGAAGTATTCCTTCTGCTCCCTTGCCAAGTATCCCCTGCCCGAAACGAGAAAAGCAGAGCTGAGCTATGGCATTCACGCCAGTCATTTCGGAGGCGGTTATGAAGAGCAGTACGGCTCCCCGATCATCTATCCGATTGCGGGCTCGTACTACAACGCGTTTTCCGTCAAAAGAGTGAAAAACGCTTCGCGCTACTATTTCCTGAGCGATTCGGTCAATTACACCGATCCGAAGAACCGTCCGACCGGGGGTCATTATCTCTCCTCGTCGATCGGGATTCACTTTCTGCATCTGAACCGGGCCAACATGCTCTTTGCGGACTGGCATGTGGAAACCGTGGACTACGCCAATGCCCGCTACCGGGTCTTTCAGGCGCCCTGGCTCCAGAACGGACCGGAATCTTCGAAGTTCTACCGGCAGGAAAACTACAACGTTTCCTACGGGCCCTGATCCGGGAAGCAATAGGAAAGTAAAATGATCCATCAACGAATGAAAGGAAGAAAAAATTCATGAAGAAGAAATGTTCCATTCTTCTGTCAGCAATGCTGGCGTTCACATCGCTGCATGCGGGGGTCCTGTATGAGAATTCTCTTCAGAAGGAAGGGGATCTGGCCGGCTTTTCCCGGGACGGAAAAATCCGCCTGGAGAAAGACGGCGTCACCGGCGATTTTCAGGATCGCGTGGAGTATCGGACCATCGACCGCAAACTGGACGCCCGGAAATTCTCCGGACGGCTCATCCGTCTGAGCTGCGAGGCCCGCGCGGAAAACATCCTGCGTCCCCGGAAGGTCTTTGAAGGCATCAAGCTGGAACTTTCCATGAAGAATGACCGCCGGACGACATGGGGCGGAATCCGTTTCCCCTCCGGGACCTTCGGATGGAAGAAATTTGAGACGGTCTGCGCGGCGCCGGCGGATCTCAAGTCCGTGAATCTGGCGATCGGAATCCAGAATTCCGCCGGGAA
>DDJH01000089.1:0-255 GCA_002338895.1 Lentisphaeria bacterium UBA1829 | reverse complement strand
GATGGACCGATCAGGGGCCGAAACAGGATGGACGATGCTTCTTCGGCGCACTCTTTCAAAAGCAGTTCGCCGGAATTCCCATGGATGCCGAACCGGAGGGGAAAGGCGTTCTGACGATGTATTCGAAGTACTTTTCCGGGGGACCGAAGCAGGTCCGCATTCCGATCCGGCCGGCGGAAAAGGCGAAAACGCTCTATCTGATGCACACCATGGCTTGGGCTCCGAGCCTGAAGGACAAATACGTCGGCTGCCGGA
>DDJH01000217.1 GCA_002338895.1 Lentisphaeria bacterium UBA1829 | reverse complement strand
CCTCCCCAGTCTCGTTTCCCGGATCGTCCTCGCAATTTTCCTGTACTGGATTTCTTTTGTGATACCGCTTTGCATTCGTTCGCTTTCCTTTCCCTGCAATCAATATATTATATCCCGGAAAGAAAAACAAAAAAAATTCAGAAAAAAAGAGCTCCTACGCACAAAAATAACGATTTTCAGCAAAAAACCGATATCCTTCCGATATCCTTCGAAGATTGAGAAAATGGGAAAATCCGGATCAGCGGCAGTTTGCGATCGCATTGTATTCCGTCATCAGAGTTTCGAGAGCGGAGGCGGCGTTTTCCCACTGCATTGTTGCGTCGTCGATCGTGGTTTCGAGCTCGTTCAGCCGTTTCTGAAGCGCGGCAAAGTCGCATTTTCCGGAGGGATCGGAGAGCGAAGCGATGATTTCCGCCTTCTCGTTTTCCGCCTGTTCGATGCGCTTTTCCATTTCGGATACGCGATTTTCAAGGTGTTTTTTCTCTTTGGAGAGTTCCTGACGGCGGGCTGCGCGTTCTTTGCGTTTCTCCTTCTGGGAGTCGGAGGAGAGATTCAAGTCGGCTGTCTGTCGGAGAGCGGAGGAGGAGCTCTTCTGCTCCTGTTCGAGGAGTTTTTCCTTGTAGTAGTCGTATCCGCCCTGATAGCGGGTGACGTGATGGTCGCGGACTTCAAGAATCACGTCGGCCGCTCCGCGCAGGAATTCCACATCGTGACTGACCATGCAGACCGTTCCGGCGTAATCGTGGATGGACTGCTGAAGCGCTTCCCTTGCGGCGATGTCCAGATGCGTGGTCGGTTCGTCGAGCACCAGAAGATTCGGCGGATTGACAAAGATCCGGGCAAAGCAGAGACGGATTTTTTCTCCTCCGCTGAGCACCTTGCAGAGTTTCCCCGCATCGTCACCCGAAAAACCGAACGCGCCGACAATCTCCCGGACCCTCTGCCCGGTGACATCCGCCGCGGCCGCCTGACGGACAATGTCATACACACTCATTTCCGCCGGCAGCAGCTCCGCAAACTCCTGCGCCTGGTAGCCGACAATGACCTTATGCCCGAGAGTCCGGCTTCCCCCCGTCGGATTCAGCCGCCCTGCGATCAGTTTTNNGCGTCGTCTTTCCCGCGCCGTTGTATCCGATGATGCCGACTTTTTCTCCGCGTTCGATTCGCAGATCCACTCCGCGCAGAATCGTTTTCCCCTCCTCGTAGGCGAAATCCAGGTGCTCCAGCCGGACCACCTCCACTCCGGAGTGCGGCGGGGGCGGAATCCGGATTGTTCCGCGGAAATGCAGATCATCCGGCACATCGACGTCTTCGATCCGGTCAAGCATCTTGATCCACGACTGCACCTGGGACGCCTTGGTCGCCTTGGCGCGGAAGCGTTCGATGTTCCGTTCCAGCTGATCTTTCTTTCGTTCGATGTTGCTGGCGGCCGCCTCCGCGTGGCGTCTTCGTTCTTCGCGCTCGTGCACGTAGTATTGATAGTTGCCCGGATAGCGGGTAACTTTTCCGCTGTTGACCTCCAGCGTCACGCGGGTCAGCGAGTTCAGCAGAAAGCGGTCGTGGGAGATCAGCATCAGTGTGCCGTCGAAATCGCGGAGTCTCTTCTGAAGCCACTCCACCGCGGGAATGTCGAGATAGTTGGACGGTTCGTCGAGCAGCAGGATATCCGGTTCGCTCAGAAGGGTCCGGGCCATGCAGGCGCGCATCTGCCATCCGCCGCTGAAGTCGCCCATGGGACGGTTCTGATCCTCTTCGCGGAATCCGAGTCCGGCGAGGGCGGCGGCCGCTCGGTGACGGATGTCATATCCGCCGATGTGCTCGAAGCGGGTCTGAAGTTCGCCGAGTTCCCGGAGTGCGGACTGGTCCGACGGCTGGCTTTTCAGAAGCGTCTCGAGTTCCTGCATCCGTGCGAGCAGACGGGGCAGTTCTCCGCCGGCCGTGGCGACAAATTCGATCAGCGGTTCCTCTCCGGAAAAGAAATCCAGCTGCTGCCGGAGGTGTCCGATCCGTGCCTTCCGGGGAATGACGATCTCCCCCCGGTCGGCGGAGAGCTCTCCGGTAATCAGGGAGAAGAGGGTGCTTTTCCCGGATCCGTTCGGACCCACCACGCCGACTCGTTCTCCTTTTTCCACTCGGAAACTTGCCGCGTTGAAAATGTCGCGGGCTCCGTAACTTTTCGAAACTTCGCTGAAATCGATCATGTTTTATCCGTGTCGTTTGAGGTGATGAACAGGGGGTAAATGTACTTCATTTTTCCCGGATTTCAATGGGGGAAGCTGTTTTTCCGCCGTTTTCTCCCTCTCTTCCGGCGGGGGAGGGGACAATCTTCTCGTCATGGGTGAGGCGCATGCAGATCCCGGACCGGTTCGCGCACGGTGAAGAGCGGGACAATCCGCATCTTCTCTCTGAATTCCTGCTTTTTGTTCAGGAAAATGGAAAGACGGGTTGTTTTTTTCTGTTTGCATGATATCTTATTTTATAAAACAAAACTATAATTTCATAATATAAAATTACAACCGAAAGAGAAAGGTTTCCGATGAGCGACAGCAGTTTGAAAAAAGCGATGGATTTTCTGGAAAACGAGACCCAGTTTCATCTCGGTTTTCTGCCGACGGAGCAGTCCAGTCCCTTGACGCGGACTCTGGATCAGGATTTTGCCCGTTCGAGTGTGAACGGCGTGAAATCGCTGCAGCGTGTGGACCGGAACGTCCTTGCGATGGCGCGGCGGGTCTTCCCCTCGAAGGAATATGCAAGACTGGTGGAAGGCGGAGAGCGGACTCTGCGTTCCGGTGGAAGGATTGTCTTTTCCGGCTGCGGAGCGACCGGCCGTCTGAGCATTCTTCTGGAGAGCATGTGGCGGGAGTGCTGTGCGGAACACGCGGGGCTGAAACCGTATGCCGATCAGGTGTTCAGTATTATGACCGGCGGCGACTATGCGCTGGTGAAGTCGGTGGAATCGTTCGAGGATTATGCGCAGTTCGGACGCCGGCAGGTCCGGGAGATGGGGATGGGAAAAGGGGACCTTCTTGTCGCCATCACGGAGGGCGGAGAGACCTCTTCCGTTCTCGGAACAGTTCTGGAGGCGCTGGACCGTGGATCGGAAGCTTTCCTGATGTTCAACAATCCGGCGGATCTTCTGGCGGAGCATCTGGAACGTTCGCGGAAAGTGATTCAGGATCCGCGGGTCTGTGTCCTGGATCTTTCCTGCGGTCCGATGGCGCTTGCCGGATCGACCCGGATGCAGGCGACGACCTCGGAACAGCTTCTTGCCGGCTGTGCTCTGGAGGCGATGGCGGATCGCCTTCTCGGACGGAAAACGGCGGATCCGGCTGCCGCATTTGCCGATCTTCTGGATTCGCTGGAATCGGACGATTCCCGTACCGCACTGGCTGCCATGATCGACTTTGAAGCCGGGATCTATCGGAAGAAGGGACTGGTCACCTATTTTGCGGATGCGTGCATGCTGGATATCTTCACCGATACGACGGAGCGCTCGCCAACCTTCATGCTTCCTCCGTTCCGGAAAAAAGACGACACCGTTTCTCCGCCTTCCTGGGTCTTTGTGAAGAATCCGCTCTGTACGACAGACGAATTCTGGGATCGGGAGCTTCGCCGTCCTCTGCGCTGTCTGAACTGGACAAAGAAGGATTATGCGGAGCTGGACGCTCCCGTCCGGATACAGGAAAATCCTCCCCGGATCGGAAAAGAGGATCTTTTGAAGTTTGAGGTCGGGAAGGAGGCTCCGGAAGCCCGTTCGATCACCGGACGGGACGCCGCGATTCTGATTACGGTGGGCTCCTCTCCCGAAGTCGGAACTCTGACGGAGGCGTTTGAGAAGATTCGTTCCGTGTTCCCGATTTCCAGACATCTTTCGATCGGCGGACGCGGATCGGCCGATTTCCATATCTCCTGCACATATCCGGAAACACCGCTGCATCTGCTGGAACATCTGGCGGTCAAACTGGTTCTGAACACCATTTCGACGGGAGTCATGGCGGTTCTCGGACGGATTACCGGCAACTGGATGAGCTGGGTGGACATCTCCAACAAGAAGCTGGTGGACCGGGCGACTCGTCTGATTGCGGAGATCGGGGGAATCGATTACCGTTCCGCCTGCATCCGTCTTTTTGAGGCGGAGGAGGAGCTGGAAGCCTCTTTCCGTCCCGGCGAGGAGAGGCCATCGGTTGTCCAATCTGTGCTCGGCCAGTTGAAAAAGAAAGAGGAAACCAGATAAACAAGCTCTTTCGGATTCAGACTTGAAACGGGCCGTCTGTTCAGAACGGCTGTTCCGCCGTCCGGGAGGAGGTCTGCAATGCGCGGCGGATGATCTCCGCGGTTTCCGCGGAAGCGCGGAACGCGATCTCCTCCCGCTGCTCCGGAACGCCGAATCCGAAGGCCATTGGCGGATAGTCGGACAGATGGATCGCGCGGCCAAGGATGATCAGATTGTCGGAGGGAAAACGGACAAAACCGGTTCTTCTCATCTGTTCGATATCATCGCGGGGGAAGGGGGAGACTCCCTCCTGGAGAAGCAGACGTTTTGCATCGGAATCGTTCCGGGAGGCGATCAGGAGCCGACCGGTGGCGGAACTCCAGTGGCTTGTGAAGAAGAAGGTCTCCCATGGACGGGTGATCGGCGCGTTGAGATGAAAGGTCAGCATGATGCGGTGATCGCCGTTCATCACGGAAAGATTGATCTGACACCCCAGCTTTTTCGAAAGTTCGGCAATGGGTTCCCTGGCTGCCGATGTGATTCGTTCAAAGACATTCTGACGAGTGTTCAGCGATGCGATCATAGGGCCGGGAACGTAGCCGGCTTTGCGGGAGATTTTCATCAGGTATCCGCGTTCGACCAGTTCACCCATGATCCGGGTGCAGGTTGCCAGGTTGATCCGGAGGGCGTTTGCCGCTTCGCTCGGTGTGACGACCTGTCCATTTTTCAACACCACAAATTCAAGAATGTCGAAGGCTTTTTGCAGAGATTTTGTCATGGTCCCGGTATCCGGATCGTTGTTTTGATTGTTGCAGGACTTGCGGCGCTTCTCAGTTTCCGGCAGAAGATCCCGACCGGATAACTTACCTCCACAATCCGATTTTTCAAGGCGGCAATCCGGATTCCTTTTTTATCCGTAGGAAGGTATACGAAAGAGAGGGAGGCGGGGGGGGCAGGAAGGAATTTTGTCTGGGGCCTCGTCGCGGATAAGGTATTTGCGTGTTCTCCAGCGTCCGGAGAGAAAGTAGACTCCGCCGATGACGAATGGCGTGAAACTTGCCAGAGCACTTCCATACCAGAATCCGTAAACTCCGAAAGCGAAACCGAGTCCGAGCAAAGCCGAAAGTCCGATTCGCATGAATACGCCGTCCAGAAGGGCCACGGCGAGATTGAGTTTGAAGTTTCCGCTTCCGTTGATCAGGGAGCTCATGGGGGGTCTCAGAGCACTGCCTGCAAACAGCAGCAGGGCAACGGGAATGTAGCGGAGAGAAAGTTTCAGCACCTCGGCATCGCCTGTGAAAATTCCAAAGACCACGGAAGGAAACAGCACCGTGACAATTCCCATTGCCAGAGAGATCGCGATATTGATGGAAAACGAGACCTTCAGCACTTTTGGAACCCGTTCATATTTTTCTGCACCAATGCACTGTCCGATCATGGAACTTCCCGCAGTGGAGAGTGCCACGTTGACCACATTTACCACACTGCCGACCTTGTTTCCTATGCCGGTCATTGCTGTCGCGAGAACTCCATAGGAATTGATCCACGCATTGACAAACAGTTTTGAAAAATCGATGGACGCTCCCTGAATCATCATCGGGATTCCGAGTTTCAGAAACGGGATGAGCACCTCCCGGTCGACGGCGAAACTCCGGAGCTTGAAATCGAATCCGAACGCCGTTTTCCTCCGATAGAGAAAGGTGACCGCCCAGCAGAAACTGACCGCCTGACTGATGACGGTCGCCAGAGCCACGCCGAAAATCGCCATCCGGAATCCGACAACCAGCACCAGATCCAGCACCACATTCAGTCCGGTCGCCAGAGCAATGAAATAGAAGGGATGTTTGGAATCACCCATTCCCCGGAGAACAGCGCTGACCACATTGTAACCGTAAATAAAGACCAGTCCCGTCAGGCAGACATCGGTATAGGCTCGGGTATACTCCAGCGCTTCCGGCGGTGTGTTGAGCCATTGCAGAAGCGTCTCCTGGAAGATCAGTCCGAGCGATCCGATCAGCATCGCGCAGCAGAGCAGAACCGTGAACATGGTTCCGATGAGTCGGTTGACCTTGTCATGGCGTCCCGCTCCGACAAGCTGGGAGATGATCACCTGCCCCGCGTTTGCAAATCCCATTGCGACGAACGAGGCAAAAAGCAGAACATCTCCGCCGATTGAAGCTGCCGCCACTCCTTCTTTCCCGACGAAATGCCCGATGATAATCATATCCGCCATATTGTATGTCGGGAAACTGG
>DDJH01000171.1:8724-11800 GCA_002338895.1 Lentisphaeria bacterium UBA1829 | reverse complement strand
TGTTTTTTTTCGATACAACGTTCTTCTTCAAGCCGTCAGCGATATTTCGGGAGATAATCGCCATGCGCCTTGATCAGATCGTCGCACATGGCGATGATCTTGTCGATGCTCAGTTCCGCCGCCGTATGGGGATCCAGCATGGCCGCCTGATAGATGCACTCTTTCCGGCGGGTCAGCGCCGCTTCGATCGTCAGAAGCTGGACATTGATGTTCGTGCGGTTCAGCGCCGCGCAGACCTGCGGAAGATCGCCGACCCGGGTTCCCTGAACGCCGTTGCAGTCCACCAGACAGGGCACCTCCACCACCGCGTCATGCGGAAGATTGGGGATGAGACCGTCATTCATCACATTTCCGCCGATCTCGAAAACCTCTCCGGTCGTGATTGCGTTCATGATGCCCGCGCCGTACTCCTTGGAGGGCTTGTGATCCAGACTCTCTTTCGAGCAGAGCTCCTTGTACTGCTTCTTCCACGATTCGATCTGATGGATGCAGCGGCGGGGATACTCGTCCAGCGGAATGTTGTACTCCTCAATGAGTTCCGGATAGTTGGACTTGATCCAGTAAGGCATATATTCGGCATTGTGCTCGCTGGATTCGGTGACATAGTAGCCGAACTTCATCATGATCTCCAGACGGATCATGTTGCCGGGTTTATCCTTTTTCTGCCTGCGCCACTGAGCGAGTTTTTTCGCGGCGACTTTTTTGATTTCCGGATAGATGTCCTTTCCGCCCTTTGTGATGTTCAGCAGCCAGGCCATGTGATTGATGCCGGCGATTTTTCCGAAGATGTCCTTGCGCTCCCCCTCTCCGGTGTAGAGGCCGAGCGAGTCCAGAAGCGACGAGATGCAGCCCTGGACGGAGTGGCACAGCCCGACCGTCCGGATCGAAGAGCCCTTCAGCATGGCGCCGGTCAGGATCGCCATCGGATTGGTGTAGTTGAGGAACCAGGCGTTCGGACTGACCTCTTCCAGCTCATGCGCAAAATCCAGCATGACGGGAATCGTGCGGAGGGCGCGGAAGATTCCGCCGATGCCGAGCGTGTCGGCGATCGTCTGGCGCAGACCATATTTTTTCGGGACTTCGAAGTCGATCACCGTCGAGGGCTCGTATCCGCCGACCTGGATGGCATTGACGACAAAATTGGTGTTCTTCAGCGCTTTCTTCCGGTTTGCCGTTCCGAGATAGCATTTGACCGTCGCCCGGCCGTCGTTGATGCTGTGATTCAGAGCGGAAAGAACCTTTTCGGATTCCTTCAGACGGGTTGCATCAATGTCGTACAATGCAATTTCCGCATCCTTGAGAGCTTCCCGGTACATGCAGTCGCCCAGCACGTTTTTGACGAAGACCGTGCTGCCGGCTCCCATGAAAGTGATTTTTACGCCGTTTGCCATTTCCGTTTCCTTTTTTTTGGATGGTTTGAGTCCGCATTTTTCGCGGGTTTCTGTGATTAATGTATCGCAGATAAACGATTTCGCAAACAGCATAAAGGTGCTATTTACAGCACTTTTGTGCTTTTCTGAAATTTTTCCATTTTCCCGATTCCCGAAAAACTTTATTTTTTTATGGAACTTTATTTGTTAAATCGGTGTATCAGTAGTAAATTTATATACTGAAACAACAGGATTTAAATGAGGAGGAACACTCCATGTGGGACTATACACAAAAAGTAATGGATCATTTTCTCAACCCGCGCAACGTGGGCGAAATCAAAGATGCCGACGCGGAAGCGGAAGTGGGCAACATCACCTGCGGCGATGCACTCAAACTCTATCTGAAACTCGACAAGGACGGCAGAATCTGCGATGCGAAATTCAAGACCTTCGGATGCGCAAGCGCCATTGCGTCCTCGTCCGCACTGACCGAACTGGTCAAGGGCATGACGCTCGATGAGGCGGCAAAAGTCACAAACAAGGACATCGTCAAACTTCTCGGCCAGCTGCCGGAGGAGAAGATGCACTGCTCGGTGATGGGAATGGAGGCGCTGCAGGCCGCCATCGCCGATTACAAGGCCCGTCACGGAGAGGCCTACGAAAAGGTGGAGGACGACCCCGAGGATCATGAGGGACGCATCGTCTGCAAATGCTTCGGCGTGACCGATACCAAAATCCGCCGCGTCGCCCGGGAAAACAATCTCCATACCGCGGAACAGGTGACCAAATACACCAAGGCGGGCGGCGCATGCGGAGCGTGTCTCGACCAGATTCAGGAGATCCTCGACGGTCTCTGGAAGGAACAGCACCGCTCCAACGAAAATTCGGCACAGGAAAAGACCGATGATTTCAATTCGCTTTCCGTGGTTCAGAAGGTGATCAAGGTCCAGTCGGTGATCGACCGGGAAATCCGTCCGCAGCTGGAACACGACGGGGGAGATATTGAACTGATCAACATTCAGGGCAATCGCGCCATCGTGCGTCTGAAGGGTCACTGCGCCTCCTGCATGGCGGCAAAAGTGACGCTGAAAAACCTTGTCGAAGCCAAACTCCACGAATTCGTTTCCGACTCCATCGAGGTCGTGGAAGCAAAGTGAGCGTGAATGATGCAAAAGATCATCTATCTGGATAACAATGCGACAACGGCGGTCGCTCCGGAAGTCTTCGAAGCGATGCGTCCGTTTCTGACGGATCTCTACGGAAACCCCTCCAGCATCCATACGTTCGGAGGTCAGGTGGCCGCGTACATTGAAAAAGCCCGGGAACAGCTCGCCGCTCTCCTCGGAGCGCAGACATCCGAACTGATTTTCACCAGCTGCGGAACGGAAAGTGACAGCTCGGCGATTTACAGCGCCCTGAGTCTCTGCCCCAAACGCCGCAAAGTGGTGATTTCCTGCATGGAACACCCCGCGATTCTTGCACTCGGAAAGGAGCTGGAACGCCGCGGGTACCAGGTTTCGCATATTCCCGTCGACTCCAAAGGCCGTCTGGACATGGAGTGCGCACGCGAAATGATCGACACGGAAACGGCAGTGGTCTCCGTGATGTGGGCGAACAACGAGATCGGCAACATCTATCCGATCCGGGAACTGGGGGAACTGGCTCACAGCCGGGGCGCCCTCTTCCATACGGACGCGGTGCAGGCG
>DDJH01000171.1:6826-8692 GCA_002338895.1 Lentisphaeria bacterium UBA1829 | reverse complement strand
GGTGGACATGCTGAGTCTTTCGGGACACAAGCTCCATGCACCGAAAGGGGTCGGAGCGCTGTATGTGAAACGGGGGGTGCGCTTCCGTCCGTTCATCGTCGGGGGACATCAGGAGCGGGGACGGAGAGCGGGAACGGAAAACGTGGCCGGAATCGTCGCGCTCGGCAAAGCCGCGGAACTGGCAAGAACCAATCTCGCGGTCGAACAGACCCGTGTCAAAGCGCTGCGGGACAAGCTGGAAGCCGGACTGCTCCGTCTGCCGGCGACCCGTCTGAACGGCGATCCCGAACACCGGCTGCCCAATACGAGCAACATCTCGTTCGAATACATCGAAGGCGAATCGATTCTGATGCTTCTGGACATGCACGGAATCTGCGCATCCAGCGGAAGCGCGTGCACGACCGGAAGTCTGGAACCCTCCCACGTTCTGCGCGCCATGGGTGTGCCCTACACGGCGGCGCATGGAGCGATCCGCTTCAGCTTCTCCCGGTACAATACCGAGGAAGAGGTGGATTTCGTTCTGGAAAAGATGCCGCCGGTAATCCAGCGTCTGCGGGAGATCTCTCCCTACTGGAAGGGGTGAGTCCGCATGGGAACGGCTGCGGAACAGGGGTTCCGGAAAGCGGAATTTCAGAGTTCTCTGCCGGAAAAGGCGGTGCGGTGCGGTCTGTGCCCGCGCCGCTGCACGATTGCGGAGGGGAAGTCCGGATACTGCGGCGTACGGCACAATGAGGGAGGAATCCTGCGCTCTCTTGCGTACGGACATCCCGTCGCACTCCAGATCGACCCGATCGAGAAGAAGCCGCTCTGCCAGTTTCTGCCGGGAAGCCGGACCTATTCCATCGGGACATTCGGCTGCAATCTCGGGTGTCTGTTCTGCCAGAACAGCGAACTTTCACGGGGGGAGTACGATCCGGGCGATCTCGGAGAAGAGGTGAAACCGGAATGGCTGGCGGCGGACGCGGTCCGGAACGGATGCGAGTCGATCGCGTTCACCTACAATGAGCCGACCGTCTTTGCGGAATACGCTCTGGAGATCGCGCGATGCGCCCACCGGGCCGGACTGAAGACGGTTCTGGTCTCCAACGGATTCATCACCCCGGAAGCGGCGGAGACTCTTTATCCGGAGATCGACGCGGCCAATTTCGACATGAAGGGATTTTCCGAAACGTTCTACAAGGAGCTGTGCGGCGGCTCGCTGGAACCGGTTCTGGAAGCCTTCCGGATCTTCCGCCGCCACGGAGGACACGCGGAATACACGACCCTGATCCTGCCGGGGAAAAACGACTCCCTGGAAATGACCGACGCATGGCTCGACTGGGTGGAAACCCATCTGGACCGGGAAGTTCCGCTTCATTTCACGGCCTATCATCCGGCCTACCGCTATCACGCAAGTCCGCCGACGCCTCCGGCTCTGCTGCGGACGATCCGCGAACACGCGATCCGAAGAGGATTTCCGAATATTTATTTGGGAAATATTCGTTGAGGATCTTGAAAAGAATCCTGTGAACGGTTACATTAAGTCCCGTTTTTCATCCGATGCGCGGATACGCATGGATCGGTCATGCAGAACAAACCCAACATAGAAAGTCCACAGCAACAATGATTGAGCTGGACACCCACACGCGGACGATCCTCTGGATCGGGATCGGAATCTACACTCTCGCAATGCTCCTGATCGGCTATATTTCCGGCCGGCGAGTCAAAGACATGAACGATTTTCTTGTGGCGGGACGGCGTCTGCCGCTGTGGATGGCGACCGCAACGCTGCTGGCGACCTGGTTCGGAGCGGGCTCGAGCATGGGAGTGGCGGCAACGGTTTACGCAGGAGATCTGCGGGATGTGATCGCGGATCCGTTTGCGGCG
>DDJH01000171.1:695-6812 GCA_002338895.1 Lentisphaeria bacterium UBA1829 | reverse complement strand
GTGATTCTGGCAGGATTTTTCATCGTCGGCTACCTGCGGAAGATGAACTGCTATACGGTGACGGATATCATACAGAAGAAATACGGAAGACGGGCGGGAATCTATGCTTCGCTCTGGATGATCCCGGTCTACGTCGGCTGGCTCGGGGCGCAGATGCTCGGGCTCGGAACGATTCTCCATCTTCTGACGGGGATCAATATGCTGTGGGGAACGATCATCGGCTCGGCGGTGATTCTGATCTACACGGCGTCGGGGGGAATGTGGGCCGTGACGCTGACGGATATCGTTCAGGTTTCGCTGATTATCATCGGACTGCTGATCATTGTACCGGGAGCGGTCCATCTGGCCGGCGGGTGGGAGGCGGTCTATCAGAATCCGAATGCGGATCTCTCCCTGCTTCCCGCACCGGAGAGTACCGGATGGAGCGGAACTGTGAACTATCTCGGGAACTGGATGGTGATGGGACTGGGGTGCATGGTCGGTCAGGATCTTGTCCAGCGCTCCCTGGCCTCCCGGACAGAGACCATCGCACGCAGAAGTTCGGTGATCTCCGGCATTCTCTACATGCTGATNNATGATTCCGATCACGATCGGTCTGGCAGCCAAGCTGGTCTTCCCGAAACTCGGGATTACCGCAGACGCATTCGGAAGCGATCTTGAAAATCAGGTTCTGCCGCGAATGGCCATTCAGGTCCTCGGAGACATCCACCCGATTCTGCTGACGGTTTTTCTGAGTGCGCTGATCTCCGCGATCATGAGTTCCGCGGACAGTTCCCTTCTAGCGGCTTCGAGCCTCTTCTCCAACAATGTGCTTCATACGCTGTATCCGAAAATACCGGAGCAGAAGATGCTGGTTCTTGTCCGAGTGGTCACGATTCTGATTCTGGTGATCGCGACGGTGCTTGCGCTGAAAGTGCGAAGCATTTATGCGCTGATGATCAACTGCTGGGCATCCCAGCTGGTGATCGTCTTCATTCCGGTGGTCACGGCGATGTATTTTCCGAAATCGACGAAGCGGTCGGCGCTCTGGACCATGGGAAGTGCGACAGTGGTCTGGCTCGGCTACATGCTCCTGACCGGACTGAGCATCGGAGGAGGATTCACCGACGTGATGGATTCCGACGGATTCCAGTTCGCCCTCACCAACGGAGCCGTCTACGGATTCGTTGCAGGAATCGCGGCTTTCGCGATTGCCTATGCCTTTGATCTTTATGAACAGCGGAGTCCGGCGCCGGCCAATGAAACTGTCCTGGATCGTTGAACCGCTGCTGAAATGGTACGACACCAGCGCCCGGATCCTGCCATGGAGACAGAATCCGACACCCTACCGGGTCTGGATCTCGGAAATCATGCTTCAGCAGACCCGCGTGGAAGCGGTGCTTCCGTTCTTTGAACGGTTTCTGGCGGCACTTCCGGATCTCTCCTCGCTCGCCGACGCGGAGGAGGAGGAACTTCTCAAACTCTGGGAAGGACTCGGATACTACACCCGCGTCCGCAATCTCCAGAAAGCCGCCCGGATCATCCGGGATGAATACGGAGGAGAATTCCCGCAGGACTATCCGGCAATCCGCAAACTGCCCGGGATCGGCGACTACACGGCCGGAGCCATTGCCTCCATCGCGTTCGGACAGCCGGAACCGGCTGTGGACGGGAACGTGCTCCGCGTCCATGCCCGTCTCTGCGAAAGAAAGCAGGAGATCCGCTCAACGGCATGGAAAAAACAGCTGACGGAAGAGCTGCGGAAGATCTATCCGAAAACCCGGTGCGGAGATTTCACGCAGGCGCTGATGGAACTCGGAGCGGTCGTCTGTCTGCCGAACGGAGAACCGAAATGCGGGATCTGTCCGCTGCACGCGAAATGCGGAGCCTTCCTCGCCGGAACAGCCCGGGAAATCCCCCTCCGTACAGAAAGAAAAGAGCGGAAAGTCGAAGAGAAAACGATTCTTCTGCTCCGCCATGACGGAAAACTGGCTCTGAACCGCCGGCCGGATCACGGACTGCTCGCCGGAATGATGGAACTGCCCGGTCTGCCCGGATTCCGGACAAAACAGGAGATTCTCCTCGTTCTGAACGAACGGAACATCCCGTTCCGCTCGCTGAAGGAGGGAATCCGGGCGAACCACATTTTTTCCCACGTGGAGTGGAAGATGCGCGCGTGGGAGATCGAGTGCACAGCGGAGGTCCTCGGCTATGAATGGGTCACAGCGGAAGAGCTGCGCAGCCGCATCTCCCTGCCCTCGGCGTTTCAGATGTTCCTGAAACGGAAGATACGCTGAAAAGAGATCGTTTTCAGGACTCTTTCCGGTCCGCGCCGAACTTCGGGCAACGAAAACCGCGTCCGGTGAGAATCGGACGGAAGCAGGCGTTGCAGCTGATGCACTTTGCCCGGAAATCATCCTCTTCCTCCCACCGGCGGATCAGGCCGGGTTCGGCAATCAGCGGACGGCTCAGGGAGACAAAATCACAGCAGTTTTCCTGAATCAGTCTTTCCGCCGTCCCGGGATAGCGGATTCCGCCGGTCAGGATCAGCGGGATCGACAAAGCGGCCTTCAGCTCCTTCGCCGCCTCCTCGTAATAGGTTCGGGAAGACGCATGCTCCGGATTTTCAAGGCGGACCGGCGACAGTCTGGCCCCGGCCTCCGGAATTCCACCGGAAAGCTCCACGGCATTCAGCCCGATGTTCTGCAGAGTCCGACAGACCTCGATACACTCCGTCCGGGAGAATCCGCCCTCGACGAAATCTTCGCTGTTGATCTTCATCATCACGGGGAAGGCCTCTCCGACCGCCTCCCGCACCGCACGGAACACGCGGACCAGCAGACGCATCCGGTTTTCCAGCGTCCCGCCGTATTCATCCGTTCTCCGGTTGTAGAAGGGCGAGAGGAATTCGCTGATCAGATACCCGTGCGCCGCATGGATCTGCACGGCGTCAAACCCTCCCCTCCGCGCACGATCCGCCGCCGCAGCGAAAGCCGCGACAACAGAGTCCAGTTCCGACACGGTCGCCTCCCCGCACTCCCCCTTTTTCGACGGATGGGGAAACGGCGACGGCCCGATGGAGCCTTCCAGGCGGCGGGACTTCCCCCCTCCATGCGCCAGCTGCAGTGCGATGGTTCCGCCGTTTCGGTGAACCAGATCGGTCGCAATGCGCCAGAGCTCGACCGCCTCCTCCGAAGCGGCGGAGGCTTGCCGCGGCGACGCCTCCCCCTCCGGAGACACCCAGGTGTGCCCCGTTATAATCATTCCAATTCCGTCCCGTGCCAGATCCGCATACAGCGATGTCAGTTCCGGCGAATACAGTCCGTTCTCCTCCGCCAGCCCCTCGTGGGTGGCAGAACGGATAAAGCGGTTTCGAAGAAGGAGCGAACCCAGAAAGCAGGAGTCGAAAAGAGGTTGTTTCATCGTGTAAAATCCCGTAAAATGTTTTCGTTTTGTTTGTAAGGTATCCCGTTTTTTCTAAAAAGCAACCGGGAATGACTGTTTTCGCGAAAAGCGGATTGAAAAAAAAAATTTTTTTTGTATATTACACTTCTGATACTTTACTTTTTACAGATCGATGAATGAAGATGGACAGGATCGGGAAATGAACATTCGCAGAGAAACGCTGGAACGGTGGTCCGTTCGCGATTCCGCAGACCTTTACGGGATCAACAACTGGGGCGCCGGATACTTCACAGTCAACAACAACGGCGAAGTGGCCGTGACACCGTTTCGGGAACCGGGTTCCCCTTCCGTCAGTCTGATGGACATCGTCCGGGGCGTGAAGGAACGCGGCATGGACATGCCGGTTCTGCTGCGGATCGGAAACATCCTCAACTCCCAGATCCGCCTTCTGCACAAGAGCTTCGCCAAAGCCATCGAACAGACCGGATACAAAGGGGTCTATAAAGGAGTCTATCCGATCAAGGTCAACCAGCAGCAGCAGGTGGTCGAAGAGATCGCGAAGTTCGGACGCGAACTGCATCACGGACTCGAAGCCGGAAGCAAACCGGAACTTCTTGCGGCAATCGCGAATCTGCGCGACCCGGAATCCTGCCTGATCTGCAACGGATACAAGGACGACGAATTCATCGACCTGGCTCTCTATGCAACCAAAATCGGCATCCAGTGCTTTCTGGTGGTGGAGATGCCGGGCGAGGTGCAGGCGATCATCGAACGGAGCCGCCAGCTCGGGATCCGTCCGAACATCGGACTGCGGATGAAGCTCTCGACACGGGCGGGCGGGCAATGGACCGAATCGGGCGGGGACCGCAGCGTATTCGGGCTCAACACCGCGGAGCTGATTACCGCGGTCGACGCGTTCCGCGAGGCCAAGATGCTCGACTGCGTCAAACTTCTGCACTACCACATCGGCTCGCAGATTCCGAACATCCGGGACATCCGGAACGGGATCATCGAGGCCGCCCGGATCTACTGCGGACTCGTGGAGGAAGGGGCGACGATGGGCTTTCTCGATCTCGGCGGCGGACTGGCGGTCGATTACGACGGCTCCCACACGAACTACAACCTCAGCCGCAACTACTCGCTCGACGAATACTGCGTGGACGTGGTGGAAACCGTTTCGGAAATTCTCACGGCGAAGAACATCGCCCATCCGACCATCATCACCGAATCGGGTCGCGCGACCGTGGCCTATTACTCGGTGCTTCTGTTCAACATTCTGGATGCGACCAAATTCGAATCGGCCAAAATTCCGCCGCTCAAGGAAAATGCCAATGAGCATACGAAGGATCTTGTGGCGATACTGAACCACATCTCTCCGAAGAATCTCCAGGAGTGCTTCCACGATGCGATCTACTACCGGGACGAGATCCGGATTCTGTTCAAGAACGGCCGCATCTCCTTCCGCGAACGTGCGACGGCGGAGAGCGCATTCTGGAACATCATGGCGGCGGTCCACCGGGAGGTCAAGAAACTCAAATACGTTCCGGACGAGTTCGAAGGACTCGACACGGCGCTGGCGGACATCTACTATGCGAACATCAGCGTTTTCCAGTCGCTGCCGGACACGTGGGCGATCGACCAGGTGTTTCCGATCATGCCGATCCACCGGCTCAAGGAGATGCCCACCCGCCAGGGAATTCTCTCCGACATCACCTGCGACTGCGACGGGAAGATCGACAAATTCGTGGATCTTCATGACGAGCGTCACACCCTTCCCCTTCACGAACTGCGGGAGGACGAGGAATACTATCTGGCCGTCTTTCTTGTGGGAGCGTATCAGGAGACGCTGGGCGACCTTCACAATCTGCTGGGGGACACCAACGTTGTCAGCGTGAACATTTCGCAGGAGGACGGACGCTTTGAAATCGTCAAGGAGATCGAAGGCGATTCCGTCTCCGACGTTCTCTCCTACGTGGAATACGACCCGAAGACCCTGATCAGCAGTTTCCGCGACAAGGCGGAGACCGCCGTCCGGGAGAACCGGATCACCCCGGCGGAACGCCGGACAATCATGGCCGCCTACGAGGACGGTCTTCGCGGCTATACCTATTTTGAACGTTAACCGTATAGAAAGGAAACACGATCATCATGGCGAAAGTCTTAATCATCGGAGCAGGCGGAGTCAGCGGCGTGGCGGTGCACAAGTGCGCGCAGGCTTCGGACGTCTTTTCGGAGATTTGTCTTGCGAGCCGGACGAAATCGAAATGCGATGCGATTGCCGCGCAGCTCTCCCGTCCGATCCGGACCGAACAGGTGGATGCGGACAATGTCCCGCAGCTGGTCTCCCTGATCCGGGATTTCCAGCCGGACGTGGTTCTGAACCTCGCTCTTCCCTATCAGGATCTGCACATCATGGACGCGTGTCTGGAAACCGGAGTGAACTATGTGGACTCCGCCAACTACGAACCGCTCGACGAGGCGCATTTTGAATACAGCTGGCAGTGGGCTTACAGAGAACGGTTNNTTTGAATACAGCTGGCAGTGGGCGTATCAGGATCGCTTCAAGGAGAAGGGGATCATGGCGCTTCTCGGATCCGGATTCGATCCCGGCGTGACCAACGTCTACTGTGCCTACGCCGCGAAGCACCATTTCGACACGATCGAGACGCTCGACATCATCGACGCAAACGCCGCCGACAACGGGCATCCGTTCGCCACCAACTTCAATCCGGA
>DDJH01000171.1:0-630 GCA_002338895.1 Lentisphaeria bacterium UBA1829 | reverse complement strand
GACCGAGAAAGATCTATCTGCTGTGGCACGAGGAACTGGAATCCCTCGTTCCGTTCCTGCAGAAGAAGGGACTGAAGGAGGCGCGGTTCTGGATGACGTTCTCCGACAACTATCTGAAACATCTGGAAGTGCTGCAGAATGTCGGCATGACCAGCATCGAACCGGTGATGTACGAGGGGAAGGAGATTGTGCCGCTCCAGTTCCTGAAGAAGCTGCTGCCCGATCCCGCCACGCTCGGACCGAAAACGGTCGGCAAAACCTGCATCGGCTGTCTCATCAAGGGAACGAAGGACGGGAAGCCGCGGACCTATTATGTCTACAATGTCTGCGATCATCAGNNACCGGCGTTCCGGCGATGATCGGTGCGATGATGGTCGCCACGGGGACCTGGAAAGGTGCGGGAGTCTTCAACATGGAACAGTTCGATCCGGATCCGTTCATGGCCAAGCTCAACGAGTATGGACTGCCGTGGAAGGAGGTCTTTTCCGAATGAATCAGGCCGGACTGCCGCTGAATTCGATCGAAACGCCCAGCTTTGTCGTCGATCTGAGTCTGCTCCGCCGCAATCTTGCGATTCTCGACGGGGTGCAGAAAAAGACCGGCGCACGGATTCTGCTTGCGCAGAAGGCG
>DDJH01000101.1:224-24272 GCA_002338895.1 Lentisphaeria bacterium UBA1829 | reverse complement strand
TGCAAAGCAGGTGCTCTAGCCAACTGAGCTAATACCCCTTGGATAGCTCTTAATATACACCCCTCTCCTGAAAAAGCAAACGATTTTCTGAAAAAACAAACAGGAAAACAAAAATCCAGCAGCCCAAAACCGGGAAAAAATCAATTCCCTCCCTGCTTCTTCTGGTCGAGCCGCTTCTCCAGCCAGAGAGAAATCTTCTCGCTGAGCAATTCAAAATCGTTTTCAATATCCCCAACCCGCAGCTCCAGATCAGAAATCTCATCTTCCTCCAGAACCACATCCCGGTTGAGAAGAGAGAGCGTTTCAAGAATCGACCGATGCAGATGAATCATTCCATCCTTCAACTCCTCCGGCGGCTTCGAACTTCCTCCGTGCTCCAGAATCACCGCGGACAACTCGATCCGCCGGTCCGTCAACTCCAGAAGACGCTGACGAAGAGGCGCTTTCAGCGAATCCAGATTATGACTGTAATGATCCGCCGTCAACTCCCACAGCTCCTCCAGAAGATTCAAGTATGCGGCCTCCTGCGCCTCGTCGGTGAAGACAAAACGGATCAGATCTTCATGGATCCGTTCAAATTCCGCAAAGGATTCCGCGCCATTGGCAATGGAATCCAGCATATAGGCCTGAACCTCCGTTTCGGAGACCGGAGCGTGGATCTCGTGCAGAATCGCATCGATGGACTCCATCGTACCGCGCGAGGCGGAAAAATCGTTCGGCGACATGTCTCCAAACGGCGACTCCTCCTCTTTCCCTTCCGCATGGTCATGCTCTCCGCAGGAACAGGCGGAAGAGTGCACATGTCCTTCTCCGGGACCGGAAGACGAATGAGAATCGCCGATGTCTTCCAGATCGTCATTGGAAATCAGCGTCCACTCCGAACCGTCGCGACGGAACGAGATGGAGCGCATCATATTCTGATACAGGTCGATCGACGGCCCCGGAAGACGACGGAGATCATTCCCGGAAGACGACGCATAAACATACGCATATTCGATCTGTTCATGGATCTCCAGGGAGTCCTTGTAATCGGAACAGACTGCGGCCAGAGCCGTTTCAAACTTGTCGATCCAGCGCTTGATCTCCGTCGGGGTCGGGGCATCGATGCGGGAAACATGCGACACGTTCCAGCGGCCATCCGCCCAGGATTCAATCTCAAACCGGAGAAAATCGCCGCTCCGGAACCCCGTTCTCTGATAAAATTCGGAAAAGTCAAACGCCTCCAGTCTCACCATCACCGCGTCGTTAAGACCATTGCAGCGGCGGATCGCCTCATAATTCTCCTGCGACTCCGCAACCAGCATATCCACCGTCCCGGACGGCCCAAGCATGAAAAACAGATCCGCCACCTCTCCGAATGCGGTTTTCACCTCCGTCAGTCCGAACGGTTCCGCAATCCCCCCGCCGGAAATCTCCAGTTCGTCCGCATACAGCTCCGCCGGATGAAACGGCTCCAGACGCGCCGCCGGAAGAAAAATCCCATGCTCCAGTTCAAACGGACGCGGTTTGCAGAAGATCACCGTCCCATGGAAGAAACGGTCCAGAATATAATACAGATCCGAGGAGTGTTTCCGAACGACAAATTCACAGGAATCCAAAATGTTGCAGATGCGCCGGAGCGTGTTTTCCCTCTCCTCCCCGCTCGACTGGGGATCCAGTTCCGCCGCCAGCTCCTCCGCATCGAAGCACTCCTGCTTCGACTCCATGACAAATTTCATGACCGCGCATTCCAGTTGATCGTAGCTCAGCATACGACTCCCCTCCTTCTCTTTCGATCTTAAAATGCGGAAAGATTCATCCGCGCCAGCTTCCGGTGCAGAAAATCGGTGATTGCGGCATCCAGTTCCGCCTGTTCCCAGGTCCGCATCGTTTCAATCTCGTACGCATCGGCAAGATCGAACTCGCCGCTGCGGAGGCGGTTCAGACTGTGCAGACAGGCTCCGCAGCCGAGTTTCTCTCCGATATCCGCACACAACGTCCGCACATACGTCCCCTTGGAGCAGGAAACGACAAAGTCCGCATACGGCATCTCCACCCGCGTCACATCGATGGAATGGATGGTGACCGGAAGAGGATCACGCTTCACTTCGATTCCCTTCCGCGCCAGATCGTAAAGACGTTCGCCGTCCTTTTTCTTTGCGGAAACCATCGGCGGCGTCTGAAGGATGTCTCCGACGAAGGAAGCGAACGCATCCTTCAGCATCTCTTCCGTGATGCCGTCATACGATGCCGTCCGGATCACCTCTCCGTCGAGGTCCTGCGTATCGGTCTCCGTCCCGAGCAGGAGCCGCCCCGCATAGACCTTGTTTTCTCCGCTGAATTTCTGACTGAGCTTCGTGAATTTTCCCAGCACGATCACCAGCAGTCCGGTCGCGGAAGGATCCAGTGTCCCGCAGTGGCCGACCTTCGGCACATTGAACCGGGAGCGGATGAATCCCACCACATCGTGACTGGTCCATCCGGCAGGCTTGTTGACAAGAAGAACGCCGCTTCGTTCAAACGGCGGAAGACGATGCTTACCGGGATTGTTTCTCATGTTCCTTCAATTCCATTTCGACCTGTTGCAGTAAAATTTTCTCCGCTTCATCGGCTCTCTTTGCCGGAATGAATCCGCCGGCGGNNCCGCCGCCGTTGAGACGCCGTGCAATCCGTCCCGCCGAATACGGCGCGTTTTTTGCGCGGAGCGAAAGTTTGTATCCCCCGTTTTCCGGACGCAGCACGGCGGCAAACTCCACGCCCGCGATGTTGCGTGGAATTTCGATCAGCGATTCCGTGTTGCGAACCTCGACTCCGAAACGATTCAAAACCTCCGGATCCAGCACGATCCACGCGAAACGCCCCCCCAGCGCCGTCTTCAGATGCTTCGATCCGAGCTCCGCTTCCAGACGGACCAGGTTTTCCGGACGCGAACTGAATGCCGAAAGAATGATCCGGTGATGATCCGCCCCCAGATCCAGCAGATCCGCGGCCGCACGCAGTGCCGCGGCATCGGTGTTGTCGAACCGGAAACAGCCGCTGTCGGTAATCAGCCCCAGGAGAAGACGGGTCGCATTCTCTGCGGAAATGTGAAATCCGGCCTCGCGGAACAGCGAATACAGCTCCTGTGCGGTGGCTGCCGCGGAAGGATTCAAAAGCGTCAGCGTGCCGAAGTGCTCATTGTCGGGATGGTGATCGACATTGATGACCGTCGGACAGTTGTCGATCGGATATCCCGCTGCCGCGATCCGTTTGCTGTTGGAACAGTCCACAACAAGGAAAACATCCGCCGCGATCCCCTCTCCCGATGCAACAATCCCCTCCTTCGGCAGAAACGACGCATAAAAATCAGGAACCGGGGAAGGCAGAATCCCATACGCATGAAATCCGTTGTCGCGCAGAATTCCAAGAGCCGCGCTGAGCGAACCGATCGCATCTCCGTCGGGCCGTTCGTGGGTTGCAATCAGAATCCGTTCCGCCGTGCGCAGTGCCGCAAGAAACGCGGAATCCATCAGCGCTCCCCCTCTTCTTCTTCAAGAGAGCGAAGAATATTGAGCACCCGGTCCCCCTCCTCCAGATTCCGATCCGGAGTAAAACGGAGAACAGGCGTATATTTGAGAATGATCGTTCCTGCGATCCGTTTCTGAATCAGGGCGCGTTTGCTTTCCAGGAGCTTCATGACCTCCCGTTCCGCGGTCGGCCCGCCTCCATAGACGCTCACATACACCGTCGCATTTTTCAGGCAGGACGAGCACTGAACCTTGGTAATCGAAATCAGAGTCCCAGTCCGTGCGATGTTCTCTTTTTCCAGTATCAGAGCGATTTCCCGTTTGAGGATCTCGTTCACGCGTGCAATTCGATCGGGTGCAAAAGCCATCCGCATTCCTCCTGTTCCGGTATCCGGGACGCAGTCTGCGCAAACGCGCAGACCTCTCTCCGGCTCTTGTGTTACAGCGACGCCTTTTTCAGTTCAATATCGTAAATCTGAATCACGTCATTGACATCGAAATCTGCGAAGTTGTCCAGCTTGATTCCGCACTCGAGTCCCTGCTTCACTTCGCGGACATCATCCTGGAAACGGCGCAGGGAACGCACCTCTCCATTGAAGATCAGTTCGCCGCGGCGGAACACCCGCGCCTTCGCACCGACCTTCACGACGCCCTTCTCCACCACGCATCCGCAGACCTTCGGTCCTTTGGAGAGCTCGAAAATCTGCAGAATCTTTGCCACTCCGAGTTCCTTTTCCCGTTTTTCGGGCTCCAGGCGCCCGGTCAGCGCATCGGTGATATCCTCGATCAGCTCATAGATGATGCTGTAAAGACGGATCTCCACATTTTCCTTCTTCGCCAGAGCGTTCACGCCCGGATTCACGCGGACATGGAATCCGACCACAATTCCGTGCGACGACGCGGCAAGCAGCACATCATTCTCCGTAATCGCACCGACTCCGGAATGCACCACGTTGATCGAAATCTTATCGGACGGCAGCTTCTTGAACGACTCTGCAATCGCCTCGCACGATCCATTCACATCCGCCTTCAGCACCACGCAGAGCGACTGTTTCTTGTCCGACTCCATCTTGCTGAAGAGATCCTCCAGACTCGTTCCGGACGCGTTGCTGTGCAGCAGCTGCTCTTCCCGTTTCTTCTCCGCCCGCTCTTCCGCGAGCTCCTTGGCGTGGTGTTCGGAGGAGCAGACCACCAGACGTGTTCCGGCTTCCGGCACGCCGCTCAGCCCCGCCACCTTGACCGGGGTTCCGGGTCCGGCGGATTTCACACGCTGCCCCCGGCAGTCGGTCAGATTCTTCACTTTGCCCCAGTACTCTCCGCAAAGGATCGGGTCCCCGATCTTGATCGTACCGTTTTTCACCACGATATTGGCGGTCGGCCCGAATCCCTGCTCCAGCTGGGATTCCAGAACATACGCCATTCCCGGACGTTTCGGATTCGCCTTCAATTCCAGCATCTCCGCTTCCAGAAGAATGCGTTCGAGCAGATCCTGAATTCCCTCTCCGGTCTTGGCGGAGACGCGAATCGCCGCGACATTGCCGCCCCAGTCCTCCGACGTCAGATTGTTCTGCTGCATATGAAGCAGGACCTTGTCCGCATTGGCATCCGGCAGATCCATCTTGTTGATGGCCACGATAATCGGCACTCCGGCGGCTTTCGCGTGATTCATCGCCTCGATGGTCTGCGGCATGAATCCGTCGTCGGCGGCGACCACGAGCACAACGATATCCGTCACATTGGCGCCCCGGGCGCGCATCGCGGTAAACGCCTCGTGCCCCGGTGTATCGACAAACGTGATCATCTTGCCGTTGAGATTGACCACCGACGCACCGATATGCTGCGTGATACCTCCGGCCTCCCCTCCAGCAATATCGGTCTTGCGGATCCGGTCCTGCAGAGAGGTCTTCCCGTGGTCGACATGCCCCATGAAGGTCACAATCGGACAGCGCGGCACAAGATCCTTCGGATCATCCTGATATTCAAAATCCTCGGGATGATCCGTATCCTCCGCGGTCTCCGGCTTGGGCTCCTTCTCCTTCGCGCCGACCGTCAGCTCGATTCCGCACTTCTTCGCATATTCGATCGCCACCTCCGGCGCGACGGTCTGATTGATGCTGGCAAGCACGTTCATCTGCATCAGACCGCTGACCACCTCGTTCGGCTTCTTCCCGAGAGCTTCCGCCAGGGCCTTCACCACCACCGGCGGAGCAATTTCAGCTTTCTTCAGAGCGGATGCGCCCGAACTTTCCCCGCCCCGGGCATTCTTACGTCCGGCGCCCTTGCGCTTGGCGACATAGTCCTCAAAATAGAGTTCCACGATCTCCAGAGCATCGGCGGGAATGGCGGAAGATGCGCTTTTTACGTCATCAAAACCCTGTTCGTTCAGTTCGCGGATAACATCTTTCGGCGACAGACCGTACTTGCCGGCAAGATCTTTGACCTTTATCGTTTTTGCTGATGACATATTTCACATCCTCCGGGAAACAGGCGGTTCTTACAGCGAAGAATCCGCCCCGTTTTGTTTAGCTGTTTTTTCAAGTATGGCACGGACCGTCTCTGGAGAAAGTCCTTCGATCGCCTCCAGATCCGCGACCTGCACCGCTTTCAGTCCCTCGATCGAGAGAAAACCGTTGTTCACCAGAATTTCCGCCTCCTTCAGCGGAACGCCGAGTTCCGTGGAGAGCTCCTTTGTGATTCTCTGTTTTTTCTCGTCGAACGACTCCTCATGTTCGTTCTCTTCGAGCGTCTTGATCTCAATCTTCCAACCGGTCAGCTTCTGCGCCAGTTTCACATTCTGGGCTTTCTTCCCGAATGCAAGACGCGAATTCTCCGGCGTGACATAGAACGTCACCACCCGGTCCTCTTCATTGACATCGATCTGTTCCGCCTTTGCCGGATGCAGCGCGTTGGCGACAAACTCTTCCGGATCCTCGGAATAGTTGATCACATCCACCCGCTCTCCGCCGAGTTCGTTCGTAATATTCTTCACCCGCATTCCGCGCATTCCCACGCACGCGCCGACGGGATCGATCCGGGGATCGGAGCTCCGGACCGCAATCTTCGTGCGGACTCCCGGATCCCGGGCAATCGCGACAATTTCGACCACGCCGTCATGAATCTCCGAAACCTCGCGCTCCAGAAGTCTGCGGATAAACAGCGGAGAGGTTCTCGAAAGAATCAGACTCGGTCCGGCCGCATTCACATCCACCTTCAGCAGCAGGGCATTGATCCGGTCGCCGGGCATATACTGTTCATTGGGCACCTTGTCCTTCGGCGAAAGAATTCCCTCCGCCTTCTGGAGATCCACGAGAATGGATCCGGCTTCAAAGCGGCGGACCGTCCCGTTGACGATCTGGCCGACCTTGTCCTCAAATTCATCCTTGACGATCGCCTTTTCCGCTTTGCGGATCTGCTGAAGGATTGCCTGTTTTGCGGTCTGCGCGGCGATTCGTCCGAAGTCTTTCGGCGTAACCTCCCAGCGGATTTTCTGCCCGACCTGCGCGTCCGGTATGCGTTCCCGGGCGGTCGAGAGCAGGATCTGATCGTTGTCCGGATTTTCCGCCACGACCTCAAGCACCGCCCAGGCGCGGAGATCTCCGGTGTTCCGATCGATTTTCACTTCCAGTTCGTTGGCCGGATGAATACTTTTCCGGGAGGCCGTAAGCAGGGCTTTTTCAACAGCGTCCACAAGCTGTTCCTTGCTGACACCCCGTTCCTGCTCAATATACTCAAGAATGGCCAGAAGTTCGTGATTCATTGTCGTTCCCTCCACCCTGCGATTGATAAACTGTTCATTTTTTGACAACCGTATCAAAAAATAAGGCGGGATATCCCGCCAAGGCGACGGACGCAGGGGGCGTCCGCACCGGACAAAACTATTCTATCACATACTTCCCGATTTTTCAACAAGGGGAAGCATCTTTTCCGCAGGATTTTCTGCGGATGCACTCCGTGAAAAAGGGCGAATGAGGTTGAAAACACCCCATTCGCCGGACTCTTCGAACGGAATGACCGTCTGCGCTTACTCAGGCTTGATCTCGACGGCGGCCGTTTTCGCGACCAGCTTCCCGAGACGAGATTTCTTTCTGTTGGCCTGATTCTTGTGCATGGCTCCGGATTTCACAGCCTTGTCGAGTGCGGCATACTGTTTCCGAAGCATTTCGCTGGCGGAATTTTTGTCCCCTGCCTCAACGGCGGCTCTGAGCTTTTTCTCCGTGGTCCACAGCGCGTTTCTGGTGGATTTGTGTCTGAGACGAGCTCTCTCGCTCTGAGCAAACGTCTTGACGGCAGACTTTCTGACATCTTTTCCCGGCATTTTCTGTTCCTTCGTTATCTCTGTTTTTGTATGAAGTAGCGTCAAAAGACGTAATATAACACCGCACTTCCGCTTTTGCAAATTTTAAATCCAAATTTCCCGTTCCTCCGCTTCTCTGCGGACCCTTTCCCGATCCCGGAGAGTTCCGCATCCCCTGCCGGACAACGCAAAAAATCTTTGAAAAAAACAGGAAAGACTTTCATAAAAGTTTGATTTCCCCGCAATTCCTGTTATAGTAGAAAAAATGTGTTTGAACAACACCCCGCAAATGAATTTTATTGAACGAGTAACGAAAGGCAGAAAAATGGGAAAAATCCTGACAGCATTTGCTGCAGCAGTCCTTCTTGCCGTGGGAGCGTCCGCCGATCTCAAGGTGGATCCCGTGTTCTCCTCGAACATGGTGCTCCAGCAGCAGAAACCGATCACCTTCTTCGGATCCGCCGATCCGGGCGCTTCGGTCAAGGTCGAATTCAACGGAAAATCCGTCACCGCAAAGGCCGACGGAAAAGGAGAATGGAAGGCCGAATTCCCCCCGATGAAGGCGGGAAACACAAGCTACTCCGTCAAAATCTCCGACGGAAAGAAAACGGTGGAACTCAAGGATCTCCTCATCGGAGAGGTCTGGTTCTGCTCCGGGCAGTCCAACATGCAGATGCCTGTCGGACGGGTCTTCCGCCGCGGATGGAGCGCGGAAAACTGTGAAAAAGAGGTCGCCAACGCAAAATATCCGCAGATCCGCTATGCGTTCCAGAGACTGGTCCAGTCGCACAACAAAGAACTTCCCGCCCAGTATTCCGCTGCAAAGGGATGGGTCAAGTGCGATCCTTCCACAGCCCATTATTTCAGTGCGACCGCCTATTTCTTCGGACGCAAACTTCATCAGGATCTGAAAGTTCCCGTCGGCCTCATCAACGCCTCCTGGGGCGGAACCCGGATCGAACCCTGGATTTCCGATGCAGGCTATCAGGCCTCCGGCATCGAAAAGGATCTGAAGACCATTCAGCGCTTCAAACTCAACGATCAGCAGAAAAAGGACTACGAGGCCAAGGAAGCCAAACGCTTTGCCGATGCAATGGCGGCCTGGCATCCGCTGTTTGAAAAAGCCGGCGCGGCGGCAAAGGCAAAAGCCGCAGGATGGGAAGCTGCCGGATTCGACGATTCCGCCTGGAAGCCCGGGAAAGTCGAGAACAGCCCGAAATATATCGCCCGCTGGTATCGGACAAAATTCAATCTTCCGGCTTATCTGAAGGGGAAAACACTGGTCCTTTCGATCGGCAAGGTCGGTGAAAAGGCGGATGTGTATCTGAATGGGAAACGCATTGCCGGCTGGGAAGCGAATGATCCGGAATCGAAGAAACTGGCCCGGATCACCCTGAAACCGGACCAGATCGACCAGAACGGATCCAACACCCTCGCGGTCCGCGGGGAATACTTCTACAACTGGGGAAGCCGCGACCAGATGGCAAATGCGATCCAGCGGATGATGCTCTCCAGCGGAAAGGCCCGGATGGTCATCAACAAGAACTGGAAGCAGAACGACGAGTTTGCCTGCACGATGAAGGAGACCGGAAACAAGCGGGTGCCCGGATTCATCTCGATTCCGTACAAGAGCCAGCAGTTCCAGTCGAATCTCTACAACGGCATGATTGCCGCGTGGACGAAACTTCCGGTCCGCGGCGTGATCTGGTATCAGGGCTGTTCGAATGCGGGTCAGCCGCACTACTATCCGCTCCACAAGGCGCTGATCGCCGACTGGCGGGCAAGATGGAACAATCCGAAGATGCCGTTCCTGATCGTCCAGCTTGCCGGATTTGAACCCGGACGGGCCAAAACCTGGCAGACCGCCGATGCAACACGGGTCTCCGGATACGCTCTGACCCGCGATATTCAGCAGCAGATGCTCAACATCCCGAACGTCGGACTTGCCTGTGCGATCGACATCGGGGAAGCGGCGAACATTCATCCGGCAAACAAGCAGGATGTCGGCAAACGTCTGGCCCTCGAAGCCGAGCGGATCGCCTATGGAATGGATGTGGTCAGTCAGGGACCGCTGTTCCTTTCCGCGTCTCCCGAGAAGGGCGCGATCCGCGTCCGCTTCCGGAACGTCGACGGAGGACTCAAGACCTCCGACGGAAAAGCGCCCGGCGCATTCGCCATCGCCGGAGCCGACAAGAAGTTTGTCTGGGCCGATGCGAAAATCGACGGCAAAGACGTCCTCGTCAGCTCCCCCAAAGTCAAGGACCCGAAATATGTCCGTTACGCCTATGCGGGCTATCGCGGCGACTGCAACCTGCAGAACCGTGAAGGTCTCCCCGCCTATCCGTTCCGGTCGGACGCCTACGACTATCTTTCCGTGAAGTAACTCTTCCGTCTTTTTCCCAAGCCTCCGGTTCGCTTCCGCGTCCGGAGGCTTTTTTCTTTCCGAAGGGATCCGACTGCGTTACAGGAGATCTTCCCTTCCCTCCGGTCTCTGCTTTCGGAACTCCATCGGCGTGATTCCCGATGCACGGCGGAAAAATTCAAAAAAGTAGAGAATCTGACGAAATCCCAGTTCCCCGGCGATCTGGGAGATGCTCAGCGAGTCGTCCATCAGCAGTTTCCGCGCCTTCATCAGCAGCAGATTCTGCTGATACTGTTTGAAGGAGCAGCCGAATGCGCGGCGGAATCCCTTTCCCAGCGCGGAACGGCTGATGCAGTGTTTTCGGGCAAGGGTCTCCAGACGCAGCCGGGCCGGCGGAAGTTCCGACATCTCCGTCATCAGTTTCCGATAGAACGGCGGAAGCGCCANNGACGTTCCGCCGCCGTCGAGAAGAACGGCTCAAGCAGCAGAAGGACGACGGAGGCCACCTGGGAATGAACCGCACATTCCGGTCCGCTCCGGATCAGGGAAAGCAGCGCTTCCGTCAGAGGGGGACGGTGAACACTCTGCACGCCGTCCACCTCCTTCCCGATGGTGAACCCGAGCTCGTCATGCAGATGCAGATGGAAGGCTTTGCAGACCAGCCCCCTGTGATAATCCACATGAAACGGATGTTCCGCGGGGAGCAGCGCAATGTCGCCCTCTTTCAGCAGGAAACGGCGATGGTCCATGGAGATTTCCGCGCTCCCTTTTTCGATCAGGAACAGACGCGAAAACGCCGGATCCGGATGATGGAATGCCCGGGCCTTCGAAAACCGGCTGAACGAGGGGGCAAGAAACTCGCAGAAGAACCGGAACTCCCCCTGCTCCGCGGCAACGTCGAGCGCAAGAGACCGGTGTCTCCGAAACAGAATCTGCGGCGAATCCTCCATCAGGTGATATTGTTTCATGGGGACCTCCTTTTCCCCGGAAGATAGTTCTCTTTTTATTGAAAATCCAGCAGAATTTCCCGAAATCATATAAAAAATCCCACTTTTCGATTGTCCGCCCCGCCTTTTTGGAGTATTCTGTCCGCGGGTTCAAACTTTTCACGACAAGGAGACAGAAACCATGATTATTCAAACTGTTCCATTCTACGATTTCGAACATGTGAACTGGAACATTCCCGGAGAGAAAAACGAGCGTTTCGATCCCCGTTTTCTTCTGCGCTTTTCCGCAGTTCCGGACCAGCTGAACGGACGGCTTCTTTCGCATCCGTGCGGCTTTCAGCTTGCGGTCTGCGACAAGGCAAAAGGATCGGAATATGAACGTCTTTTTGACCGGAAACAGCAGAATTACCCCTCCATCCGCGGCCGGGACGGGTCCTGCCGTGTTCTCGAATGCGCTCTGAAAATGGATCAGGACGTCCAGCCGTACCGGATCGGATTTCCTCTCCTTCTTGCCGGATCACAGACGGAGGAGCATGAATTCGCCGTTCTGTTTGACGGAGTCTACTTTCAGATTCTCTGCGATGGAATCGTCATGGACCGCGACAGTCCGGAGGGTACACCCCGCCACCTGTACGAAGGATCGGCGGTCTGCACGCTCTTTTCCCCGGCCGTGCATTCCTGCTCGCTGACCAACGATCTTTCCGGAATCCGTCGGACGGAGCGCCGGATCGTCCGCGATCTCCCGGTCCAGTATTACACGCCGTTCGGCTTCAACACCTGGGTCGGCGACGTGGTTCCGTTCGGATGGAAGGGACGGTTTCACATTTTTTATCTTTTCGACCGCCGTCATCACGGCAGCCGCCGCGGAAAGGGCGCCCATGAGTTCTGGCATCTGAGCACCGCGGACTTCAGGGAATGGATCGATCACGGAGCGGTCTTTGAACTGGAGGAGCCGTGGCAGTCGGTCGGGACCGGCAATGCGTTCGAGTTTCAGGGGAAACTTCACCTCTCCTTCGGCTGGCACACGGAACGGGCAAAGCCGTTTCCGGAGACGGCGAATCTTCTCTTTTACCGGAATCTCTTTCACCTGGGCCATACCGGAGAGTTCGGAACCGACGAGATCGGATCGCTGACTCCGGGCGGAGCCAGTTACGCCGTCAGCGAGGACGGGATCCATTTCCGCCAGAGCAGACGACTGATGCATTTTCTGGAAAATCCGAGTATTTTTGTCCAGCCGGACGGCTCGCTGCAACTCTGTCAGGACGGAATCTGGGAGTCGGATCATCTGGGAGACTGGCGGCTCGTCGACCGGAGTTTTCCGCCGCAGGGGAAAGAGAGCTTTGCCCGGAACTGTCTGGACTGTCCGACCCGCTTTCAACTGGACAACTGGGAATATTTCATGGTCGGTTTCACCGGATTCTGGGGACGCCCGGTCGGAAAGGATTCCGCCTGGATCGACTTTACCGAACGCGGATGGGATCCCTATGACGGCAGCTGTGTCCCCATGGTCTCCTCCGACAGCAATGGACGCCGGATCGAAGGCGGATGGCTGAACGGACTCGGCTGGGGAAGCTGCCTGCTCCTGCGGGAGATCATTCCGCTGGGAAACGGACAGCTCGGCAAACGCTGGATCCCGGAAACCCTCCCCGAATTCGAGGAAGGAACCTCCTTCGCCGAACAAACCGCTCTTCCTCCCGTCCGGGATGTGCTTCTGGAGTTTACCATCTCCGCCGACGCGCCGCAGTTCTCCCTTCTGTTCGAGGGGGAGGGCGTCCCCTGTGAGTTCCGTCTTCTCCCCTCCGCCGGGCGGGCGCAGTGGTCCTCCGCTCCGGACGGACTCCCCGGAAAAACTCTCCTCACCTTCCGGGAGCAGGTCCTCCGATCGCCCGAAAAGAACTCCTACACCCAGTTCCCCGACACACCCTTTTTCGGGCGCGACTATGCAAAGGAAAATCTGACCGTCCTCCCCCCGCAGACCATTCCGCTGCGGATCGTGATTCATGCCGATCCGAAACTGAACGCCACCATTCTGGATGCGGAAATCGGCGGCAGATACACCATGGCTTCGATGCGGACGGACCTTCAGATCCGCTCCGTCCGGATTCGGCAGGGCGCATCCGGGCAGAACCGTCTCCGTCCGGTCAGAAATGGAACACGTTCCTCAGAACAGTAAACACAACCACCACGGCGAGAATCACCGGAATGCTGCGGCGTCCGAACAGGGGGAACGGGCGCCGCGCGCCGAATACGGACTGCCCGGCCGCAATCCACGCATACAGCAGCACCGGAATCATCAGCACATAGAGCGCATTCAAACGGAACGCTTCGCCGATCTCCCCATGCAGCAGCGCATATGTGGCCCGTGTGGCTCCGCATCCGGCGCAGGAAAGATGCAGCACCCGACGTGAAAAACAGATGTCATACCCGATCGTATCCGGCGGGACGAACCAGAGCCCGCACAGCGCCGCAACCGCGCACAGCGTGAGAATACAATAGACAACAGCCGGTATGCGGCTCATTTTTCCAGGATGAACACGCAGGTCGAAGCAAACATGTTCGGCCAGATATTTGCGAGCCACGCCAGAGGATCGGACTGCGTTGAAAGCGGGATCTCATGCAGGATGCGAATCTCCTTCTCCCGGCAGAGACGGCGGAAATCCGCGATCGTGGCAAGATGAATATTGGGAGTGTCGAACCATTTCCACGGCAGAGTCTTTGTCTCCGGCATATCCCCGAACAGGAGCTGGAGGCGCGCCGAGCAATGCCCGAAGTTGATGAAGCTGACAATTCCCGTCCGTCCGACCCGGAACATCTCATCGAGCAGCAGATCGGGCCGTTTGACCGCCTGAAGGGTCCGGCTCAGAATCACGAAATCATAGCTCAGATCCGGAAAATCGGGCAGACCCTCGTCGAGATTCGTCTGGATGACCGGCACACCGCGGCCTGCGCACGCGATCACCTTCTCCTCGTCGCACTCCACCCCCATCACCTTCGCATCCTTCAGCTGGGCGAGGAATTTGAGCAGTCGCCCGGAACCGCAGCCGAGATCCAGAATCCGCGAACCGGCGGGAATCATGGATGCGATCGTCGTCAGATCCTCCCGGGAAAGCGTCGTGTCGTGATTGAGACGGATGGCTGTCATGACGCCGCCTCCGGACGCAGATTCGCAAGGAAATTCGAAATCAGCGTTCCCAGCGTATCATCCTCCAGCAGGAACGCATCATGTCCGTACGAGGATCGGATGTTGCAGTATGTCACATCCAGTCCGTTTTTCAGCATTCCGCGCACCATCTCCCGCGACTGCTCCGGCGGGAACAGCCAGTCGCTTGAAAACGACACCACCAGACATTTGCATTTCATCGGTGCCAGTCCCGCCGCAAGATCCCCGTTCACCTTGTCCGCCACATCAAAATAATCGATCGCCCGCGTGATGTACAAATAGGAATTCGCATCAAAGCGATCCACAAACCGCATTCCCTGATGCTCCAGATAGCTTTCCACGCTGAAGTCCTTCGTAAAATCAAACGAATAATCCTTTGCCGACTGCAGTTTGCGTCCGAACTTGTTGCGCATCGACTCCTCACTCAGATACGTGATATGCGCCAGCATCCGTGCAATCGCCAGTCCGTGATCCGGCTGCTCCGTATAATTTCCCCCGTTCCAGTCCGGATCGCTCATGATCGCCTCCCGGCCGACCCAGTTGAATGCAATCGACTGCGCGGAAATACGCGAGGTCGTCGCAATCGGAATGGCGCTTTCCAGGCAGTCCGGATACAGCAGCGCCCAGCGCAGCACCTGCATTCCGCCCATGGATCCGCCGGCCACACAGAGCCATTTGCGGATTCCGAGATGATCCATCAGCTTTTTCTGTGCATGAACCATATCGGCGATCGTCACAAACGGGAAATCCATCCCGTACTGCTTTCCGGTCGCCGGATTGATGGAGCTGGGTCCCGTGGACCCCGAACAGCCGCCGATCACGTTCGAACACACAATGAAATACTTCTTCGTATCAAACGTTTTCCCCGGGCCGACCATGGAATCCCACCAGCCCGGTTTTTCATCGGTTTCGGCATAATATCCGGCCACATGTGCGTCGCCGGAAAGAGCATGTTCTATGAGAATGGCATTGTCCGCATTCGCCGAGAGAGTCCCGTAGGTCTCATAGCGAAGCGTGATCGGTGCAAGAAGATGACCGCATTGAAGAAGCAAACCCTCCTCAATGACAAAATCCTGCGGGGAAACGAGTCCTACACTGTTCTGAAAATGTTCCGGTTTCATCCATGCAGCCCCTTCCCCGCTCGGCGGGAACAGGAAAATCAGGAAAGAGATTTTCCGGAAAGCGCCTTCAGCGCATCCAGATATTTTTCCCGGGTTTTCATCACGATCTCATCGGGAAGCATCGGAGCGGGCGGAGTCTTGTCCCAGTCGAGACTTTCCAGGTAATCCCGGACAAACTGTTTGTCGAGACTGACGGGGGATCCGCCAATCCGGTATTCGCTCTTCGGCCAGAAGCGGCTGGAATCCGGAGTCAGCACTTCGTCGATCACGATGATCTCTCCGTCGCACTCGCCGAATTCGAATTTCGTATCCGCGAGAATGATCCCATGCTGTTCCGCATATGCCGCCGCCTCGTTGTAAAGGCGGAGTGCCAATTCTTTCACCCGCGTGGCCTTTTCCGTTCCGACCAGCTTGCATGCGGTTTCAAAACTGATATTCTCGTCATGCCCCTCATCGGCCTTGGTGGAGGGGGTGAAGATCGCCTCGTCGAGCTTTTCCGCCTGGCGATATCCCGGACGGAGTTTCTGCCCGCAGACCGTTCCATCCTTCTGGTACGATTTCCATCCGCTTCCGGTGATGTATCCCCGGACGATGCACTCCAGCGGAATGGTTTTCGCTTTTTTCACCAGCAGGGAACGGCCGGCGAGATCCCGTTCCACTGCGCGCAGCGGCTCCGGGAATTTCGATGCGTCGGAGCAGAGCACATGATTGGGCGCCCAGGAGAACAGATCAAACCAGAACAGGGACATCGCGGTCAGCACGCGTCCCTTGTCGGGAATTCCGTTCGGCATCACGCAGTCAAATGCGCTGATCCGGTCTGTTGCCACAAAAAGGAGACTGTCTCCCATATCATAAATATCGCGGACCTTTCCGCGATGAACCGGTTTCAAACCCGGGATCTGAGTCTCAAGCAGAGCTCCGTTCGCATCATAACGCATACGGCATTACCCCACGGAAAGAATTTTGACGCGGGTCAGTTCCTGTCTGTGGCCTTTGCGCAGACGATAGCCTTTGCGGCGTTTGATCTTGAATGCGATCAGTTTCGGTCCGCGGAAGTGTTCGACGATCTCCGCTTCCACTTTCGCGCCTTCCACGAGCGGGCTGCCGAAATTCATGTTCGCGCCCTCGCCGACGGCGAGAACCTGATCGAATGTGATTTTGTCTCCGGCGTTTCCGGCAAGACGTTCAACGGCAACAACCTCGTCGTTTGTCACTTTCAGCTGTTTTCCGCCTGTGCTGATGATTGCGTACATGGTATACTCCTCAATTAAAGTAAAAATTGTTCTGTTCCAGAGCTTTCTAATATATCATTGCAATTTCATTTTGCAAGTTTTTTTCTGTTTTTTATCAAAACTCCGGCGAATTTCAGCAGTTCTTCCCTTGTTTTCCGCTTTCCTTCGAGGAATTCGTCGCGGAGGATCGCGAGGATTCTTCCGAGTTCCGGATCCGGCTTCCCTCCCAGACGGATCAGGTCGTGTCCGTCAACCGGAAGCGGGGGAACAGCCGGAGCATCGCCGAGACTTTTCCAACGGTCCAGCATCAGAAGATATCCCCCCATCTTCCCGTGACAGGAGATACAGTCGACACGGTTCAGCTCCATCTCCGTTGCAAACGTCGGCTCCGCGATCATCTTCCGCCAGGTCGACTCCCGCATCCGGTCGACCGACGCAAATTTCATGTGATTCGCCACCGCGGTCGAAACATTCTCCACCCGTGCGGAAGAACACTTCAAACGTCCGAGTATCTCCTTCGCCATCTGCGAACCGATGTGCTCATGTCCGTAAAAATGCATTACGCCGTCGGCTCCGCGGGCGGCCGTCGGCACCTTCCCGACATCGTGCAGAAGCACACTCCACGCCAGATCCGCCGTCGGATGACACATCCTCTCCAGCATGATCATCGTATGTGTGAAAACATCCCCTTCCGGATGAAACTGCGGCGGCTGCTCCACGCCGTCCATCGCCGCCACCTCGGGCAGAATCTCCTTCAGCACCCCCAGTTCGAGCATCATCCGGAACGCCCGGGACGGATGCGGACCGAGCAGCATCTTCTCCAGCTCCTCCCGAATCCGCTCACAGGAAAGAAGCGACAGTTTCCCCGCATGCCGCCGCACCGCCTCCCGGGTCCCCGCCTCCATTTCAAAACCGAGCCGCACCGTAAAACGGATCGCCCGCAGAATCCTCAGATAATCTTCGGAAAACCGACGGTCCGGGTCCCCGATCGTCNNACAGATCCCCGATCCCATCCACATAATCCAGCACCGCTCCGGTCTGCGGATCGCAGAGCAGACCGTTCACCGTGAAATCGCGGCGTACGACATCCAGCTTCTCGTCCTCCGTATAGAACACCTTCTCCGGCCTGCGGCCATCCCTGTAATCGCGCTCTTCCCGCAGCGTGGCGACCTCGAACGAAAACCCGTCCTTCCGCACCGTCACAACCCCGAACGACGCCCCGACCGCATACGTCTTTTCGAACCACGCCTGAATCTCCTCCGGACGCGCGGACGTGACCAGATCAATATCATGCGGCGAACGCCCCAGCAGCAGATCGCGGACACACCCGCCGATCAGAAACGCCTTCTTTCCATGCCGCTTCAGCTCCGCAACAATCTCAAACGCCGCATCATAAAACTCCCCCGACGGGAAACGACACTTCATCTTCTCTTCACCCATCACCCACCACCTTCTTCAACGAAAAAATGCAGCGCATTTTTCCGGGTCAAGGACANNTCCAGCGGCGAAACGCTGGTCGTACGGAGCACGAAATCCCCAGAAAACAAAAAAACAAAAACAAAAAAACTCTCAGTTCTTCCGATTCCGGCGCGCCCCGGAGGAGGAAACCTTCTTTCTTGAGGAAACCTTTGAACTGCTCTTCTTTTTCCTGCTGTCTGCCGACTGTGCGGCATCCTTTTTCAGAGCGGCGGCCGGATCGGCGGCACGGGAATATCCCCAGTCGAGAAGCTGACGCACAAAGCGGTCGCGTTCCCGCCGGATCGGATACCCGGTCACCACGGCGACCATGCGGCGGCCGTCGCGCAGACACGTTGCCGTCAGACAGAATCCGGAGCGGTTGATGAAACCGGTCTTCAGTCCATCGACCCCTTTTGCGGCCTCAGAGGACCCGGGAAGCAGATAATTATGATTCTTGATCTGCATAAATCCCTTCTGTCCTTTTTTGCGGAACGTATCCATCCAGGTCGACGCCCAGACCATCAGCTGACGATGACGGAGAGTCGCCTCGGCCAGACGCGCCATCCCTTCCGGACTTGCGACATTGTCCTTCGCCGCCGTGCTTCCGGGCAGACCGTTCGGATTGAAAAACTTTGTCCCCGGCATCCGCAGCTCCCTTGCCTTGGCGTTCATGCGGTCGACGAACGGCTGAACCGATCCGCCCCCGATGAATTCCGCGATCAGATACGCGGCATCGTTTGCGCTTTTGATGGAAGCGGCCTTCATCAGCTCGCCGAGACTGAAAGTCTCCCTGGGATCCAGATACACCTGGCTTCCGCCGACCCGTGCCGCCTTCACCGACACCTTCACCGGCGTATCCAGAGAATATTTTCCCGCCACGACATCCTCGTACGCGATCAGACAGGTCATAATCTTCGTCATCGACGCGATCGGAACCCCTTTGCGATGATTTTTCGCCCACAGCACATTTCTTGTCGTCAGATCGACCAGGATCCCCGATGTCGCGTTCCGGCTTCGGGGCAGCGCCGGGATGTTCCCCATCACCGCATACTCGTAAATAAACGGTTTTCCGAAATTCGGGTCGAACGGAACCGGCGGTTCCGCGGGCAGCAGAGACTTTGTTCCGGTCGACGCGGCAGATCCTTCCCCCGCGTCAACCGGCACCGGCGCAATCACGGGAAGCTGCGGCTCCACGCTCTCCCCGAAACGGGACGACGCCTCCTCCGAATCCGTCTTCCCGTTCTGCGTCATCGTCCGGCTTTCCGAATACATGCAGGAAAAGAGTATCACCGCATGAATCAGAATAATGACGGTGAGAATGGAAAGAATCGGACCGTATTTCTTCATTTGCCGCCGGCCGTCTTTCTGTCGTCGTTCATCGCCTTGTTGATCGCGGTCAGCAGTGCGAGGACCGCCGCCTGATCAATATTGGAGTGTTCCCCGGCGCCGTAGAACAGACGATTGTCCTTTTTCCGGCGGATTCCGACGTAGGCAATCGCCTTGGCGTCCGCCGTCCCGCCGAGTGTCCGTTCCGAGAAATCCTCCAGCACAAAATCATACAGCCCCGCCGAGTTCCGGATCGCGTGAACCGTTGCGGAAATCGGACCGTTTCCGGTTCCGGAAATGGTCTTTTCCTCCCCGTTCACCGCGATGGTCAGGCGGACCTGAACCGTGCTCTCATCCCCGGCTTCATCCGGATTCGGAACACGGGTGTACTTCACCAGTTCCAGCGGTCCCTTGACGTCGATGAACTCCTTCCGGAACACCTGGATCAGTTCGGACGCATCGATCTCATCGCCCTTCTGATCGGTGTAGCGCTGAACCGCCGCCCCGATCTCCGGATGCATGTTCTTCGGCGGATGCAGGCCGAAGTCGTGCTCCAGCACATACACAATTCCGCCTTTGCCGGACTGACTGTTGATCCGGATCAGCTTTTCGTAAGTCCGTCCGACGTCCGCGGGATCCAGATGCAGATACGGCATCTTCCAGCCCACGCCGAACAGTTCCTGCGCCTCCTTCTGCCGTTCGAACCCTTTCCGGATGGCATCCTGATGCGAACCGGAGAACGCCGTGAACGCCAGCTGACCCGCGTAGGGATGACGCTGATGCACTTCGATCCCGCTGGCCTCCTCCACCGCCTTTGCAATCCGCGGAAGATTGGAGAAATCCAGCTTCGGATCAATTCCCAGCGATTTCAGATTCAGCGCCAGCGTGACAATATCCACATTTCCGGTACGCTCCCCGTGTCCGAACAGCGTTCCTTCAACCCGTTCCGCTCCGGCGAGCAGCGTCATCTCGGTTGCCGCCACCGCGCAGCCCTGATCGTTGTGCGAATGCACGCTGATTGTGGTCTCATCCAGCTGCGGATAGTTCCGGATGAAGTAGGCGATCATATCCGCGTAGTGCCACGGCGGACGCCGCTCGACGGTCGCCGGCAGATTGAGTATGAAATCCTTCTTCGACGATTTTCCCCACGCCTCCTTCACCGCGATGCAGAGATCCAGCACAAAATCGATATCGCTGTCCGTAAACTCCTCGGGCGAGAACTCATAGGCGATCACATCCTTCATTCCGGCCTCTTCGATCAGGCGCCGGATCAGCCGGGTTCCCTCGACCGCCATCTGTTTGAGCTCCTCCCGCGATTTTCCGAACACGATCCGTCCATGCAGGTCGGATGTCGCAATATACGCATGGAGCACGGCGGAGCGTACCCCTTTCAGCGATTCGACCGTCCGACGGATCAGCGGTTCGCGCATCTGGGTCAGCACGCTGATCCGGACATCCTCCGGAATATGGTTCCCTTCGATCAGCGACCGGGTAAACTCAAAATCATCCTGCGATGCGGACGGAAACGCCACTTCGATCTCTTTGAATCCGATCTCGGTCAGCAGCTTGAAATACTCCAGTTTCCGGGCGGGGTTCATCGGCATCGGCAATGCCTGGTTTCCATCCCGCAAATCTACGGAGCACCAGATGGGAGCGCTTGTCAGCTCCCCTTCGATCCAGTCCCGTTTCTTCAAGGGAATCCGGGCCGGACTCTTATACTTTGGAATCATTGTAACCACCTTGCTTGTTTTGTTCTCTCTTTCACACCGGATAATATAACATGCTTCCGGCAAATGAAAAGCAGACATTTAAAAAAATAACCGGCGGTCGTCGCCGCCGGTTTGTGAAATCCTGTTTGAAACCTTTCTCAGAACCGGACGTTGACGAACGGGAAAACCGGAAGCGGGCTTTCGCGGATGTAGTTGATCAGCCCGATCTGGAACGCCGTGTCGCGGGCGACATTGACCACCCCGAGCTGAAGCCCGTAAATGGTCCGCACGATGTTCACCACCGAGAACTGAATGCCCTCCACATGATCGGCGCTGACGAACACCGGAGCGGCCTGAAGACCGTAAATTCCGCTGCTCATGCCGGCCAGAATGGACAGTTCAATTCCCGCGACAAACGAATCATCTCCGAATCCGATCGGCGCGCCGATCCGGACCCCGTAGACATCCACCGCATCCGGAGCCGTCGAAATTCCCGGACAGACCGTCAGCGAGAAGAACTCATACTCATTTTCCGCCGGAGCCTTCTCCTTTCCCTCCGCTCCCTGAAGCGGACAGAGGGCAAGCAGCAGAGCGGCGGCCGCGGCAAACAACGCATTCCTTTTCATTTTCCAGCCTCCTTCTTATCGGTGGACGGAGCCTCGCACTCCGCATAGTTGACCAGCGGAAGAACGGGAATCATCGCCCTGGTATTGATGCAGATTCCGCCGAGCTGCCATCCGCCGCGGGTTGCAATATTGATTGCGCCGAGCTGAAGTCCGTAGCAGCGGCCGGTCGTCAGATTGACCGCGCCCGCCTGAAGACCGACGCAGTCCTCATCGACAAAATTGAACGCTCCGAACTGGAAACCGTCGAGTCCGTTGTTGACGATATTGGCTGCGCCCGCCTGGAATCCGTAGAAGCGGTTTGCGATCGAAACCGCGGAAGCCTGCACGCCGTAGCCCTTTCCGCCGCAGATGGTCAGCGGAGAAGCCTGAATCCCCCAGACGTTCCGGGCGATCGACGGACCCGTTGCCGCCTGAAGCCCCTGCATGGAACTGGNNAACTGGCAATGGCCGGCCCCGCCAGCGTCGCCTGACACCCTTTGATATACATCGTCGAGCTGTACAGGATGGACGCCTCCTGACCGCAGACCCACGCCTCGTTTCCTCCGACCGCGGGAATTCCGAGTTTAAGCCCGTACACATCATAGGTATTGGTGGAGTTCGGAATCGACGGGAAAATGCCGATTGCAAAAATCGTCCGCTTGTTTTCCGACATGGATTTGGAGTTGGATTGAGCTTCAGCGGCGAATACCGCTCCGCACGCGGCGAACATCATCACCGCCAGAAACACTGTTGTCATCTTCTTCATAAACAGATCCTCTCTCTCTGATTGCTGATTGTTTTTTTGCTGTCAAAACGGGTGAAGCGTGATGAAACTGTGTTAACAATACTGTCGCAACGCCTGTTTGTCAAGAAGAAAAAAGAAAACTTTGTGCTGAAATTCGATGTAAAAAAACGATTCGGCCCGATTTCCGCTCCCGGAAGTCCGGTCCGGACGGCGCGGAAAGCCGCACACGGAAAGATTCTCCCTCTTTTCCGGCAAAAAAAGATAGACTTTTTCCTCTTCCTGTGATACATTACCATAATCCATAAATACAACAGGACAACAGGTCGGAAACAGAACACAAGGATCAGAACATGCTGGCCAAACGAATCATTCCATGCCTCGACGTCACCGGCGGACGGGTCGTCAAGGGAGTCAACTTCGTCAATCTCATCGACGCCGGCGATCCCGTGGAAGCCGCGATCGAATACGACCGCCAGGGAGCCGATGAACTCGTGTTCCTCGACATCACCGCAACCAGCGACAACCGCGCGTCCATGTACGATGTCGTGCGCCGGACTGCGGACAATGTCTTCATTCCCCTCACCGTCGGCGGTGGAATCCGCTCCGTGGAGGATATGCGCAAAATGCTGAATTCGGGAGCGGACAAAGTCTCCGTCAACTCGTCGGCGATCCGGGATCCGGATCTTCTCCGGGCGGGAGCGGAGCGCTTCGGAAGACAGTGCGTGGTCCTCGCGATCGACGCACGCCGCGTCCCCGGCGAACAGAGATGGGAGGTCTATACACACGGCGGACGGCGCAACACCGGAATCGACGCCCTCGAATGGGCCATGAAGGGCGTTGAACTCGGTGCCGGAGAGATCCTCCTCACCAGCATGGATGCGGACGGAACTCAGAACGGATACGATCTGGAACTGACCAGAACCATTGCCGATGCCGTTTCCGTCCCGGTCATCGCCTCGGGCGGCGCAGGCAGGCTGGACCATCTTCTGGATGTGTTTCAGAAAGGCGGCGCGCATGCGGTGCTCGCCGCAAGTATTTTTCATTTCGGGACCTATACGGTTCCGCAGGCGAAAGAGTTTCTGGCCGCACACGGAATCCCGGTCCGGAAACCCGTGCTTTGAAACGAACGACAACCTAAATCACAGGAGATGCATATCATGTCCAACGATCCGAAAACCAAACTTGCACAGGACGCCCTCGCCTATCACGGCAGCGAGCCGAAGGGGAAACTGGCCTCGGTTCCGGTGAAACCCTGCAACACGCAATATGATCTGTCGCTTGCCTACACGCCCGGAGTCGCGGTGCCCTGCATGGAGATTCACAACCATCCGGAGACGGTCTGGGAATATACCGGACGCGGCAACTCGGTGGCGGTCGTCAGCGACGGAACCGCGGTGCTCGGACTCGGCAACATCGGTCCCGAAGCCGGACTGCCCGTCATGGAAGGAAAAAGCGTCCTCTTCAAGAAGTTTGCCGACATCAACGCCATTCCGCTCTGCCTGGGCTCCGTCTTCCGCGAGAACGGAAAAACCGATCCGGAAAAAGTGATCCGCGTCGTGCAGACTCTGGAACCGACTTTCGGCGGCATCAATCTGGAAGACATC
>DDJH01000101.1:0-185 GCA_002338895.1 Lentisphaeria bacterium UBA1829 | reverse complement strand
CACGACGATCAGCACGGAACCGCGATCATCTCTCTGGCCGGAATCCTGAACGCGCTCAAACTGGTCGGGAAAAAGATCGGCGAGTGCAAATTCGTGATGAACGGAGCCGGAGCCGCCGGAATCGCCTGCGCGGAATACTATATTTCCGCCGGAGCAAAACGCGAAAACTTCATTCTCTGCGACTC
>DDJH01000008.1:23280-38379 GCA_002338895.1 Lentisphaeria bacterium UBA1829 | reverse complement strand
ACTTCAACTGTTCGGCATGACCTGTCCGTTTTTCGTCTTCCAGGTCTTTTTGAAATCGCCGTTCGGGTAGAGCTTGTCATTGAGTTCGATTTTATTCACCAGGAGCCACTGACGATCCTCCGGTTTTTTCGCCCACTGGCCGCCGATCGAGAGGGCGATGGATCCGGATGTCGCAGGGACAAAAACAATCTTGTAATCTTCCCATTCCGTTCCCGAGACCTTCTTCTTGGACCAGGATGTGATCGTGTATTTTCTGGCATCGACGTCCTTGATCCAGCCAATCGGAGTTGCATTCATTTTTTCCGATGCTTCGGGTTTCAGAACCACTTTATCCTTCCGGGCATCCATATCCACGCGGAAAAAGGTGTCCGCGGCGCTGACACTGAGCAGAGCCGTGCAGGCAAATACAAAGGTAAGAATTTTTTTCATTTCATCAGTTCCTTTTTCAATTCATCTTTGAGAAAACGCCGGATGAAAAAAAACATCCGGCGCAGAAAAACACCGCTTATTTGAAATCGTTCGGATTCACAGCCTTGACTTCGAATTCCAGTTCATACTTTTTCCCGGCTTCCACATTCAGCGTGCAGGTGAGACGGTTGTCATGATTGACGAGAATTGCGGGAGTCCCCTTTTCCCCGGCGGTCGGCAGATATTTGGCACCTTTCGAGAGCCAGAAACCGCTCGGAATCACGCGGCCGTCTTTTGTCTTCCAGTTTGCCTTGAAATCACCGTTCTTATACAGCTGATCGTTGAGTTCCATTTTATTGACGAGCACCCACTGACGTTCCGCCGGAGTCTTTGCCCACTGTGCGCCGATCGAAATATTCACTTTGCCGGATTTGGAAGGAATGAACGAGAAATCATAATCCTTCCATTCCGTCGAGGGAACTTTTTCGCGGAATGCGATGGACTGTGTGTACTTTCTCTCATCCGCTTTGCCCCAGCCGAAATTGGTTGCTTTCAGGTCATCGTCTTTTTCCACGTTCAGGACGATCTGATCCTTTTTCGATTCCATGTCGACCCGGAAGATGGTGTCCGCGCCCTGGACGGCGAGGACAGCGGCGAGTGCCAGAGAGAGTGTGAGGAGTCTTTTCATATCTTTGATCCTTTCGTTTGTTTGTTCAGAAGAGTCCGGAAATCCGTTATTTCCGTACAGCGGCGATGACAGAACTTCGTCCGGCCATCTTTCCCGCCGGAGAGAAGAAAACTCCCTGTTGAAACAGGTTCTTAAATCTGATCCTCGTCCGCCCCCTCTCCTGAGTTTGAGTTGCCCCCGGGTGTGCAGGGGGAAGATAAATCCCATTATAATATAAAAACAATAAAAATCAAGACTTCCTGACTAAAATTTAATAAAAAAACCGATTTTCCGTCTGTTTTTTCCGGATTTTACAGTTGAATCGCACCATTTTGAAGGAAAGCGGAGAAGAATCTTGAAAACAAAAGGAAAAAACGCTATATTAATTGATCAGCATGTTTTGCAAAGGATTCAGGAAAAATGGAAATTCTGAAAAAAATCAGCCGCTTTCTTGCGGCGCAAACGTCCGCTTTTATTATTCTCATTGCAATTCTGACGTTCTGGCAGCCGGAACTGTTTCTCTGGGTCAAGGGGAACACGCAGACGGCGATTCTCGGAATCATCATGCTCACGATGGGTATGACGCTGACGCCGGAGGATTTCAAAATCCTTGCAAAGCGCCCGATGGATATTTTTATCGGCGCCTGCGCACAATATACGATCATGCCGCTTCTGGCGTTCTTTCTGGCCAAGGGGTTGAACCTGCCGCCGGGAATTGCAACCGGACTGATTCTGGTCGGATGCTGTCCGGGTGGGGTGTCGTCCAATATCATGTCGTTTCTCTGCCGGGGGGATGTCGCGTTTTCGGTCGGCATGACGACGGCGTCCACGCTTCTGGCTCCGGTGGCGACACCGCTGCTGGTCCTTTATCTTTCCGGGAACTCCATTGAAGTCAATGCGCTGGGGATGTTCCAGTCGATTCTGATCGTGACGATCATCCCGGTGGCGCTGGGCGCGTTTGCAAACTTCTTTTTCGGAACCCGCCCGCGCTATCAGGAGATCTGTTCAATCATGCCGGGTGTTTCGGTGATCGGGCTGGCCTGCATCGTCGGGGGAGTGATCTCGTACAGCGGAGAGCACTTCTTCTCCTCCGGAGCCATGATCTTCGCCGCGGTTTTCCTGCACAACGGACTGGGGTATCTGCTGGGATATCTGGTCGGGCGTTTCACGGGAATGTCCAAACCCAAGAAACGCACCATCGCTCTGGAGGTCGGCATGCAGAATGCGGGTCTTGCCACCAATCTTGCCAGCCGTCATTTCGCGTCCATGCCGGAAGCGGCTCTTGCCTCGGCGGTCAGCTGTGTCTGGCACTCCATTTCCGGAACGCTTCTTGCGGGAATGTTCCTCATGATGGACCGCATCGTCCGCGCAGACCGCAGAAGACGGGTCCGCAACAGACGGAAAATCCGGAACGAGGCAGCCCGTCTCTCCTGAATCCATCCATAAAAAAGGGGAATCGGATGAGATTCCCCTCTGCTCAACTTCTTTGAACGAAAAACGATCAGCGGGAATTGCGGACCTTCTCCTTTTCCCGTTCATATTTATCGTTGATCGAAGCGATCTCTGTTACAAGGGCATCCTTGATTTCGGCGATCTTCTCCGGATCGTTTTCCCGGCCGATCCGCTGCTGAGCCGAGAGCTCCGCCTCCGCGACTTTTGCTTTGCGGATCTGCTCAATTTCAGAAATTTTCTCCTTGATTTCAGACGGAATCGAATTCAGCGTTCCGCCGCTTCGTTCCAGTGCAAGTTCGTAAGCGCTTTTCATTTGTTTTTCTCCATGAAATAGAACATGAGGGCGTTCAGGACCAGTCCATGACAGATGTCGCCGCTGCGAATCATCGCGCGGACCTGTTCTTCCGTAAGGATTTCCGTTTCGATGCACTCCGTCGGTTCCAGCTTCGGCTCGGAAAGCCGCTCCGCCTTTTCGATCAGGATGGTGTAGCAGAGATTGCCCTGCAGAGCCGGATTCGGATGAACACGTCCGATAATTCTCGGATTTTCCCCTTTGAAACCGGTTTCCTCCATCAGCTCCCGTTCACCGGCGGCTTCCGGGGAAGCGTCGGAGGAATCGATGCATCCGCCGGGGATCTCCCACTCCGTCTTTCCGGTTCCGTGCCGGAACTGACGGATCAGAACCAGACGCCCGTCTTTTGTAAGCGCGACCACATTGACCCAGTCGCAGGTGCGGCACGTGATGAATTCATGAACCGCGCCTGTGCGCAGACACTCGAACGGTTCCGCGCACAACGTGATGACGCGCGACTTGAACACCTCCCGCGGAGGTGCCAGCGCACGCCACTGATCGTCCAGATTCCGACTCATAATGTCCGGCCGGCCGCTTCCACGAAGGGACGCAGAGCCTCCATGAACGCCCCGAAGTCCGCACACGGGATCTGCTGAGCCGCATCACTGAGCGCCTTCACCGGCTGCGGATGCGATTCGACAATAATTCCATCCGCCCCGATCGCCGCCGCCGCTTTCGCCAGCGGCAGAACAAATTCCAGTTTTCCTGCCGCATGACTCGGGTCGACAATCACCGGAAGATGGGATTCCTTCTTCGCCACCGCCACCGCGCTGATATCCAGCGTGTTGCGGGTGGATGTTTCAAATGTCCGGATTCCGCGTTCGCAGAGGATCACGTTTTCGCATCCGTGAACGAGCAGATATTCCGCCGCGTTCAGCCACTCTTCGACCGTGGTAGACATTCCCCGCTTGAGCAGGACGGGCCGCCCCGCCTTTGCCACATTTTCCAGCAGGTTGTAATTCTGACAGTTCCGTGCGCCGATCTGGATGCAGTCCGCGACTTCGGCAACCGCCTGAATCGTCGGAATTCCGACCACTTCGGTCACGACCGGCACATCGTATTTGTCTTTGACCGCCTGCAGGATTTCAAGGCCTTTCTGCCCGAGACCCTGGAAGTCGTAAGGCGACGTGCGGGGTTTGAACGCTCCTCCGCGCAGGATTCCGACTCCATCCGCCGTCAGAGTCGATGCCACGATATCCATCTGTTCGGCCGATTCGATCGCACAGGGTCCCGCGATAATCTGGAACTTCTTTCCTCCGATCTCCTCTTTTCCGATCTTGAAAACGGAATTGTCGGGATGAAACTCCCTGCTTGCCAGTTTATATTTCTTCTGAATGGGGTGGACATCTTCGATACAGGGCAGATTCCGCAGAGCCTCCAGGGACATATGCATATTTTCGTCCCCGACCGCGCCGAGAACGGTGTGCTCCACACCTCGAATGAGGCGCGGCTCGTACCCCATATCCGAAACCATCTTTTCGACTTTTTTAATTTCGGCTTCCGGACTGTTCGGCTTGAAAACAATAATCATTTTTGGCCACTTTCAATTTTTTTAACCCTTATTTCAGCTCAAAACACAGGGTTGTCATCCATCCATGGAAAATTTCATTTGCACAATTCATTTTCCGAGCTACATTATACAATGGCAGAAAAGAGAAAAAAAGCAAGCGAAAGAGTAAAAAAAGATGCCAATAAATGAGAACATTTCCGCCGCAGTGTTCATCGGCGCCTATACGACGCAGATGCTGATCGCGAAAAAACTGCCGGATGGAAATTCGTTCGAAATGATCAATCAGTTCACGACCTTCACGAATATGGACATGAATCGGACCGAAGGCGGATTGATCTCCGATGCGGGAATGAAGCGGGTGCTTTCCTCTCTGCACAAATTTCATGAAGTGGCGCTTCAGGAAGGTGTCTCCACGTTCCGGGTGGCGGCGACCTCTTCGCTCCGGAATGCTCCAAACCGGAGCATCCTGCTGCTTGGGTGTCAGAAGGAATTTGATCTTTTCCCCTCACTCCTCAGCGGACGCGACGAGGCCAGACTCAATTTCATCGGCGCGATTACCGACGCCATGGCGAATCTCCCGGTCGTTGCAACTTACGCCGGATACAACAACTTCTATTTCTCTTACGGAACCGCATCCAGAATTGACGGCGCGTTCGAACTGGATCTGAGCGTGGCCGAGGTCAATGATCTGTATCGAAAAAGAAAGCATCACCGGTTTAATCTCTTCCGCCAGATCGCCATTCACGCCTACATTATGAAGAAACTTTCGGTTCTTTCCGCAGACTACAAAAAATGGAGAGCCGGATTGTCGATTGAACCGGAATTCATGGCGGTCGGCCCCCTGCCCTTCGGCTGTCTTGCTCTGCTTTCCAAATATCCGGCGTTCGATTCGGTCGAGGCGATCTCCGCCATTCCGCAGACCACATCGTCTCTGGTGGAACTCAGCCGCTCTCTTTCCTCGCAGTCGCAGGAGGCTATTGCAAAAATGCCCGGGATGGATCAACAGCTTGCTCCGGTCATCGCCGCAGGCGCAATGGTTCTCCGGTGCACGCTGGAAATGACCGGAAGTTATGAGTTCCGCGTAACGCCGTACGGAATCTGCGCAGGAATTCTCCGTTCGCCCTCCTACCTGTTTACTCAGCCGGGGCAGTAAGAAAATTTTCCCTTTCAACGACCGTTCTGCCGGGAGTCCTTTCCCGGGAAACGTTCAGATCAAAACCTCGTCCAGACGGGAATATGCGTCGATGTCCCGGAGAAGCTGAAGATGCGGCATGAGGAAGCCGACCTCGTAGAGATTGTGGGAATCGGTGCCGAGCGAGAGCTTTACGCCATGTTTAAGACAGAGGGAAAAGAATTCCGGATTCGGTCTGTATCCCGCATGAAAATTGATTTCCGCCGCCACATGATATCGGCGCAGCAGCTCCACCACCGGAGCATAGAGCTCTTCCGGCTCCTCCATTCCACACCCTTTTGGGAAAATCCGAAACGGATGCGCCAGAATCCGAACGCCGGATTTCAGCAGAGCTTCCGTTTTTTCCAGGAATTCCCGTTTCAGAGCCGCCGGATCCTCCTTCCGGAAGAGGTGGTGAACCGNNGACGAATCTGTGCGAAGGCGGCATCCTCCGACAGAAGAGTCGGAGCGCCTTCGGGGTCGGCATCGACTTCAAAACCGTATGAGAAGGAGCCGTCGTCATATTGCCGGATCAGCTTCCGGTACTCCGGGACGCGCAGCTGAAGGGGGGAGCCTTCCGGCGTTCCGCGAGTTCGCATGAGATAGCGGCCGGCCCAGTAATCATCGTTTTCGAAGTAGAGCTGACCGGAATGTTCCGCAAAGTTGATCCGTTTCAGACCGCTCAGCGCACCGATTCGAAGCGCTTCCGGAATGGACATGTTTTCGGAGCAGTACGCCAGATTCGTATGGATATGATAATCGGTCAGACGTCCGCGCCATTCTCCGGGAAGAGTCAGGGAATGAATGGTCTTTTCCGACAGAGTTCCGTCTTTCAGCTCCGCAGTCAGAAAAGGAAATTCCGGCTCGGCGCAGGCGGGGATCTCTCCGGCAAGTCCCGGGATGGCGTTAAGAGGAATTCCGGCGAGGAGTTCCCCTGCCGGATCCGGAAATCTTGTATTGTCCTCCTGCGGGTCCGTTTCTCCGCGGAGCCAGAAGACTTTCATGGAGAGATTGCGCCGTTTCATCGACGCATCCACTGTCTCCAGGAACTCCAGACACTCCTTCGGGTCGCCGCAGAGGGAGCCGCAGACAATCATCGCCTCCGCCTTCAGAAAGGAGGCCGCCATATGGATTGCCCGCAGCAGGAAGAACTCCTTCAGGTCCCCCTCCCGCCGCTTCAGATCGGCCAGCAGAGCGATTTTCATTGATTGAGCGCCTTCAGCGTTTCCGCCAGGATCGCCCGGTTTTTCTCGCTGATCGGACAGAGCGGAAGGCGGTATTCCTCTTCGATCAGTCCCTTCATGGACATGGCGGCCTTGACCGGAATCGGGTTGGACTCAATGAAGAGATGCTTGAAGAGCGAATAGAAACGGCGATGGAGTTTCAACCCTTCCGCGAAGTTTCCGGCCGCGCAGAAATCCACCATCTTCTTGAGTTCCGCCGGATAGATGTTCGACGCAACGGAGATCACCCCTTTTGCTCCGACCGCCATCATCGGCACTGTCAGGCTGTCGTCACCGGACATCACCGTGATGTCGCAGAGGTTCAGGATCTCGGAGACCCGCTCCACCGATCCGCCGGCCTCCTTGACCGCGACGATATTCGGATTGGAAGCCAGCCGGGCAATCGTATCGGCGGCAATGGCCACGCCGGTTCTTCCGGGGACGTTGTAGAGCACGGAAGGCAGTCCGCAGTCGTCCGCGATCTTGCTGAAGTGACGGTAAAGGCCTTCCTGAGTCGGCTTGTTGTAATAGGGCGTGACCTGGAGACAGGAATCGGCGCCCATGGCTTTGGCTCTCCGGGTCAGCTTGATCGCCTCTTCCGTGCAGTTCGCGCCGGTTCCGGCCATGATTTTGCAGCGGCCGTTCGCATATTCAATCACCTTTTCGATGACATCGAGATGTTCTTCCACGCTGAGAGTCGGGGATTCTCCGGTTGTTCCGGTCGGCAGGATTCCGTCCACACCGCCGGCGATCTGCATTTCCACGATCTCCTTCAGTTTGCCATAGTCCACAGCTCCATGGGAAAAGGGGGTGATCAGGGCGGTGTAAAGTCCTTGGATGCTCATGTTTTGTCTCCACTATGTTGAAACGTTCTCAATTCCAGTTCCAGACTCCGGTGAACGCCGTGCGGGCGGGACCGGAAAGGCAAATCTCTTTTAAAATATTCCCGTTTACCGTTAATTCAATAGTCAAAATGTCGCCTCCGGCACAAATTATCCGTTTTTTTATGCCCCCGCCGAGTTTTTGCCAGGCATAGACTCCGGCCGAAGCCGCGCCGGTTCCGCAGGCGAGAGTCTCCGCTTCGACTCCCCGCTCATACGTTCGAATGCGGAGCGTGTCGGCATTGACCGGAAGGACAAAATCCACATTGGCCCCCTCCGGTTCCAGCTCCTCGGCAAAACGGATGGATCGTCCCATCTCCTCGACATCCAGTTCCTCGAATCCCTGCGCCGTCAGCGGAACAATCGCATGCGGAACTCCGCAGGACGTCAGAAAGACCGGGTATCCGCAGATTGTCAGTTCCCGGAACGGCTCCGTAAGCGGCATCTGGATTCTCACCAGTCCCGGAGCGATCCGCCAGGCTTCCAGACGTCCCGCTCCGGTATGGAACACCGCATGATCGTCCGCAAACCCCGATTCCGCCGCAAATTCCATCGCGCAGCGCAGACCGTTTCCGCAAAGATCCGCGGAGGAGCCGTCGGAATTGTAATAGGCCATCTTCAGCTCTCCGGGAGAAAGCGGTTTTAGAATCAGGACGCCGTCCGCGCCGATTCCCCTGCGGCGGTCGCAGAGAGCGCGGATTGCCTCCGGGGAATGCTGTACATCATTTTCCGGGACATCCGCCACAACGACAAAATCATTTCCCGCCCCATCCATCTTTGCAAATTCCATGCTCTTCATTTCTGCTCTCCCTTTCGCCGGACGAATTCAAACAAGATCACGGTGGCGGCCTGAGCCACATTCAGCGACTCCGCGGATCCGGGCATCGGAATATTCAGCGGCAGCGAGGAATCGATCCTCCCCGCTCCGTTTGCCTCGTTTCCAAGAACGATGGCAGACTCCTTGAAAAGATCCGCTTCCGTAAAGACACTATGCCCGCCAGATGGTTCCGTCCGGAAAAAGCGCGTGATTCCAAGCTCCCGCAGAGATTGGACGGCCTCCTCCAGCGATTCCGCGCAGCGAAGGTTCAGCGCAAACTGCGCGCCGGAAGCCGAACGGATCGTCTTTCCTCCGAACGGATCCACGCCGCCTTTCACGATCCAGACTTCATGGAGTCCCACGGCCCGCGCCGTCCGCAGAATCGTTCCGAAATTTCCGGGATCCGCCACCCGGTCCAGAAGCAGGACAAACGGATCGTTCAAAGGAACATTCAACGGCCGGTATTCCGGCTGTTTTGCCAGAAGCAGAATCCCCTGAGAGTTGACCGTTGCCGCGAGAGAATCAAATTTTCTGCAATCCAGCATCACGGTCCGGTCGTCCGGAAGATCCAGAGGAATGGCTGCATCCTCGCGGAGAATGCAGCATTCGATCAGGTCGGGACGGAGGTTCAGGATTTCTCCGACGCATCGCACCCCTTCCCCGAGGCAGTATCCGCTGTTTTTTCTCCCATGCCGGGTCGTCAGCGCGCGGAGCAGCGACTCCCGCCGCCGCGACAGTGTCCGTTCCACAGCTTTTTCTTACTTCTTTTCCGTCTTTGCCGCCGGAGCCTTTTCCGCCGGCATCCGGTTCAGCGCCGCGCGGGCCTGGGAGCTCCAGAAGAATCCGCCCTGGGAGCGGACCGTTCCCGAAGCGGCCTGTTTGAACGCGGTACGGGCTTTGGCAAAATCCTTCAGCTGAAGCTGGATACGTCCGGCCGCATAATACCCTTCGAGTCTGGCATCTTCCGGCAGACGGAGATCCGCAGCGGCTTTTTCGTACTGAGCGAGGGCCTCTTTCTGCTTTCCGTCGTTTTCATAGAGATATCCGGTATCCAGAATTGCGCGGCCGCGCGTAAACGGCAGCGCCTCCTCGTCCGCGGCGACCAGAGCAAGCTGTTCCAGAGCGGCTTTGTTGTTTTTCGCCTGGATGAACACGCGGGCAAGACGGAAGCGGGCTTCCGCCGCCGCCGTTCCGTTCGGATATTGTTTCAACGCATCCTGCAGCTGCTGTTCCGTCACAGCGGAAGCGAGTGCGGAATAGGCTTTCGCCCGGGCGCTCTTGCGGATCTGGAGAACGGAGAAGACAATGGCGACAATGACCACGATGGCCACGCAGGCCCATGCGACTTTTTTGCCGTTTTCAATAAACCAGACTTCAAACGAGTTGCAGTCTCTGGTGATATCGTCTGCAATGATTTCCGACTCCATGACTTTTTTCTGCTTTGCCATCTTATAAAGAACTCCGTTTTCGTTTTTGATTCCTGCAAGAAAATAGACTTATAAGAGGAAAATATAGCCTCTCTTCCCGTTTTTGCAATTTTCAAAAAAGAGAAATCGAAGAAAAAATATTGCGGGAAAATTACTTTTTTTCAATTTTCCCTTGCGTTCCTGATACCTTTGTGCTATAATTACCACGCAAACCGGAGTGAACCGATGAGGAAAAGATGGACGAAACGCCGTATTGAGAGCGGTCAGGTGCTCACGGAATACGCAATACTGGTGGTCCTGTTTGTTCTGGTGGCGGCCGTCATGCTTCTTCTGCTGGCGGTGTTCCTGGAGTTTGGATGGAGAATAACAGCACTGATCGGCTGGGAGCCGTGGGTGTGAGAAAGGAGCAGAATTATGGATATGGCAAAACTCAGACGGATGAAAAAACGCTGCAGAGGACAGGCGATTGTCGAGTACATCATCATTGTGGTGATTGTGGCTCTGGCGGCACTTGCCGTTCTCGGAATCTTCAGCGATACGATCCGCGAGAAAATCGGCGGAGCGGCAGCTACGCTCGGAACATCCAANNAAGGATGTCGATTCCGCAGTGGACAAAAGCTCGGTTGAGACCCTCAAGGAACTCGACAAGGGCGGCATTACAACGGATGAGTGATCGTCTTCATCTCATCTGAAAGGCAGTCGATGCGGAATATTCGCCCGCGCATCCGGAAGGGAGAGCGGGCTTCCTCTATTGTGGAAGCCATGCTCTGTATGCTTCTGCTCCTGCTTCTGACCTTCGGGCTGCTCCAGTTTTTCTATTATTCCGTCGCGCAGATGGTGACCGATTATGCGGCATTCCGGGCGGCGCGTTCCGCAACGGTCGGATTCCGGGAAGATGCGTATCAGAGAGAGGCTCGTCTGAAAGTCATTCCCGCCGCGGGACAGATGCGAAGTCCGGTGGATCTGGTCAACGCGGACGCCTCCTCCCTCCCCTTCAAAACGGCGATTGAACAGTTTTATTATGAACGTCTTCTGATTATGGATTACATGCGCGGACATCAGGGCGGTCTGCGCTATCAGTACTGGTGGCCCGGAGACGGAAGTTCCGACGAGCTTTCCGAAAAGTACAAAACCTCCTTCAGTACGGAACTGACCAATCAGGGGGATACCTTCACCGCCCGCTCGACCTTCTCCGATTATCCCTGGATCATGCCGTTCCGCGGGGCGTTTCAGACGCGGACGGAAGGGAAACTGAATATCAGCGGTGAAGCGGCAATGTCGCGTCAGTCGAGCGCATATCTGGAGTGACCGAATGAGAGAACGGATTTCTTTGCGGCGGAGAGAACGCGGACAGGTTCTGATTCTTGCTCTGATCGCCCTGCTGATTCTGACGCTGGCGATTTTTCTTCTGCTGGATGTTTCGAATGTGATCCGGGCGAAGGTGAAGGCGCAGAACGCGGTGGACGCGGCAGCTCTCACCGGAGCGAACTGGCAGAGACATACTCTGAATCTGGTGGGGGAACTGAATCTGGTCAAGGCGACCACGGTTCTGATTTCCGATTCTCTGTTTGTGCCTTCGGCGCAGGGAGGAGCGGACCAGTTCCTTCAGGTGGAGAATGAGGAGGACGCCATTCAGAAACGGGCGACGGAGCTGCAGCGCTTGAAGGAGGCGTCGGACACACTGTCGCAAATGCAGCAGAGAGCGCTGTTCATCGTTCCGCTGATCGGCTTCGGCGCCGCGCAGCAGACCGCGAAGAACAACGGGATCAATTACAATGAGTCCTATGGAGACGCCGTCCGCCAGCAGATGCTCTATGTGGACAATCCGGGCAATGTGAACCGCCAGAATATTTTCGGGCAGTACATGACGCCGGAATACATCCGGAAAAACATGTTCGGCTACAACTGGAAAACGCCCTATCTGGCGACACTGGACACCATTCTGCAGGGAGACGGGGACATCTCCAAAGGAATCGCGGTGCTTCCGAACGCGCAGCTTCTCGGGTCTCCCCGCGTGAAGACGTTTCCGCCGACGACCAACGATTTTGCCGGCTATCTCCAGTCCCGCTACATCTACGACGCCATCCAGTCGAACTACTGGTGCTGGCTCCGAGAGCTGATCCGGATGGATTTCAGCCAGAGCAACTGGTGGGGCAATCTTGTCACCGACGAGGATTCCACCTTCCGCCAGGAGAGCGAATATCTCCCGGTCTGCGTGGAAATCAAAGCCGCGCAGTCCGGCACCTGGAACATGCTCAAGGGGGGAACTCTTCTCGACGACTCGCTCAAAAATTCCAGCTACACCGCCGACAAGCTGATGGATCATTACGACCTTTACGACCCCGCCTTCAACGACAAAGGCGAGATCATTCCCTCCAGCGACACGGACCGGAAACTGAATCCCCTCCCCGTTCTGGACTGGGCCTACTACGGCTGGAAATGGCGCGCCTATGATACGACGCAGACAACGCTGTGGGAGGATTATCTGGCCTCTCCATTTAAAAAGCAGGCTCTCTACTACTCCGGAGCGGTCTCACGCATGGATGTGGAGGCGGAGACGGTCACAGTCACCGGCACCCTCGGCGTCAACGGCAGCAAGGAGAACCGACTCGGCGACATCTTCCGCGACTCCTATCTCCCGAGTTCCGACGATTCCAACTCGTTTTTACAGACCTCCTATGGAGACAACCGTCTGGATGCCGCGCAGGCCCGTCTTCAGAACAACGCTCCGCACATTTACGCCTATTCTGTCGCCAAACCGTTCGGCTCTCTGTCCGTGAACAACGAGCTTCAGCCGCCGCACCTGTCCGGCATAGTTCTTCCGGTCTTCACGAACAGCGCGATCATTCCGACCTCGCTGGAGGATCCCGGCCGGAATCCGCTGGCGGATTACCTCTGGTTCGAATTCCTGGTGGAATATCTCCCGACTCTCGGGACGGTCGGCTCCCTGGATGAGATTCCGCAGGCGATGCAGAACAAATACAGTTTCTATCACTCCATGCTTCAGCGGCTCAGCAATCCGGAGTGGCGCGAACAGGGGATCACCTGGCTGGAGACCCCCGTCCGGGAACCCGATCCCGACAAGCCCGATGAAGTGATCCCCACCAATGAGGACAACTGCAATCCCCCCGGCACCGTCCATTATCCGCCGATCCTGCATTGACGGAATCCGGCGGGAAGACAAAAAAGGAAGCTCCCATGAAACATTTCAAATCCATCCAATGGTTTCTGACCGAGATACCCCGTCTCCGCAGCGAAGGGATTCTGGATGAAAGCACGGCGGACCGTCTGGAGAAGTTTTACAGGAAAGAGCTCGAAAGTCCCTCTGTCCGCAATCTGCTTTTCGGGATTCTGGGGGTGCTCGGAGCGATGCTGATTGCCGGGGGAATCGTTCTTTTCACCGCTCACAACTGGGACATGCTGCCGAAACAGGGACGGATTGCCATCGCCTTTCTGCCGTTTCTGCTTTCCGCCGCATTTGCGGCGTTTACACTGATCCGACGGAAAGGGGAAGTGTGGAGAGAGGGGGCGGCGGTGTTGTCTGCCGCGGGAATTGTCTCGCTGAACGCGCTGATCTCGCAGATCTATCATATTGAAGGGGAGATGTTTGATTTCCTGTCCCTGAATCTGCTGTTTGCGCTGGCGCTGATGTATCTGTTCGACAGCCGGGTGCTGTCTCTGCTGACCGCCATTTTCCTGATCGTCTTTGCCGTTTCGGACGGAGCGGCAGGGTGGACAATCTTTCTTCCGCCGGTCTACACGCTGTTCTGGATCCCGTTTGCCGTCTGCCGTCTCCGAAAGAGCGTTTCCATTCCGACCCGCTATGCGGCGATTGCCGCGGCGATTGCCCTTCTCTGTACGCGGCAGGCGGATGCCGCAGTTCTGTTTCCGCTTGCGGCGGCGTTCTTCTTCTGCGGCGGACTGAATCTGCGGCAGAGCGGCAAAACTGCCTGGTTCCGCGATCCATGGATTCAAGCGGCATTTGCGGGGATGACAGTCTATCTGCTGATCCTTGGGAATATGCAGAAATTTCTTCCGGCGGATTTCAAACCGACCGGGACGAATCTTCTGCTGTGTGCGGTCTTCGGCTGTGCGCTGATCAGTCAGCTTTACCGTCATACGGATGCTCTGAATCTGATGCTGGCGTTTTTTGCGGCACTGCCGTTCTTTCTCCTTCCGCTGGAGACGGAACCCCGGCTCCTGACTGCAACAGGGTTTCTTCTCTTTTCCGGGGTGATTTTCCTGATTGACGGATTCCGGAAAGCGGATCTTCTGCTGTTGAATTTCGGTCAGCTTCAACTCTACGCCCTGCTGATTGTTCACTTTTTCGACAGCCGGTACAGCATTCTGGCACGGTCGGGCGTTTTCCTGGGAGCGGGAACTGCATTTCTGGTTCTGAATTGCTGGCTCTCGCATCATTTCGGGAGGAAAGGAGGGAAGATCGGATGAAGTCCATGTTTTCCTGGCGTCTTTTCTGTCTGTTTCTTCTGTTTCTGGCCGCGCTGTGGTATCCGGTCCGGAAGATCCGGGAATACGAATTTCCTGCGACGAAGCCGTTGGAGTTCCGTTTCCGTGTGAGAGGCGTGGATCCGAATGATCCGTTCCGCGGACGCTATCTCCGGCTCAATATTCCCCTTCCCCGGCTGACGACCTCGGACCTGAATGCAAGGAACTACCGTTTCGCCGTTCTGGAAGTGGATCCGGAGGGTTTTGCGAGGATTGTAACTCTGGCGAAAAAGCCGGATCCGACCCGCCCGTCTCTGCGCATCCGCTATTTCGGGGTCCAGAGAAACTGGAGGGGCAACCGGCCGATGAGCGACGGACAGCATCTTTTCCAGCTGCCGTTCCAGCGCTTTTATCTGAATGAGAAGGAGGCTCCCGCGGCGGAACGTCTCCTGCAGGAAGCCCAGCGGGCGGAACTCGCCGTTCTGGTCTATCCGAACGGAAATTACGCGGTGCGGGACCTGCTGCTGGACGGAGAACCGCTTCAGGAGGCTCTCCGGAAGATTCGGCAGTAAGAGCGCCGCAGACCGCGCGGAAGCGGGGAAAACTCTTGAAAAATACACAAATTATGCTACCTTACCTGTCTTGACAAGGAACAGGAAAGAACCTCATGAATCGGAATCGAATCATCCGGACGGACAGCCTCAAATCGCTGAGCCGGTTCGGCATCAATAAAGCGGCGGCCGCC
>DDJH01000008.1:11747-23235 GCA_002338895.1 Lentisphaeria bacterium UBA1829 | reverse complement strand
GCATCCGGAAATGGCGCCGTCTCTGCTGTTTCCGGAGGAGGAGAAAATCCAGCTTCTCGCCCGCTACGGGGCGCAGGCGGTGGTGACGATTCCGTTTACCCGGGAGTTCGCCTCGCTTTCACCGGATCACTTTCTGGATCAGTGCCTGCATTCGGGGACGGTTCGTCTGACGGGGGTCTGCGTGGGGCAGTCATGGAGATTCGGAGCGAACGCGGCGGGATCGGCTCTTGACCTGGAACGTCGCGCACATCTNNCTCCTCCGGGGTTCGCTTCGGTTCGCTGGTGGTCAGCAGCACGGAGATCCGGAAGGCGATCGCGGCAGGGGATCTCGATGGAGCCAAAGCCATGCTGGGTCGATCCTACATGCTGTTCGGCGCCGTCGAACACGGCATGGGACTTGCAGGCAAACTGCTCGGAGCTCCGACCGCCAATCTGCATCTGGAGGCGGGAGTGCTTCCGCCGTTCGGAGTCTACGCGGTCTACGCGGGACCGGAGGACGGCAGCGCGCGCGATCCGGGAATCGTCAACATCGGCATCGCGCCGACGATTCGGAAGGAGGAGCATCCCCGACCGAAGGTGGAGGTGCATATTTTCAACAAATCGCTTGATCTTTACGGAAAGCGTCTTGCCGTCGAACTGGTGACCCGCGTGCGTCCGGAGCAGAAGTTCGATTCCCTTGACGCGCTGCGCGCTCAAATTCAAACCGATATCGCCGCGGCCGACCGGCTGCTGAAAGGACTCTGACACATGGAAGAAAAGACTTATACCGTTATCGAACTTGCGGAAACGTTGTCGGTTGCCCGGACGACGGTCAACGACTGGCTGGCACGCTATACCCAGTATATTGATTTCAAGATGGTGGGCCGCCGCCGGGTCTATACGGATGCGGCGCTTGCGGTTCTCAGGGAGATCTCCGAACTGCGGAACAAGGGACTTTCCGGAAATGATATCGAAACGGAGCTGGCCAAGACCCATCCGGTGCGTCCGGAACCGGCCGACGGAGCGGAAACGGCGAAACCGCCGGCGGAAACACCCCGGAAAACGTCCGCGGGGCAGACACCGCCCACGGAAGAGTTCGCTCTGATCGCCAAACAGCAGTCCGATGAACTCGGCCGGATCATTGCGGAAAGTTTTCAGAACATGGCGGAACGGATGCACAATCTGGAGCACAAGGCAAACCGGGCGGAACGGAAGGTCGTGCTCGGGTACGGACTGGTGTTTCTGCTGCTGGCGATTCTGCTGGTGCTGTCGGTCTTTCTGTTCCAGCGTCAGACGAGGACGGAGCAGCAGAACCGTTCGGCGGAGAGCCGTCAGCAGAGCGCGATTCAGGCGGTGGATGAAAAGACGGTCCGTCTTTCCGGATCGACCGAGGAGCTCAAGCGCGGAATCGGCGAACTCCGTCAGGGCCTCTCGGTTCAGCAGAAGGAGTTCAATCGCGCACTTACGGAAATGAAATCCGCCCGCGATCGGGAGATTGCGGAACTCAAGGAGCGCTTTGCCGCCGAACGGAAAGCACGTCTGGAGCAGATGGAAAAACTTGCAGGCGAAAAGGACCGGGAAATCTCGGCACTGAAGGAGAAGGAGACGCAATCCCTTCAGAAGATCCGCGCTCTGGAACAGAAACTCGAAGAACAGAAGAAACAGCAGAAATAAAATAAAGAGAAGAAAGAAGGACAGGCAAGATGTTTGAACTGGATGTCACCCGGGAATTTTCCTCCGCCCATTCGCTGAAAGGATATTGCGGGAACTGCTCGGAGAAGCATGGACACAATTGGAGCGTGCAGGTTTTCATCCGCTCCCGGAAACTGGACGAAATCGGCATAGCCGTGGACTTCAAGGCGCTGAAACGGGAACTGGATGCGATTCTGGCGGAACTGGATCACAAGGACCTCAATCAGATTCCGCCGTTCGACAAGCTGAATCCGACCAGCGAGAATATCGCGATGCACATTTACAAGGTTCTGAGTTCGAAACTGGATGACGGCAACGTCAAAGTGTACCGGGTTCGGGTCGGAGAGAACCATACGTCCGGCGCCAGCTATTTTGAGGAGTGAGAGAGAATGGTCCTGGAAGAAGCGCTGAAGACTCTCTCCCGGCAGGGAAGCGTGCTGCTGGTTCCGACGGAAACGGTCTACGGTCTGGTCTGCGACTGGTCGGATTCCAGTGCACGCAATCGGATTTATGCGATGAAGCATCGTTCGGAAAACAAGCCGCTGGCGGCATTTCTTCCATCGGTGGATTCCGCGGAGGAGATCAGCGGCTGTCCGCTTCCGTCCGCGGCGCGCCGTCTGGCGGAGGTGCTGATGCCGGGACCGCTCACGCTGATTGTCCCGGATCGGAACGGATCGACATTCGGATTCCGGATCCCGGATCATCCGTTTATTCTCTCTCTTCTGAGGGCGTACGGGAAGCCGCTGGCGTCGACCAGTGCGAACCGTTCCGGGGAACCGGCGGCGCTGAAGGTCTCCGATGCGTGCGCAATGCTTGCGGAACAGCCGGACTATATTGTGGATGAAGGCCCCCTGCCCGAAACGTCCAGAGCGTCGACAGTTCTTCTGGTCGGAGCGGACAACTCCTGGAAGATTCTGCGGGAGGGACCCATTTCCAAACAGGATATTCAAAAAATCCTTCTGTAAAACTCATTTTTATCCGAAATTATATTTTTGTGAAAGATTCTCAAAAAATAAGTTACCCTTCTTGTTTTTTCCAAAAAAGAGGATATAATATAGCAGTTTTTCAGAGGGTAATGAGAAATGATTTCAAGCGCGGGAAAATTTCACTTTGCCGCAGGAGGAATCGTTGACGGATTTTGCCAGACGTTGACGGTTTCCCCATCTGCGTGGCTGGATGAAAAAGGGACTATTTCTGTTGATACGCTGTCCCGCGGGGAAAAAACAGAGGTGAATCTGCATTGCTCACTTCCCGGGCAGGATGACAGATGCCTGATCCGGATCCCGCAGCAGAGAACCTGGATCCCAAGCCTCTCTTTCACGATGAAGGCATTCCTCCGGCAGACCCGGTATGTCGTCAACTGCATCCGGGCGGATCATTTTTATCTGACGTTGTTCTGCACACTCCGTTGTCTGATTCACAGAGTGAAACGTCTCTTATCCCTCCCGGCACACAAATGTGTGTGCCCGTTCCGGATTCTGCGAGATACGCCCATGCGGCTATGAGAAAAGAGGAGAACAGCCATGATTCCGGAATTCCAGATTTTGCGATGCGGCGGAAGGAGAGAAGATTTTCCTGACGTCGTTCCATATTTCGATATAAGAAGAACCCCCAAACATCGAATAGAAAGGAAAGAACCATGGCTGCGTATGTAGTCTACAACCCCCTCTGGTCGGATTCGGTGACCTATCCGACAGGAACAACGGTCAATGTCACCATTGACGGAGTCGAAACGGCTTTGACCATCGGGACCGATGCGTTCGGGTCCTACGATGAAGCCATCACACAGGCAAACGGCAAGACCATTCTTGCGATCGGCGACCAGACCACCCGTTTTGTTTCGACGGTCGGCGGCGACCGCAATATCCTTCTGGATGGAAACAACGGCTCTCAGATCTCCACCCCGATTGCCTATTATGCCGGCGTGGACAGCATCAATCTGGATGGCAGCGCAACGCTGACCATCAAAAACATCTCCTGGACCGATCCGAACAATAAACTCGGCATCTATGCCGGTTCCCGTCTGACCGGAGTGGAAGGAACGCAGACCTCCGGAACCCTGATTGTTGAGAATTCCGATCTCTATACGGACCTCCGCGGCGGCGGATTGGCCGGAAACAACGCTACGGGAAGACAGGGATCCGCGGAAGTCATTGTCCGCAACACCTCCGTCAGCGGCTATGACGACAACTACAACAACACCTGGCCCGGACGGATCTTCGGCGCCGGAATCGCGGAAGGAACGGATGCAAAATTCTATGTAACGGAAGCAACCGTTGTCTGTGAAAATGTGACAGGAGTCACGGTCCGCCTGCCGGACGGCACCGTCTCCTACCAGGAAGGAGTCCGCATCTACGGCGGCGGACAGGCTTACGGTGGAACGACCTATTCGGAAACAGGCACGACGAATGTCCAAGTCAGCGGAAGCGAAAGCGCCATTTCGGAAATCTATGGCGGCGGAATCTCCTCCGGAACGGCAAAGGTGGATGTGCGAGCCCAGGTTGTGGTTTCGACCTCGACGTCCCTGAGCGTGACGGATGCCATGGTTTCCGACATCATCTCCGGCGGAAACAACTCCAATATGTTCGGCTACTCGCGCGTCGGGACGGAAGGAGTCACCGATCAGCAGACCGTCATCACCCTCTCCCTGACCAATGTCAACGCATCGACCGCGTTTGTGATGGGCGGCAGCTTCGCCGATTCCTACTATTATGGACACGACGGCTATGCCAGCACCGCCGAAGTCTTCGGAAATATCGAAACCACGATCAACGGAGGCTCTTACAGTGTCTTTGCCGGCGGCGGCATCGCAATGTTCTCCAATGATGCGGGAACCGACACGAAGGTTGCCCTCCCCTCCAGCACCGTGAAAGGAAACATCACCTCCACGATCAACGGAGGAACGTTTGAGACCATCGTCGGCGGCGGCATCGCCATTTCCTTCGACGACAAGATTCTGGCGGATTCCACGGTCACCGGAAACGTGACCACGATTCTTTCCAACACCACGGTCAGCGGCTCGCTGATTGCCGGCGGTGATGTCCAGGGAGCGCTTTCCACGGCCAATGTCGCCGGAACCGCCACGCTCGTCCTTCAGGACGGCAACGCCATTGCCGGGGATATTCTTGGCGGACAGGCCGACATCTCGGTTCTGCAGCTTCAGACCTCGGATGAGATCACAAGCGCCATCAGCGGATTCACCACGGTCTCGGTGGAAAGCGACGTTCTCTATACGGGCGCTCAGCTCAATGCGGGCGAGATTACCGGAAGCGGGACACTGAAGATTTCCGCCGCGGCACTGGATTCCAAAAACATTTCGGTTTCCGGGCTGGATCTGACCCTTCCTGCGGATTTCTCAACGCCGCTTGCCTTCGATTCGTTCACCACGCAGTCGCTGAACCTGACTGTGGATGCCGGACTTGCTCTTGGCACCTACACCGTGCTCAATGCGACAACCTTTACCGCGCCGACCACGCTGACCATCAATGGAGAATCCGGGTTCTGGTATGGCGGAGAGAACAAGAAATTTGAACTTGCCTCCGATGCCGCCTCCCTGACCGTGACCGTTTCAGAAGTTGCCGCGCCGGAGTTTCTGAGTCTTTCGAGCATCGTTCAGGACGCCGGCACATACAACTTCCAGGCGACGGTCAACGCCACGGGCGCCGAACTGGTCTATTCTCTCAGCGGAGAGGGGATCACCGTGGACGCCAGCGACCCGTTCCGCTTTACCGTTGACAACACGGTTCAGAATACGACCGTCACCATTACGGCGACCGACGTTTTCGGCAGAATCGCGCAGCAGACTCTCGATCTCCATGTGACCGACTACACCGCTCCGGTGCTTGAGGAATACGGCATCGCGCAGCAGGAAGGAACCTACGAGTTCACAGTGACCGCGCAGGGATCGGACAACTTCGGAATCACGGAATCGCTCTACCGCTGGGCCTCTTCCGTAGAGGGACTTTCCGGCGATGGAGTCAGCACGGCGAAGAAACTCGTTCTGAGTGAAGCGGATGCGGCAAGAACCTACTACTTCCAGGTGATGCTGAAGGATGCCGCCGGCAATTCGACAGGATGGAGCGACGCACAGTCGTTCACGGTTGCCCAGGTGATTAGCAAACCGACCGATACCATTGTCGTGGCTCCGGAGATTGAAGTTGTCGTGGAACCGGAAACCGGCAAGGAGATTGCCCTCGGGGTCGCGGAAGTCTCCGGTGTTGTTGCCAAGGAGGAGATTCCTCAGGCGACGTACAAGGTTCTGACGGACAACGCAGCCAAAACCACCATCGAAGTGGATGGTCTCGAACAAGGCGAAAAAATCAAAATAGCCATTGTCAACGAGGTCGGGAAAAAGCTCAAGACCGCCACCGTGACGGCGAACAAGAACGGTGTTGCAGTCATCAACAACTACCTGACTCCGTCCGGCAGTACCTTCATTCAGGTGGAAAGTCTGACGAAGAAAACGCCGGTTGATTACACTCTGGCCGTCAAACAGGAGTACTTCGAAGAACCTTCCGCGAACTCCTCCATTGCGACCGCCGAGCAGATTGCCCCTGCGGAAACCCCGACCTCAACGGAAGGATGGGTCGGCTTCGGCGATGCGCTCGATACCTACAAGATTGTCACCGGCGAACACGCTGCCGCACTGGATTTGAATCTGACTTCTCTGGAGGCCAACTCCAAGGTCAAGGTGACCCTGCTCAATGAGCACGGCAAAAAGATCAAATCGCTGACTCTCACGGAGAAGAATATCTCCAAGAAAGGATTTTCCGACATTCTTCTGGACGCAAACTCCACAACGTTTGTCTATGTGGAAGCCGCGGACAAGGGAAAGGGAAAATACAACACCTCGTATCAGATTTCCTCCTCTCAGGAAGTGTTCTCCAACGCGACGAACGACTCCCTGCTGGATCCGACCAAAACCACGCTCGGCTCCACCAACACCGGCTGGGNNTCGGTTACAGCGACGCTGCGGACTATTATCAGTTCGAAGTCGCCGCCGGTTCCAACATCGGACTCAATCTGACCGGTCTGGAAAACAATTACAAGGCAGGAAAGCAGGTCAAAGTCACTCTTTACAATCTCGACACCGGCAAAAAGATCAGTCTGAAATCTGTGAAGAATGATGATACGATGAATTTTGCCACCAACAAGAAGAACGGTCTGGAGGCCGGCAGCTACTGTGCGGTCGTCTCCGTAGCGAGCGAGAAGAAATATCGTTCGGACTACTCTCTCGGAATTGCTTCCATCTGAGCAGAAAGTTTCCGTTCAATCAAAAGCCGGTCCTGCATTTGAAACAGGACCGGCTTTTTTTATGGGGGAGAACAGAAAAAAATAATTCGGCAGACGATCAGCTGATCAGTCTCCGCATGGTTTCAAGATCGAATCCGCGCCGGGCGGCATACTCTTTCAGCTGATCCTCCTGAACCTTTCCGACCGGGAAGTAGCGGGCCGACGGATTGGCAATGACCAGCGCACAGACCGAGGGCTGGGGAATCATCATAAACGACTCCGTCAGTCTGGTTCCGACCGCATGTTCCGCATCCAGCATCTGGAAGATCTCGCGTTTCAGCGAGTGATCCGGCAGAGTCGGATATCCCGGTGCCGGACGAATTCCCGGGCAGACGGCGCCTGTTTGTTTCCCCTGCGGAACGTCCGGTTCAAATCCCCAGATTTCCCGGGCCATTCGCAGATGAAGTTCCTCCGCGGCGGCTTCGGCAAGACGGGTTGACGCCGTTTTCAGAAGAAGGGCGGAATAGTCGTCTCCTTCGCCCCGCAGCTGTTCCGCCGATTCGTCCGCGCCGAAAACGGAGAGAACGAAAGCACCGATCCAGTCCTCTTTTTCGGCCACATAATCGGCCAGTGCGAGGAATTCGGATTTTGCACTCTGCTGACGCAGTGTCGGCAGAACAACCCCCTCCCCCGTGCAGATGGCATCCTCCTTCGCCGAAGCGGGAAAGACTCCGCAGACGCATTTCACATGCACCGGGAACTTCCGGAAGAGTTCCTTTGCCTCTGCGATCAGTTCATTTGCACCTCCGCTGCGGATCGGCGTGTTCCATGCCCGAACGAACGCATTCCAGTCGATGCGGTCTTCCAGCTCCTCCGGCCGGAAGTTCAGACGGTGGATTCCCGGCTTCCGCGGCGGGGGCGCCGGATGGTCGACACGCCGGACCGCACCGGACCGCGCTTCCGCGATTGTCACCCATTTTTCGGTCTGTTCCTTCATCTGGACGGCCTCACGCAAGGCGGCATATTCCTTCTGGAGAGACGCGAGAAACTCCTCCCGTTTTTCCGGATTCATCAGCGCCGCCACAACCGGGACCGTGTCCGATGCATCGCGGGTATAGACCACCGGTCCGGAATAGGCAGGCTGAATCCGGATTGCCGTATGCGTTTTGGACGTAGCCGCTCCGCCGATCAGAACCGGAANNACCGGAATCCGGAGACCGCGGCGCTCCAGTTCCTCCACCACATGAACCATCTCTTCGAGAGAGGGTGTGATCAGGCCGCTGAGGCCGACGAGATCCGCATGGTGTTCCTGAACCGCGTCCACGATGGTTTTGGCCGGGACCATCACGCCGAGATCGATCACCGTGCAGTTGTTGCACTGAAGCACGACGGAGACGATGTTTTTCCCGATATCATGCACATCCCCCTTCACCGTCGCGATCACGACCTTGCAGGAGGAGTCTTTTCCTCCGCTTTTCCGAAACGCCTCGATGGCGGGCATCAGCTCCGCGACCGAACGTTTCATCACGCGGGCGCTCTTGACCACCTGCGGGAGGAACATGCGTCCGGAAGAGAACAGTTCGCCGACGCGTCCCATTCCGTCCATCAGAGGTCCTTCGACGATTTTCATCGGAGTGGGATACTGTTTCAAGGCTTCGGCCATATCCTCCGCCACGAAGGAATCGTCGCCCTTGACGAGGGAACGGGCGATGCGTTCGGGGAGCGGTTCGTTCCGCCAGGAGTCGACCGTTTCCGTCTTTCTTGTCCCGCTGCGGATGCCCGATGCGATCTCCAGGAGTTTTTCCGCCGCGGACGGATCGGTGTTCAGCACCACGGCCTCCGCCGCCGCCCGCAGAGCCGGATCCAGATCCTCGTAGACTCCGAGCTGGGCGGCATTGACGATTCCCATGGTCATGCCCGCCTCGATCGCATGCTTGAGAAACACCGTATGAATCGCGCCGCGGACCGTATCGTTGCCGCGGAAGGAGAACGACACATTGCTGACCCCTCCGCTGATTCCGCACAACGGCATGTTCTTGTGCAGATATCGGACCGCCTCAATGAAATCCAGCGCATAGGAATCGTGTTCTTTCATTCCGGTTGCAATGGCAAAGATGTTGGGATCGAAAACGATGTCTTCCGGCGGGATTCCCGCCTTTTGAGTTAGCAGATCATACGAACGGCGGCAGACCTGAATCCGTCGTTCGAGGGTATCCGCCTGTCCTTTTTCGTCGAACGCCATCACGAGGACGGCCGCACCCAGACGGCGGATCTCCCGCGCCTTCTCCAGAAACGCCTCCTCCCCCTCCTTGAGACTGATGGAGTTGACGATGCTTTTCCCCTGAATGCAGCGCAGAGCGGTTTTGACCACCTCCCAGTTGGAGGAGTCGACCATCACCGGCACGCGGGAAATCTCCGGTTCCGAAGCCAGATACAGCAGAAAATGTCTCATGGATTCGACGGAATCGATCATCGCGTCATCCATGTTCACGTCGATAATGGACGCGCCGTTTTCGATCTGATGGAGAGCCACCTCCATGGCGGCGTGGTAGTCGCCGGCCTTGATCAGATTGAGGAATTTGCGGGAACCGGCCACATTGGTGCGCTCGCCGACATTGATGAAATTCTTGTCGCGCGAAGCCACGAACGGATCCAGTCCCGAGAGCCGGAGACAGGGCTGCGGTTTGACCGGCACTCGAGGAGCGATTCCCTCCACCGCCTTTGCAATCGCGGCGATGTGCGCCGGAGTGGTTCCGCAGCATCCGCCGACAATGTTGAGCAGTCCCTCTTCCGCGAACGAACGGATTATGCGTCCCATCTGTTCCGGTGTCTGCTCGTAGACGCCGAAGCTGTTGGGCAGTCCCGCATTCGGATGGGCGCTGACCAGGCACGACGCCTTGGAAGCCAGCTCCGCCAGATGCGGATGCATCTCTTCCGCGCCGAGCGCGCAGTTGAATCCGACGCTCAGAAGCTCCTCCGCATGAAGAACCGAAATGAGAAATGCCTCGGCGGACTGCCCGGCAAGCATGCGTCCGCTCGCATCGCTGAGAGTTGCGGAGAGCATCAGCGGAATCCGGATTTTGCGGGATTCCATGGCCTTCTGAATCGCATAGATTGCGGCCTTGGCATTGAGGGTGTCGAAAATGGTTTCGACGAGCAGCAGATCGACTCCGCCATCGATCAGGGCCTCGGCCTGAATCTGATAGGTTTCGGCCAGTTCGTCGAAGGAGATGTTCCGCGCGGCGGGGTCGTCGACGGAAGGGGAGATGGAGGCGGTCCGTCCGGTCGGTCCCATGCTTCCGGCGACGAACCGGGGACGCTCCGGGGTCCGGCGTGTCATCTCATCGGCCGCCTCCCGTGCGACCTTTGCTCCGGCAAACGCCAGATCGTACACGCGGTCCTCGAGTCCGTAATCGGCCTGGGATACCGCGTTGGAGTTGAAGGTGTTGGTTTCGATAATATCCGCCCCGGCCTCCAGATAGGCCATGTGAACCGCCCGGACCGCGTCCGGACGTGTGATGCAGAGAACGTCGTTGTCACCGGTCAGCGGACGGGGATGGTCGGCAAACACTCCGGCATTGAAATCGGACTCCTTCAGTCCGCCGGCCTGCAGCATGGTTCCCATGGCTCCGTCGAGCACAAGAATCCGTTTTTGAAGCTGCTGTTTCAAAAACTCGATTTTTTTTGACATATCTTCCCCTTTTGATTTTAAAATGCGCGAAAGTGCTACTATATTCTCCCGTCGACAATTTTTCAACCATGAAAGGAGTTTTTATGGCGGATTTGGTCTCGGATATCTGGAACGGGCTTCGCGTTCTCAAAGTCAGAAACGAAGCGGCCGAAGCGGTGATTGCTCTTCACGGGGCGCATGTTCTTTCCTACAAGCCCGCCGGAGAACGGGAAGTTCTGTGGCTCTCACAGAAGAGCTGGCACGAGGCGGGCAAACCGATCCGCGGAGGAATTCCGGTCTGCTGGCCGTGGTTCGGCCCGGCCCAGGAACCGCCCCACGGGGTTGCCCGGCTGACGGAGTGGGCGCTGCGCGACTCCGTTTCGGAAACCGGGAAATCGGTCATTTCCTTTGAGGCGTTCGCCTACGAGGACCGGATTGCGGAGCTGACGGTCACCGTCGNNGAGCTGACCACGACCAATCTCAGTGCGGACGAGTTCCGTCTTACGGAAGCCTTCCACTCCTATTTTGCGGTCTCCGACGTCACGCGGATCCGGATCTCCGGTCTGGACAAGGCGGAGTATCTGGACACCCTCACCGGAATGCGCCATATTCAGGAGGAGGATATCCGCTTCTCCGCGGAAACCGACCGGATCTACGACAGTTCCAGTGCGGAATGCGTGATCCATGATCCGGCTTACGCCAAGGCGATTCACGTCCGCAAAGAGGGATCGCTTTCAACGGTGGTCTGGAATCCCTGGATCGCCAAATCCCGCCGCATGCCGGATTTCGGCGACGACGAGTATCTCGGCATGGTCTGTGTCGAAACCGCCAACGCGGGCAAAGACTTCCGCATTCTGAAACAGGGGGACAAGCAGACCCTTGCAATGGAAATCGCCCTGCAGTAAATCCACTCCG
>DDJH01000008.1:4376-11728 GCA_002338895.1 Lentisphaeria bacterium UBA1829 | reverse complement strand
GAAAAGAACGATTGTTCCTGTCTCCGCTTTCAGTGTCTCCTTTTCCCGCTCCGTTCACCGGGCAGATCCTGAAAACCGTGGAATGCGGTTTTTCCGGAAAAATCCTCTTCGGAAATTTCGAACGGTTCACTTTCCTCATCGGTCAGGGCGATGGAATCCTTGTCCACGACTTTTGCCTGGGAGAGGCTGAAGAGTTTTCCGAAATCGGTTTCCTCCTCCTTTACGAAACTTTTCAGAGTCCGTTTCGGCGGATTTTCTTTTTCCTTTGCGCTCTCGTTCGAGGCGATCACGCCGCCGCGTGCTTCAAAGAGTTCCGCAAAACTTTTTTCCGGTTCGTTCTCCTTGTCGACCGGAGAGGATTCCGGGACGGGATTCCGCGGGGCATTCGCGGAGAAGTTCTCTTTCCGGTTCAGTTCGGAAAGATCTCCCAGATGATTCAGTCCGCGGGAGGCGGCTCCATCTTCCGTATTCAGATCCTTTTCGGAAACCGGAACGCCGAATTTTTCACTGAGATCTTTTGCCGACAGATTTTTCTTCGTGCTCATGGCAGTCAGTTCCTTTCCTTTATTTTGATGAAGGTAACCTACCCGGGAATCCGCAAAAATCAAGTTTTTTCGAAAAAAGCGGAACGGAAAATTTTGCAGAGAGAACTTGCTGTGCTATATTTTCCCTTCTGCCCGAAAACGGAGAAAAGAACAGATGAAAGAATGTCATTGTTGTGCACACGAGTGCGGAGTGGACCGGGAGGTTCGGAAAGGGTTCTGCCGGATGGGAGTGCGTCCGGTTGTCGCGCGGGCGGGACTCCATTTCTGGGAGGAGCCGTGCATCAGCGGAACGAAAGGATCGGGAACGGTCTTTTTCTCCGGCTGCACGCTCCGCTGCGTCTACTGCCAGAATTACGAGATCAGCAGCGAAGGGCGCGGACGGGAGATTTCCATATCCCGCCTCCGGGAGATCTACGAGGAACTCATTGCGCAGGGTGCGCACAATATCAATCTTGTCACGCCGACGCACTTTACGGAAGCAATTCTCCAGTCGCTGGAGCAACCGCTTCCCGTACCGGTTGTCTACAACACGAACGGCTACGAATCCGTGGAGAACCTCAAACGTCTGGAAGGCAGAATTCAGATCTATCTGCCGGATGTCAAATACAGCGATGACGCCCTTGCACTGCGCTACTCCTATGCGAAAGAGTATTTTCAGACGGCGAAACGGGCCGTCCGCGAGATGTTCCGCCAGACGGGTTCCTATCGGATCAGCGAAGAGACCGGCCTTCTGGAACGGGGCGTTGTCATCCGCCACCTCCTGCTGCCGAATCATGTGGAGAACACCCTCCGCGTGATTGACTGGGTGGCGGAGACCTTTGATCCGGGCGAGGTTCTGTTCAGTCTGATGCGTCAGTATGTTCCGCACGGCCGCGCCGCGGAGTATCCGGAACTGAACCGCCGCGTTACGGATGAGGAGTATCAGCGGGTCGAACAGCACCTCTATGATTCCGGAATCGAGGACGGTTTTGTGCAGGACGGCGAATCCGCCAGCGACTCCTTTATTCCGGCGTTTGACGGAACCGGGGTCTGACATCTTCCCGGCCGTCACGTCATCCGGGCAGAGAGAGCAGAATCACCGCGAGAATTCCGAATGTGACCCCGCTCAGCTTCCATCGGTCGATGCGTTCATGCAGGAACAGCACACTGAGCAGGAAAGTTGCCGGAAAACTCATCTGGGCGATCGGCAGCACGACAGCCGCATTTCCAGCCTGGAGCGCCATCGCCATGAAACCGACGATTCCGACCACGCAAACTCCGGAGAGAATCCCATACCCCACCATTGTCCGATCCGGCAGCAGCCTGCAGCGTTCCCGGAACAGGGCATAGACGAATCCGCCCGCGATCCAGAAAAGAGCATTGATCAGCAGAATCCCATTCCGGTCCGCCCCGTTCAGAAACGCATATTTGTAAGCGATCCCCATTGCGCCGCGAAGCAGGGCGGCCATCATCACAAGGCCGGTTCCCAGACGGGCAAGGCGCATTCGTCTGCGGACCGTTTTTTCGGAGGATGGCAGAAAACACAAAACCGCGACCACCGCCACGGCGATACCGATTCCCTGCAGCAGACCGATTTTCTCTCCGAGCAGAATCCACGCTCCGAATACAACAGGAAGCAGATTGAACCGGTAAATGGTTGCGCAGATTCCGGCGCTTTGCAATCCCATCGCCTCAATGAGCAGAAGATTTGCGGTGATCGAAAAGAATCCGCTGAGGATCCCCCACCAGACCGTTGCCCGTCCATCCGCCCACTCCTGCGGCATCATGCAGAGCACCGCAAACCAGACAATTCCGATCAGCCCGGCAAACACTCCGCGTGACCGGCGGCGACGGGCAAACAGCTTGAAAATAAAATCGTTTCCCGCACTGCAGATCAGACAACACACGGCAAATACAATTCCCATCATTCTCTCTTTTTCTTTATTTTTTGCATATAAGGAAATTTTTTATAATATATGTCAATTTATTCTTAAAAGCAACTTCTCTGCAACAAAAATATTGAATATTTCTCAAATTTCTCTTGTCATCTTTCCTCTTGCTCAATATATTATCCATAGAGCCCCGGCTCCTTTCGGAACCGGATTGCAGGAACGCCGGGAGAACGGCCGCTTGACTCGGAGGATTTCAGAATGAGAGAACAACTTACAGCGCTGGGTTGCCGGATCCGCGATCTGCGGAAACAACGGAACATGACCCTTCAGGAACTGGGGGAGAAAACCCATTTGACAGCAGGACTTCTGTCCAAGATAGAAAATTTCCGGACCGTTCCCTCCCTTCCGGTTCTTGCGGAAATTGCGCGGGCGCTGGGCATTGCGCTGTCCGAGCTTTTTGAGGGGATCGCGGCTGCCGAACGCAAAGAGTGGATCCTGATCCATCCGGAAGATCAGAAGGATCTGGAGCGGGAGGAGGACCACGGACTCCGCTACCGGATGATTTTTGAAACGCCGCTCGATACGGCAAATCTTCAGGTCATGCTGGTTACGGAAGGCGACGGGAAGCAGCAGGAGCGTGTCATAACGGAAGCGGATCAGCTGCTGTACATTCTGTCCGGCGAATTTTATTACTGCATCGGAGAAGAGAAGATTTTACTCCGGGCCGGCGATCTTCTGTTCTTTGACGGGACTCTTGCCCACGGTCCCGCTTACGAGCCCGGGACACGGTTTTCTCTTCTGGCCTTCTACTTCCTGCACACGGGAAAAGATCCGAATGAATCGTGGAGATCTATCCGCTGATCCGATCTCCTTCTTCCCGAGGGAGACTGTTTCTCCGGAAGAACTGACCGGGCGTCATCCGGGCAGCTTGTCCACTTTCATGCGGCGGATCAACTTCACGGACGTTTTGCCGGAAGCAGTCCGAATCGGGTTCTCCGCCCCAGCCGGAAGAAGCCGCGATACCATCCGGGAAAACGAAGCGCAAACGAAAATACCAGAGCTTTTCCGAACGACGGAGTCCGGCAAAGAGCAGTCTTTTGCCGATATTTTCGCGCCTGTTCAAGGACAACGGCCTCCTCCGGACAGGGCGTTCCGCTTCGAAGAATCGAATGAAACAACCCCATGCAGTCGAACCATGCCTTTCCGTAAATCTGTTCGGAGAGGTCCGGGAAATATCTCAGCAGAGGGGGCAGAAGCATGTTCCACGCTTTCAGGAGATTCATTTTCCATGGATTGAACGGAGCACAGGTCACGCTGCCCGGATGCTGACGGTAAAAATACAGAGTCTGCTCCGTCCGGACAATTTTCCGCGCATTGGCACAGACCTGCGGAATATAGACAAGATCCTCATAACCGATCGCCGGATATTCTCCGGTTCTTTTCAACACCTCGATGCGGAAGAGCTTGTTCCAGGAAAACGCCCCGAACGAATTGTTCTGCAGAAAAGCGAGAACCGCCTCCCGGGGGGAAAGAATCCGGAGAGGCCCTGTTTTCCGTGTCTCGTCCCCCTGCCGGGTCCGGAATGCGCAGACCGCGATTTCCGCATCGGAAGAGACAAGCTCTCGATAAAGAGTTTCGAACATGTCCGGATCCGGCAGATCGTNNCCGACGAAAGCGCCCGAAGCGATCCGCAGCGCCTCGTTCCGGGCCACCCCCTGCCCCTGACGGATCGTTTTGCGGATCAGAATCAAGCGGGGATCCTTTGCCGCATATTCGGCACAGATCCGGGCGGAGGAGTCCGTGGAGGCATCGTCGATCAGAATGATTTCGAGATTTTTCCATGTCTGCCCGCACAGCGCCTCCAGCGTTTCCGGCAGAAACTTTTCCGCATTGCAGACCGGAACAATGATGCTGATTTTCTCCTGTTCACTCATTCGGAAACACCCTCCGAAACTCCCGATGAAGCTTCTTGTCCCCATACCGATCCTCCACTTCCGCCAGTTCTCCGGAGGAGTAGTGGGAGAGGACCGAAGTTACGAAAATTCTCTTTTCTTCCGCATGAAACACGACCTGCCATGTCCGGCATCCGATTCTCCAGTTTCCTTCCGGATCCCGCTCCAGACGTTTCCGCTTCCGATTGAACGGATCCAGAGCGAGCTGGACAGAACAGAAATTTTCCAAATCCGGCCCTCCGTTCTCCCGGATCCAGTCGATCCGGTTCCGGGCGGCATCGGAATAAACGATCCGGAACGCTTTCTCCTCCGCCTGCTCCAGCCATCCGACACGGGAATCAGGAAAGGAGTCGCTGGCCGGGACGTACGGTTTCAGATCCAGAACGGGGGTCCCGTCCAGCAGATCAAAATTCCGGATATGAAGGATGTTCCGTTCCACCCGTTCGAGCTCCACGCAACTCAATCCGATCGGGTTCGGACGAAAGGGAGCCCGCGTTGCGAACGTTCCGATTCTCCGTCCGCCGGGCGAAACGGGCGGACGGACAAACGGTCTCCATCCCGAGTTCAAATGGAAAAGGAACAGCACCCAGATCCGTTCGACGCCTTCCAGATCGTGACAGGCATCCGCCAGACGGGGATCGTCATTGAGCACGATCCGTCCGACATTGTTCGCGAACGCTCCCTGCCGCGGCATTTCGAAGCGGTATTTCTGCGGACAGGAGAGATAGCCGATGGGAGTCAGTTCCATTTCTTCTCTTTCATCTCCGAGCTTGTTCCGGAACGGGGGATGCGGGACAGGAGAGAGCCGTCCGCACGAACATTCCGCGCACCCCGGGATTCCGTTTTCCGGACGGTATATCGGATACTAATAGCTTTTTTTTTCAAAATTTCAACTCCGAATCCCCCTTCCCGCCGATCGGTTTCAGGAGACCGGCGGAAGATTCCGGACATTCAGGGGTTGATCCGGTGTGTTGATCAGATAATTCGTCACCGTCGGATAGGCGAAGTTGAGATGTTCCTCCGAGAAGCGCTTGAGGATGGCCAGATTCAGTTCGGTTCTCCAGCGCTCCTCCTGCGCATAGGATTCCGTCTTCAGCCACATGATGACGGTGATGTTCATGGACGAAGCGGCGAACTGGGAGAAGAAAATGCGCGGAGAGTAGCCGGGAAGATCGGTGCCGTGGAAATTGTCGGTGATTTCATGAAGGAGCTGAATGGAACGCTCCATCTGTTCGGGGGTGGTATCGTAGGTCATGGTGACGTCGAACATGAGTTTGAGTAGATTTTTCTGATTGATGTTGCGGACCGGCTGAGTGGTCAGGAGACTGTTCGGGAGAGTGTAGATGGATTCATCGTCGGCAATGATTTTGGAGCTTCGCATGCCGACCTCGCAGACGATGCCCTCCAGATCGCCGACCTGAATACGGTCCCCGAGTTTGAACGGACGGTCGAAAAGAATGACAAGGGTCCCGAAGAAATTGGAAAGCGTATCCTTGGCCGCCAGCGCCGCTCCGAGTCCGACCACTCCGGCTCCGGCGACCAGAGCGGTGATGTTGATCCGGAAAATGCTCTGCCCGATGAACATGATTGTCGCCACGAACACAATAATTCTCAGGATGTTGCGGAGAACCTTGACCATGAGATCATCGAGTGAATTGTCCGCTCTCTGCGCCAGATTCTGAAGATGGGTGTTGATCACGCCGACCACATTCAGAGCCGCCCAGGCGACGATCAGCGTGAGAAGCGTGAAGAAAAAGCGGACATTGAACAGAAAAACCGTATTCGAAAACGACGAAAGCAGCGGATAGAACGCGAAAAAAATGCAGATGACCGCAATTCCCAGAAAAATCGGTGCATTGAACGCATGAAGAACTTCCCAGAAAACGACTCTTTTTCTCTGCCTCTTCAGCTCCCTCTTGATCAGATGACAGCAGAAGAACCCGATCCCGAAACAGAGCAGAGACGCCAGAAGCGCCATGCCGACCGCCCGGATCAGTTTATCCTCCTGAACGGAAAACCAGCGGTAGATCTCCTTTTCTCTTAAGGAGAGGAAATGTTCCAGTTCATCGGGGGAGAGCTCCGCCGGATCGATTCCGGCCGGGATGCGGGAGTCCAGCCATTCGATCCGTTTCTGTTCGACCGTCTTCTGTTCCCCCGTCTTCTGTTCGACCGTCTTCTGTTCGACGTTTTTTACCGGCGGCGCCGCCCTGTGATCTCCGGACTCCGGAGAAAGCGCGGACAAGGAGACGAAAAGAACAACGCTCAGCAAGAACAGCAGAACCCGTTTGGACATGGCAACCCCTCCCGAAACAAAATTACAGTATGATCTTCATTCTCAAAAAGATGTCTTTGTATTCTCTTAATTTAAGGAATATAGCTCTTTCCGGAAGAAATACAAGCGCGCCCCGGAAACGGGGAAGGACGGGGGGGAGCTTTCGACTGTGACACAATGACTCATTTTGTCACACCAGCCCGCCCGATGGCGCAGTGTGACAGAAGGGAGATGTTCGTATAAAACGAGCGTAAAAATTATTTTTTTTCAAGTTGGCATCATGCTTGCTAGAAAGCGGGTTGTCAAACAAAACAAAAAACCGGAAAACAAAAACAGGAAAGGGCGTACTTATGGGAAAAATCCTTGGTATTGACTTGGGAACAACCAACAGCTGCATGGCTGTCATGGATCAGGGAAAGTTTAAGATTATTCCGAATGCGGAAGGCGCCAATACAACTCCTTCGATTGTGGCTTTCACAAAGACAGGAGAGCGTCTGGTCGGTCAGACGGCAAAACGTCAGGCCGTGACCAATCCGAAGAATACCATTTTCTCCGTCAAGCGTTTCATGGGACGGAAATTCAGCGAAGTTCAGGAAGAAGCCAAACGGGTTCCGTATGAACTGACCGAAGCCAAGAACGGCGACGTTGCCATCGTTGCAGGCGGCAAGACCTACTCTCCGCCGGAAATCTCCGCAATGATTCTTCAGAAGCT
>DDJH01000008.1:0-4355 GCA_002338895.1 Lentisphaeria bacterium UBA1829 | reverse complement strand
CCGTGCCCGCCTACTTCAACGACAGCCAGAGACAGGCGACGAAAGACGCGGGACGAATCGCCGGCCTTGACGTCAAACGAATCGTCAATGAACCGACCGCAGCAGCTCTGGCCTACGGAGTCGACAAGAGCAAAGCGGAAGAAGTGATCGCAGTCTACGACCTGGGCGGCGGCACATTCGATATCTCGATTCTGGAAATCGGCGACGGCGTCTTCGAAGTGAAGGCGACCAACGGCGACACCCACCTGGGCGGCGATGACTTCGACGCCGCAGTCGTGAACTGGCTGGCCGACACCTTCCAGAAAGAGAACGGCGTCGACCTCCGGAAAGATCCGCAGGCCCTCCAGCGTCTGAAAGAGGCGGCGGAGAAAGCCAAATGCGAACTTTCATCCAGCATGAGCACGGAAATCAATCTTCCGTTCATCACGATGAATCAGAGTGGTCCGCTTCACATGCAGATCACGCTGACGAGAGCGCAGCTTGAGAAACTCTGCGATGATCTGCTTCAGCGGACCGTTGCCCCGTGCGAGACCTGCGTGAAGGATTCCGGCGAGCCGAAGTCCAAGATCAACGAAGTGATTCTGGTCGGCGGCATGACCCGTATGCCGAAGGCGCAGGAGACCGCGAAGAACATCTTTGGAAAAGAGCCGCACAAGGGCGTCAACCCGGATGAAGTGGTCGCTGCGGGCGCCGCGATTCAGGGCGGAGTTCTCAACAAGGAAGTGGACAATGTGGTTCTGCTCGACGTCACCCCGCTTTCGCTGGGAATTGAGACGCTCGGCGGAGTCACCACGAAGCTCATTGACAGAAATACGACCATCCCGACGAAGAAGAGCGAAATCTTCTCGACGGCGGCGGACAATCAGCCTTCTGTGGACATTCACGTTCTGCAGGGCGAGCGCAACATGGCGGCGGACAACAAATCGATCGGCCGCTTCCGTCTGGACGGCATTGCCCCGGCGCCGCGCGGAGTCCCGCAGATTGAAGTGACCTTCGATATTGACGCGAACGGCATCCTGAGCGTGACAGCAAAGGATCTCGGAACCGGCAAGGAACAGAAGATCACGATCACCGCGAGCAGCGGACTCTCCGAAGAAGAGATCCAGAGAATGGTCAACGACGCCAAGGCTCACGAGAACGAGGACAAGGCGGCGAAAGAGAAGATTGAAGTCAAGAACAAAGCGGACTCGATGGTCTATCAGACCGAAAAGCAGCTGAAGGATCTTGGCGACAAGCTCTCTCCGGATGTCCGGACCCCCGTTCAGGAGTCGATCGACAAGCTCAAAAAGGACATCGAACGCGATGACACCGAAGCCATGAAGGCAACGATGAAAGAGCTTGAAGAGCGTCTGATGAAGTTCGGCGAAGAGATCTACAAACAGCAGCAGGCGCAGGGCGCGGCCGGAGCACAGGCCGGAGCCGCCCCGAACGCAGGAGCTGCCAACGCCGGCGGACAGAAACCGGACGACGGCGTGGTCGATGCCGAAATTGTCGACGACGACAAATAAGCGCAACTATCATCCGCTGTCCGGAGTGAAATCCGGGCAGCGGTTTCTTTCAGACAACAAAAGAAAACCGAAACACATAAAAGTGAAAAGGAGTATTGGAATGAGCGCAGTAAAGATTCAGCCTCTTGGCGACAGAGTTCTTGTCCAGGCAATTGAGGTTGCGGAACAGGTCAAAGGCGGGATTCTGATTCCCGATTCCGCGAAGGAAAAACCGCAGGAGGCCAAAGTTGTGGCCCTGGGAACCGGGAAACTGGATGACAAAGGCAACAAGATTCCGTTTGACGTCAAAGTCGGCGATGTGGTTCTGACCAGCAAATACGGCGGAACGGAAGTCAAATACGACGATCAGGAATACAAGATTCTCAGCTCCAGCGACATTCTCGCTGTGATCGGCTGATCTTCCAACCCTACAAAAAACATCTTATTTCTATTTTCAGGAGATGATTCATTATGGCAGCAAAACAGCTTTTGTTCAATGACGAGGCACGTCGTCAGCTTCTTTCCGGTGTTGAGCAGCTCAGCGCCGCAGTGAAAGCCACACTCGGTCCGAAAGGCCGCAATGTCGTTCTCGACAAGAAATTCGGCTCCCCGACGATCACCAAGGACGGTNNTGTGAGCGTTGCGAAGGAAATCGAACTTCAGAATCCCTTCCAGAACATGGGAGCTCAGATGGTCCGCGAAGTCGCCAGCAAGACCAGCGATATCGCCGGCGATGGAACCACGACCGCGACCGTTCTTGCGGAAGCGATCTTCAAACAGGGCCTGAAGAATGTGACAGCCGGAGCCAATCCGATGTCCATCAAACGCGGAATTGATCAGGCGGTTGCCGCGATCGTTGCCGAACTCGACAAGATCAAAAAGGATGTTTCCGAGAGCGAGCAGGTCGCGCAGGTTGCGACGATTTCCGCAAACGGCGATGCCGAGATCGGAAAGATCATTGCCGATGCCATGGACAAGGTCGGTAAAGACGGCACCATCACCGTGGAAGAGGCCAAGACCATCGAAACGACCCTCGATGTTGTCGAAGGCATGCAGTTTGACAAGGGCTATCTCTCCCCGTACTTTGTCTCCAACGCGGAAGCCATGGAGTGCCAGCTGGAAGATGCCTACATTCTGATCTATGAGAAGAAGATCAGCAATCTGAACGACATGCTGCCGATCCTTCAGGCGGTTGCCAAGACTCAGAAGCCGCTGCTGATCATTGCGGAAGATGTCGAAGGCGAAGCGCTTGCGACCCTGGTGATCAACAAGATGCGCGGCATTCTGAATGTCTGCGCGGTGAAGGCTCCCGGATTCGGCGATCGCAGAAAAGCGATGCTGCAGGATATCGCGATCCTGACGGGCGGCACCTGCATTTCCGAAGATCTTGGAATCAAGCTGGATTCCGTGAAGCTGGAGCAGCTGGGCCGTGCGAAACGCGTCACCGTCGACAAGGAAAACACGACGATCGTGGAAGGCGCAGGCGAGACCTCCGCTATTCTCGGACGTGTCAATCAGATCCGCAAGCAGATCGAAGAGACCACCAGCGATTACGATCGTGAAAAACTTCAGGAACGTCTTGCGAAACTGGCCGGCGGAGTTGCCGTGATCAATGTCGGCGCCGCGACCGAGACGGAAATGAAGGAGAAGAAAGCCCGCGTGGAAGATGCTCTCCATGCGACAAGAGCTGCTGTGGATGAAGGAATCGTCCCGGGCGGCGGTGTTGCTCTGCTCCGCGCCTCGAAGGCTGCCAGAGCCCTCAAGCTCAAAGATGATGAAGCGGTTGGTGTGGACATTATCCTCCGCGCGATCGAAGAGCCTCTCCGCACGCTGGCATCCAACGGCGGCTATGAAGGCAGCGTGATCGTCAAGGAAGTCCTCGCCGGCAAGGCGAACGACGGCTTCAACATCGCGACCGGCGAATATGTCGACATGCTCAAAGCCGGTATCATCGACCCGAAGAAAGTGACCCGTTCCGCACTGCAGAACGCGGCTTCGATCTCCGGACTGCTTCTCACCACCGAGTGTCTGATCACCGACGCTCCGGAAGAGAAGAAACCCGCTCCGATGCCCGATGGCGGCATGGGAGGAATGGGCGGCATGGGCGGAATGGGCGGCATGATGTAATTCATCCGCACAGGAAGCAGATGCTTTCCATGCAGTAATACTACGCCGCATTGATTCTTTTCTGGATCAATGCGGCTTTTCTGTTTCAGGAGGAAGGATCATCATGGAAAAGAGCAAAGTCTATTTTACGGACATGCGCGTCAAGGCGTTCGGGGAGAATCTGCTCGGCAAGCTGACGAAGCTGATCACGAAGGCGGGAATCGGGACGATTGATTTTCAGAACCGTTTTGCCGCGATTAAAATTCATTTCGGGGAGAGCGGGAATCTGTCCTATCTTCGTCCGAACTTTGCGCGGGTTGTGGTGGAGAAGGTCCGGGAACTTGGCGGAAAGCCGTTTCTGACCGACTGCAACACGCTGTATGTCGGGACAAGAAAAGATGCTCTGGAACACATAGAAACCGCCTATCGAAATGGATTCACACCGTACTCGACCGGCTGTCATGTGATCATTGGCGACGGGCTGAAAGGAACCGATGATATTGCCGTTCCGGTTCCGAACGGAGAATATGTCAAGGAGGCCAAGATCGGACGCGCCATCATGGACGCCGACATTTTCATCTCGCTGACCCATTTCAAAGGCCATGAAATGACCGGCTTCGGCGGAGCGATCAAGAACATCGGCATGGGCTGCGGATCCCGCGCCGGGAAGATGGAGCAGCACTGCGACGGAAAACCGGTTGTGAAACGGGAACTGTGCATCGGCTGCCACCACTGCGCGAAGATCTGCGCCCACGGCGCGCC
>DDJH01000003.1 GCA_002338895.1 Lentisphaeria bacterium UBA1829 | reverse complement strand
CGGAACAGAAGCAGCAGGAGAGAGAAATAAAGAGCGCAACAAACCCGGAAAAAACAGTGTCTATCTGTGGCAAGGGAACAGAAAACACACAAAAATGGGAGAACCGAGATGAAAGTTACACCGGAAGTAAAAAATGTCCTGCAGCGAACGATAGAGGCATATGGAAATGTGTCGCAGTTTGCCAAGGCGGTCGGTGTTGCGCACAGTACCGTTCTTTTCTGGCTGAGCGGAAAAAGCCCGAATATCAACGGGCGTGTGTGGATCAAAAAGATCCGCCCGGCTGTCCTGCCGTTCCTGACCCAGGAAGAGGAAAGTGTTCTGGCACCGGACTGCAAGATTCTGCGCGAACCCCAGGCGGTCTACACGCTGAAGACCCCGTTTGGAAATCCGGAAAACAAGCCGCTTAACACAGTCCCCTGCGTGTCACTGGACAAGATTGTGGATCTGGATGTGACCATTGAACCGGTTGCGGATTTTATTTCCCGCATCCGGAGCATGCGGAGCTGTTCGTTTACAACGCCGTCCAAGAATTCCTATTTTGCACTGGAATACGAGATGCCGGAACTGCCGTTCAAACTGAATGCGCTGGTCGGCGGAGGAGATTATCCGGTTTCCGGCGATCTTGTGCTGGCCAAGCTCCGGGAGAGCGGAAACGTGGTGACCGGGCGCTTTATCCGAAACGGAGAAGAAGTTTCTCTTGAGACGGTTTTCACGCCATCACCGGAACGAATCGACTGGAATTTACGCATTTCGCCGGGATTCCTCTGCTGGGTTTTCCCGATCCTTGAAGTCAATTCCGTGCTCCGGGCTAAATAAACATGCGGAAAAGGATGAGGAAAGGCTTTACATTTTCCACTTTGAAATTATATTACTTCAATCTAAGCATGGAGTGAGACAGTGGAAAAATTAGCCATATCCAGCAGTCTGGAAGATTATCTTGAAGCGATTGCGGAAATCATCGAAGAACAGGGACATGCCCATACCAAGGAGATCGCGGATCGCCTGAAGGTCAAGATGCCATCCGTCACGAATGCGCTTCAGGCGCTGTCGTCGCGGGGACTGATTCACTATCAGTCTCATTCTCCGGTTTTTCTAACTCCTTCGGGGGCGGAGAAAGCGGCCGTGATCCGACATCGCCACAGCGCATTGAAAAACTTTTTCTGCTATATTCTCAAACTTCCGGCCGAGGAAGCCAATGACGCGGCCTGCAAGGTGGAGCATATCATCGGGGAAAAGGTGATGTCGCGAATTGTGCTTCTTTCGGAAGCGATTGCGACACGGGAGGACTGCGCACAGCTCCGGGCGTATCTGGAGCAGACTCTGCCGCAGGTCCGGTCCGACGATACGGAAGACCTGGTCTCCCTCGATCAGCTGAAAGAGGGACAGCGCGGCGTGGTGGTGAAGGTGGCGGAAAATCTGCGCGGACTCAAAAAATTCGCCGATCTCGGACTGGTCAACGGGACCCTTCTGGAAATGGAAGGGACGGCGCCGTTCGGCGATCTGATGCGGATCAAGGTGATGGGAAGCAGTCTTTCGCTCCGTCGCTGCGACGCAGCCTACATCTGGCTCCGGCTGACCGAATAAGAGAAAGTCAGGAATTCAGTTCTTATGAAACGTTCGTTCAAGATCGCGCTCGCGGGCAACCCGAACTGCGGGAAGACTACGATTTTCAATCTTCTTACGGGAACGCATCAGCATGTCGGAAACTATTCGGGAGTGACCGTCGAACGCAAGATCGGCGTCTGCCGGATGGGGGAGATCAAAATTGAGATTGTCGATCTGCCCGGAATTTACAGTCTGTCCTCGGCGACGGCGGAAGAGCGCGTGGCGTTCTCCGAACTGATGGCCGGAGACGTGGACCTGATTCTGGATGTGATCGATTCCGGAAACGCTCAGAGAAATCTTTATCTGACCACCCAGCTTGCGGAACTCAATCTTCCGATGATCCTGGTCTTCAATATGATTGACGAGGCACGGGATCGCGGGCTGGTGTTCAATTTCCCGATTCTGGAACGGTTCTTCGGGGCGCCGATTGTCGAAGCGGTCGGAGCGACCGGGGACGGAATCGACGTTCTCAAACGCCTTCTTCTCCAGAAACTCTGTTCAACCGAGCGGAACGTGCCGCGGCCGATTGATTTCGGGAACGTGGCGATGAGCGCCATCCGGGAGCTTTCGGAGGGAATCGCCAAGCTGAAACTGCCGCTGGCGGACCGGATTCCGCTCCGCTACCTGGCGATCCGGATGCTGGAGCAGGATGACGACATCCGGAAACTGCCGCAGACCGAAACGCTGGAACCGATTCTCAAGAAATGGAGAAAGGAGATCTACACCCGGTTCGGTGTTTCCAGCGAAACCTATATTGCAGACTGCCGATATGGAATGATCGCCGGGGCATGCCGGGAAGCAATCACGGAGAAGAAACAGTCGCGCCACCAGTTTTCGGAGGAGATCGACCGGATCGTCACGAACCGGTATCTCGGGCTGCCGATCTTTTTCCTGATGATGTTCGTGGTGTTTTTCCTGACGTTCCAGTGTTCGATCCCGCTGATGAATCTTCTGGAATTCGGATTCACCAAGCTGGGAGATCTGGTGAATGCGCTCTGGCCGGCGGGACGGCTGGAATATCTGCATTCGCTGATTGTGGAAGGAATCATCGGAGGAGTCGGAGGCGTTCTGGTTTTTCTGCCGAACATCCTGATTCTGTTTCTGGCGATCGCGTTTCTGGAAGGGACCGGATACATGGCGCGGGCCGCGTTTGTGATGGATGGATTCATGCACAAGTTCGGACTTCACGGAAAGAGCTTCATCCCGATGCTGCTCGGGTTTGGGTGCACCGTGCCGGCGATCATGGCGACGCGGACGATTGAATCGGAACGGGACCGGCTGACCACGATTCTGGTTCTGCCGCTGATGAGCTGCGGGGCCCGTCTTCCGATCTATTCGCTGCTGATTCCGGCGTTTTTCCCTCCGTTCTGGCAGGCGCCGATCATGTGGCTGATCTATTTGATCGGAGTGGTTCTGGCGCTGCTCTGCGCGGGAATTCTCAAATCCACGCTGTTCAAGGGAGAGGACGATATTTTTGTCATGGAGCTGCCTCCGTACCGGATGCCGACCCTCCGGAGCATTCTGCTCTATATGCTGGAGCGGACCATGATGTATCTGCACAAGGCGGGAACGTTTATTCTGACGGCATCGATTATCCTCTTTCTGTTCAACACGCTGCCGGAAAAGCCGAAGGAGATGTATACGAAGGATTACGCGGCGGAGACGGTCAAGGTGGAACAGGCGACAAATCTCTCCGAACAGGAGAAGAAGAGCAGAATTCAAACGCTTTCGGCGGAAAAGGAGAAGGAACATCTGCAGTACAGCATCGCCGGACGGATCGGAAACGCGATGACTGTGGTGTTCCGGCCGATCGGATTCGACTGGAAAATCTGCTCGGCGCTGATCGGAGCGTTTGCGGGAAAAGAGCTCTTTGTCTCGCAGCTGGGGATTCTGAACTCGTTCGGGGACGCGGAGGAGAACGCGACTTCGCTGCGGGAAAAGCTCCGGGCGGACTACACGCCGCTTCAGGGATTCTGCATCATGCTGTTCTGTCTGATCACCATGCCCTGCATTGCGACAGTCGCAGTGGTCAAGCGGGAAACCAATTCCTGGAAATGGATGTTCTTCCAGATGATCGGCCTGACTCTTCTGGCCTATCTGATTACTCTGGCCGTTTACCAGATCGGGCTCCTTTTCCAGTAGACTTCCGCCGTTTTTCCGGGCCCTGGCTGACCAGAGAGGCGCGGCCCTGAGCCAGAATGGCGGAAACGGGGGTTCCCTCCGGAATCTGTCCGGGCGAGAGAACAGCCTTCCCGGCCGGATCCAGCAGAACGGAATATCCGCGTTCCAGAATCCGGACGGGACTGAGAGCTTCCAGTTTGCTTTGGAGATGAGCGATCCGCATTTCCTGCTCGCGCGCATTCCGGAAGAGAGCGTTTTCGAGATCTTTCAAGCGGTAATCGACCGTCTGCATCCGCTCCTGAATCATCTGGGCGGGCCGCATCATGGCCTTTGCGGAGAGCAGGCGGTCCAGTGCGGCGGCGGAACGCTGCCAGGTCAGTTCGGCGGCGTTTCCGAGACGGCGCATGGCGGATTCCACGTCGTCGCAGAGAGCATGATAATCGGGCAGAAGGACTTCGGCCGCGGCGGTCGGAGTCGGTGCGCGGACATCCGCGACCAGATCGCAGATCGTCGTATCGATCTCGTGTCCGACCGCGCTGACCACCGGCAGACGGCTTTCCGCCACCGACCGCGCCAGCACCTCCTCATTGAAGCACCAGAGATCCTCCATGCTTCCCCCTCCGCGGGTGATCAGGATCACATCGGCGCACCGGTAGTGGTTGAAGAACTCCACCCCCCCTGCGAGATGATATTCCGCCCCCCTCCCCTGAACCGGGGCGGGATAAATCCGGATCCGCAGCGGCGGGAACCGTTCCAGAGCCACCTTGATGAAGTCGCGGATCGCCGCCCCTTCCGGCGAAGTGACAATTCCGATGCAGCGCGGCACGAACGGCAGCGCTTTCTTCCGGTCCGCATCGAACAGCCCCTCCGCGGCCAGACGCTTCTTCATCGCCTCGAAGCGCTCCTGCAACGTTCCGGTTCCGATCGGTTTGAGATCCCGCAGCGTCAGCTGACATTCGCCTCGCGGCGTGTAAAACGCGATCTTGCCCGACGCCTCCACCATGGACCCGTTCTGCAGCTCCAGAGCGCGGCATTTCTCCGCACCGGAAAAGAAGACCGCCCGGATCTGCGAATGTTCATCCTTCAATGTGAGATAGACATGTCCGGAGCGATGGATGGTCAGTCCGCTGATTTCCCCCGCGACCCGGACCGGCAGGNNCAGCAGATCGCGGACCGCCTCATTGAGTTCGGTCACGCTCCATGGAGTCTGTACCCGTTCCTCCATCGCCGTTCTCACCCCCGTATCCGCATGGCCAGCAGCATGACAAATTCCGCGGCCGCATACACGTAGGGGAACGAGAGGATCAGCAGCAGCATCAACAGCAGCATGGCACCCTTGATCCACTCCGACGTCATCGCCCGGAAACGGAAAAACAGCGAAAGGATGTTCCAGCCGTCCAGACCGGGAATCGGCAGGATGTTGATGACAAAAAGCACAAGATTGAACAACCCCAGACAGAACGCATAATGCAGCAGAAGCAGCGGCACACGGTTCTGCTCCACCAGTCCGGGCAGGAAAATGCAGGCGCACCAGGCGAGCAGCGCGAGGACCAGATTCATGAACGGCCCCGCAAACGAAACCAGAAACGCCTGAACGCGGGAAAGACGGCGGCGATCGACCGGCACCATTCCCCATGCGATGCCGATCACCAGAAAAAGAATCAGCGAGATCCACCCCATCTGGCGGAGCGGATTCAGAGTCAGGTGCCCGTTCCGCGCCGCGGTATCATCACCGCACCACAGGGCGACCTGCGCATGGAAATACTCATGCAGGCAGATCGAGGGGATCACGGACAGGGTCACCAGCCAGAAATATTCCGGATTGCGGAAGAGTTCCGAAATAAAGATGTTCACGCCTTCACTTCCCAGTACTGATACGCGGGAGTCTCATAGGGATGATTTTCCTTGAGAGCGTTGATAGCCTGTTCGATGCAGTCGTCGGCGCAGACCATTTCGACTTTCCACTCGGTATCCTTTTCCGCGTTACCGAGCGTTCCGGAGTAGGGGTTGCTGCCTTCGAGGGGACGGAACTGACCGATTCCGCGGGTCTGCCAGCAGCAGAGATCGTAGTTTTCGAGCTTTCCTGCGCCGGCGTCGAACATCGCCTTTTTGACCTGTTCGAGATGGGACTCGGGGATATAGAATTCAATTTTGTACATGAGAGAAATCCTTTCCTTCTGATTTTGAGTTGAGAGGGACAATATAACGCCCCAAACTCTCTTTGTACAGTCCGAAACGCAAAGATTGTCAAAAAAAAATCGTGCGGGCGGCCATGAGACAGGTTTTCCGGACGGAATCCGGAAGCGGCGGACGGATTTTCCGGAAAATCTT
>DDJH01000142.1:2109-17922 GCA_002338895.1 Lentisphaeria bacterium UBA1829 | reverse complement strand
CTATCACGCCCGGACCGGAAATCCGAAACTCTGGGGACATCCTGCAAAAAAACATCAGAACTGGGGAGCCGCCGCTCTTCTTTCCGCCGTCCACCACGGCATATTCGGATTGACCTTTACGAAAGAGGGATTCGAGTTGCATCCGAATCTGCCTTCCGGATGGGGAACTCTGCGCCTGTCGGGAGTCCGGATAAACGGAGCTGTTCTTGACATTACTCTGCGCGGCGCCGGAAACCGGATTGCCCGCTGTGCGATGGACGGCGTTTCACACGAAGCCAGCTTCTCTTCCATTGCAGGATCCCACCGGATCGAACTCGAACTGAACGAATGACCCGCCCCCTCCTTTGCGACAGCAAAGTGACTGAAAAGTTTAGGGAAAGAGAGGAGCGCGAGGGGAGAAGAACCGNNAACCGCTTTTCAAAGCGGTTTTCTCCTCTCGCAACCATCTCCCATCAATCATCCACCAAAGAAAATAAAATTAGACAGGCGGGGAGGGGGAATCAGTCCTGAGTCATACGGATCCGGAATTCCCATTCCCAGCGTTTGCCGGCGGGGAAGGTGACTGCTTCCGGACTCCAGCGCTCTTTTGCTGCCATGGAAAAGGAGAGAAGCGGAGCCTTCCACTGACGCGAATCCCAGAAACCGATGGAACAGTTCTCCGATGCGGAGATGGTCAGAAGATAACCGGGCAGAGAGAAGGTTGCTTCGCGTCCGCGAATCCGGAAGTCCTTCTGAAATTCCCGGGGTACGGTCCGGAGGAATTCCTTGCCGTTTTCCTCCACCCAGCGGACGCCGCGTCCGGCAACGAGGGAGGCGGGGATGTTGAAGTTCCGGGAGAAGAGGGCGGAGTGTCCGCGCAGGGGGGCAAGCAGAGTGATAACGGTCCGGAAAACGAGTTCATCGGGGGAGAGAGTCACCGTTGCCTGATAGCGGGCCGCCTGAGCGATTTTCGTGTTGCCCAGAACGGATTCGGTGGTTACGGTCATCCGATCCCCTTCGGTGACAATTTTAGCGTTTCCCGTTCCGTCGAGTGCCTGGAAAAGACGGGTGTCATACTTTGCCTCTCCGGGAGGAAGAAGATAATTCCCATGGATCTGCGAATCGCGGAGAATCTCCTTTCCTGCGTACGTGACCTGTTTCAGGATGCCGTTTCGGGAAATCTTTGCGCAGAATCCTTTGCTAGTGTAGTCTGCGCCGATCAGCGGGAGGGTCAGAACGGCGGCGGCCACCAGAGTCATCAGTTGTTTCATGATTTGAAATCTCCTTTCATTTTTATGTGTTATGAATCGGGATGAAAACGCCGGAACGTTTGCTTTGTGCTTACGCCACATAGAAAAAGATCAGTCTGCATGGCGACAAAGTTCCGGCGGAGTTTTTCAGCGGGCCCGCTCGGCGGTCAGTCCGAGCAGTCCGATGACCGTTTTGCCGTTGGAGCGCAGCGTCACGGAGCGGATCGGATCCTGCGGACGGGGATTTTTCCAGTTGAAGAGAAACGCGCCGATCAGACGTTTTCCATCGTGAACGGTCCATCCGCAGTCGGCGGACGAGAGCTTCTGGGAGGAAGGATTCCACCATCCTCCGATATTCTCTCCGAACGCCAGCGGAATCTCCAGAACGTTTCCGGATTCGTATTCGACACGATAGGCCCCGACGGGATTTTTGTCATCCCATGCCGTCGTGTGCAGGAACATCAGACGCGACGCCTTGAATCCGAGACGGATCGGCCGGCTAACCTCTTTGAATTTCAGATCCGGATTTTTTGCGACCACCACACAGCTTCGTCCGCCATTTTTCGCCGGATCAACGATCCGGAAGAGCGTTCCGGCGAATCTCTGTGTTCCGACTGGGAACGGATGCAGATCGTTTTCCGGTCCCTGATCGCTCCATCCCCCTTTACCGTCTCCGGCGACCGGATCGGCAAATCCCATGTTCGCGCTTTCCGCAAGAGAGACCGGACGGGCGTCCGCATCCGCGATCCGGCTGGCCCGGAGCGGAGGAAATCCCTGGAATTCCGCGGCATTTTTTCTTGTCGCATCATCCAGCATCATCTCCAGCAGATTGCGGCACAGACGGGCGGCTGCGGGATCCTTCCGGAAATTCTCGGTCACCTCCGCCTGCGAGAAGAGCACATCCCCCTTTCCGAGCTTCAGATGAGCCAGAACCATTCCAAACTGACTGACTCCCCATCCTGCCGTGTTTCCCCCTGCGGCAATCGCCGCCCGGGAGACCGGAAGAATATAGGTGCGGTAGAGACACTGATCCTTCGAATTCCAGAGGAAGAAGTCGTGCTGATCCATCCCCTTCACGGCGGGGTGACGGAAGCGGAGCACTTCCGAAAACTGTCCCGGTCCCGCGATCGTATATTCCAGCTCGGAAAGGAACGGCATCCGTCCGCTGAACTCCTGATCGAACACAAGAAGTCTTCCGCCGTTTTCCACGTAGGAGCGGATGGCGTCCCCCTGCGTCTGGACGGCACTTGCGGAGACGGAGTTGTTCCCGAGAATCAGAAGATCGTAGCGGGATAGATCGCGGAACTCTTCAATCGCCTCCGCCCGGATTCCGAGCTGTTTCAGAATCTTCTGCGTGCTGTAGGGCTTTAGACTCCCGAATACGCTGGAAGCGTCGAACAGCGCAATTTTCTTCTCTGTCCGGATCGGAGCAAAGAGATTTTTCCCGTCTCGCAGTTTCAATTCCGCGAAGCGTTCGTTTTCCACCCCCGCATTGGAGAGAACCCGCCAGGTCAGACGGTAGAATCCTTCCTCCGCAGGAAGATCAATCGAAAGAGGAATCGTTTTCTTCTCCCCGATCTTCATCTCCCCGAAAGAGAGCTCTTGTCTGCGAACCGTTTTCCCGTCCCGGACAAGCTCGACTTCCATCCGGACATTCGAACGCGGCGATTCATGATTGTTGACCACCCATGCGTTCGTGCGGAGCGCGGTTTCGGCAAACTGGTTCGGTGCAACATGTTCCAGACCGCCGACCATCGGAGCACAGATCTTCCGAAGTCCTTCCGCCGCAGCCAGATACTCAATCCGGATGTTCGAGAAATCGCCGAGCGTTTCCGGCAGAGAGATATAGGGATCCGCAAGCGCGGCATACCCGTCCACCTTCGGCCAGAGAGCGCGGGCGTATTCCAGAACACGCTCGGTATAGATTCCGAAACCCTCCGAACGGCGGAACTTGTAGTTCTTCGCCCCCCAGTTGCGGATCCAGTAGAGGGAGAGATTGGCGGGTTCGGGATCTTTCTGTTTCATTTCATTGACACAGGCCAGATATTTATCCCAGTTCGGTTCGGAGTCGTCATAGCGGTTCCAGATTCCGTCGTACCAGCTTTTCCAGTAGCGGTTGCCGTCATAGACACACTCGCCGTTGACGATCGGAAAGCGGTCTTTGCCGAAGAGATCTTCCGCGGTCCGGATGAAATGGCGGTACATCATGCCGACGTAGGGGAGCGGATATTCATTTCCGGTTCCGGCATAGGCATGCGTGTCGATATAGTCGAATTTTTCGCCGCGGATTCGGTCCAGATTGGTGGCCTCCTGATAGACACGTCCGGAAGAGGGGGTCTGCGGAAGATTCTGCTTCTCCCACTTCCGAAAGAAATCGTAGATGTTGTTCATCATGTTGGAGACATAGCCGAAATCGCGGATCTCATTGCCGAAGCTGTGCAGGCAGAGCGACGGATTCGACCAGGTCAGAAACAGCCGATCCCGCAGATAGGTCTGGAATTCCGGAAGCAGATTGCCCTTTGCGTCGCAGACGTTCCGATAGGAGTGCTTCGCAATCTCGTCGATTCTCCGGGAGTGTTCCAGACGGATGGACTTGTAATACAGTTCATCGCTGGCAATGATTCCCAGTTCGTCCAGATGCTCGTACATGTTTCTTCCCAGCGCATAGGAGTTCAGTCTCAGGTAGTTGTGATTGAGATTCCGGAACGTTTCAAAGAACTTGTGTCCATAGCCGTTGACATTCATCGCAAGAGCGTAGACATATCCATGTCTGGAGGGATTCAGCAGCGTCTGATTGAAACAGCGTCCGCGGAGAAACACCGGAACTCCATTCAGTACGAAATTTCCATTTTTCACACCGAAGGTCCGTACTCCAAACCTTTGAACTCCAACGGTTTCCCCTTTTGCATTCCGGATCCGCACCCCGTAAAGAAACGGATCTTCCGTGGACCAGAGACGCGGAGAACGCAGAGTCGTTTTTCCGGAAACGAACCGCAGTCCCTCCCGGTCATACGGAGACCCGAATGCGATTTCCGCACACGCTTTTCCCGACTTCCATTCGAACACTTCCCCCTTCCATGCCCGCAAATCCGCCGGATTCCGCGATCCGGAAAGCAGACAGTCCACTTCAATCGTCTTGAGATCGGGCTTCGTCGTGACAAGAATCCGATCGGTCCACGCCGCCGGCTTGATGTCCACATACACCCTTCCCATGATCCCGTGCACCGCGCCGCCCCACGGATAGACCGGATTGCCGCTGTGAAACAGACGAACCGCCAGAACATTCTCCCCCGCCTTCGCCTGCTTTGTCACATCCACTTCGAACGGCAGTCCGGGTCCGCGATAGGCCCCGTACTTCAGCGGATGCCGCTCCGGTGCCTCCAGAACGGGCTCCCCGTTCAGATACACCCGAAACGCTCCGACCACATCCTCCAGATACAGCAGAATCCGTTCCTTCTTCCCATACTCCGGAAGAGAGAATTTCTTCCGATACCAGACCACGCCGCCATGCGAACGATCCTTCTGCGTCAGCTTCTCCTTGAGATACGGAGTGTTCAAGTTGTTCGGAACCAGATCCCGCTCCCAGGAGACGTCGGAATAATCCGGCTTGAAAACCATCTGCTTCGAGCCTTCATCGTTCGGATCATTCTTTCTTCCGGTGTCAATACGCTTCAGCTTCCACCCCCCGCCGAGCGGAACACGCTTCAGATGCGGGAGATAAATATCCGACGTCGAAAGATCCGGCTGAAAATTTTCCAGCTTCTTCTCCGCCGCGAACGACAGAATTCCCACTGCACAAAGCAGCAGCCAACCCAATTTCTTCCTGCTCACTATACGATCTCCTTTCTTATGAATCTCTTCCAGCAATCCGGACGGGAAAATGCACCGGCATTTTCCCGGGTCAAGGGCAGAGTGCCCTTGTCGNNCGAAATCCCTCTTCCTTTTTTTTTGCAATCCCTCTCCGTTTTATTCATCCCTGCCTCAATCCCATTCCATTCCCCTTTTTGCATCTTTTTTTTTGCGATTACAAATCCAGATACCAGATCCTGTTGACCAAGTTGTTATTATACGGATTCGGATCCCTCAACATTCCCTCTTTCCCCGTCTGGACATGACCGTCATAAAACGCGACATTGCTGAAAACCCCGCTGTGACGATAGGCAAGAGTTCCGCCGACAGAACTGTCCACCTTCCATTCCAGATACTTTGCCAGAAATGTGCGGGACCCGTTTACCGATTCTCCGCCATCGGTAATTTCATGGAAGAAAACCTTTGCAGAAGGTCTTGAAACCGAAGAGATTCGGACAGAAGTCTGCTTGCTTGGCTGCGCGGGGAGATCGCGCCAGAGACGCTGCATTCCCCAGCTCCGCTCTGCTGTTCCGTAGAGACTTCCCGCGGCGATGCAGAACAGGTCGGCGCTCGGACAGAGGAACTGACGTTTCCAAGAATGCCGATAATTATCCGCCGGCACGGCTCCCTGAAGCGGACTGTACTGAATTCCAGCACTTTGCAGAAACAGAAGATTGGTACACCAGCGGCGACGGGTTCCGGAATAACCATCTTCGTTTTCCATCGTGGACTGCATGATCCATCCGTCACTGGAGTCCGCATAGAGGATTCCTCCGGTTGCAATGGTTTTCAGAAGAGATGCGCAGGAGACAGTCTTTCCCTTTTCTCTTGCGCTGTTCAGCGCCGGGAGAAGCAGCGCGGCAAGGATCGCAATGATGGAAATTACAACAAGGAGCTCTATCAGCGTAAATGGTGTGACTCTTCGTTTCATTTTGTATTTCTCCCATTATTGATTTTGACACAGCACCGGCGTCTCCAGGATTCCGCATGGGACCAGAAGCCTCCGGTGGAACGAAAGCAGAGCAAACTGCGGCGGACTTGCCATGTTGCAGTGAGTCGGCATTGTGTAAAACGGCCCGTGGGAATTTCGACGGTGCCCGAAGACCGTCAGTTCGATCCGGTTGACGCCCTCCAGAAGGAACTCCGAAATTTCGACCCGGTCCGGCGGATGAAGAATCGGGATCCGTCGTCCTCCGTTCACCGCAACACCGAGAGCAGTCCCTCTCCATTGCGGGATCTCCAGGAACAGCGGTTTCTCCCGGCCTTCCTTCCAGTTGAATTCCAGCTCGTAGACCATGTTTCCGGAGTAGTAGGGAAACCCCTGCGCGCACCAGTCGCCCGGATGCAGAATGCGGACCGGCGGAATGAGAACATCGTTCCGCACACCGAAATCTCCGAGAAGGAACAGCGACTCCAGTCCGCACATCCCGCCATTGTAACGGGTCCGCAGCTCCAGGAGGTTCCGTCCTTTCCGGATTCCGGTCGGAAGCGGGATCCTCCGCAGAGAGGAGTCACACCACGATCCGTTCTCTGCCGGACAGGAGATCCGTTCTCCGTTCAGAAAAAACTCATAATACTCCGGATGCTCGACGGCAACTTCCGCGTATGAAAGCGGAAAAACACTTTCAAATGGATAACGCAGAACAACTTGTGCCGTTTTGCTGTTGTCCTGAAAACGTCCCCGGATCCAGGGCTGAACCATTGTGCTGGAGCGTCTCGGCACGCCGATGGCGTCGCGGACGAGCGAATCGGCGTCCAGCACATACTCCTGATGAAAGGAGGAACCGTTGATCGACAGTTCCGGAAAGTCGAGGACCAGAACGTTCGGCTCGTCCGGACGAATCTTCCATCCGGAGGAATTCAGCGCAACTCTCCGCACGGATCGGCTCATCGCCGGGGGTGGAACATCCGTTTTCTGTATCTCTTTGGAAGCAAGGAACATCCGCGTCTGAAGCTTGCCGAATTCCGCATGCCAGACATGGAATCCGTCCCTCCATTGCGTCCGGACCGGATAAACCGTTCCGCGGAAGAGATCAATCTCCGCGATCCGCCACTCTTCCGGCTGTTTCCATCTCAGTTCCAGCACACCCGGAACAAGTGTCCGGTCGATTGCCAGCGGAGCGGACATCTCCAGATGGTCCGGAAGCTCCATTCCGATGTTGCAGAAGAAGATCTGCGCGTGATCCTCTCCGCGGACCTCCGAACTGAGAATGGATTCCGCACTCTTTCCGTCCGCCGTCCGGACCGCATGGGTTCGGACATGATCCGCTTCCGCCGCAACGGTTTGCAGATCCGTTTTCCGAAACTTCCCATAGAGCTCTTCCGGCCGCCCGGACCGGATTCCGTCCAGATACTCCGGAACGGAACCGAGATACAGCACGCATCCGCCCGCGTCGGCAAACTCTTCGGCCAGACGGAGCGTGGAGGAGCGGATGGTCCGCATCTCCGGCAGGATCATCAGCGAATAGGAGCCCTTTCCCACATGGAGGACGCGATCCCGGACGGCTCCGAGCCGTGCAATCATCTCCTCATCTCCGTAATCGAAGGGCAGCTTCGCCGCGAGCAGCGCGTTGCGCAGCCGGGGCAGGCGGCGGGCCTCGCTTTGTTCCTCCCCGCGCGAGTAGCAGTTCAGCGGCTTCCAGAACCAGGTGGACTCCAGCGGATGGACGACCAGAATGTTCCGGACCGCCTCTCCGTCATTCAGCAGCGCTCCGAGCCGGGCGAAATAGTCCTGAAGCGGACGGCTGACGGAGTGCCAGGGCGACTGGTCCAGAAAACTCGGCGGATAATCCCGTTTCGCCCATCCCTCCATCGTGTAAAAGGCAAGATGCTGGCAGAAGATCNNGCCAGTCCGCCACCGCCTTCTGCGAGGCCATCGGGAAATCCCATCCGCATCCGGCAAACGTTTCGCAGATGGTCTTTGCAGTTCCCTTCTGGCGGGCGACGGAAGCCGTCTGAATCATCGCGTCGAAACTCATCCACCGCTCCCCGAGCAGATCCACGCCCGGAAGATCCATATATTCCACAAACCGCATTGCCGAGCCGACTTTCTCCATCTGGGACAGGACCGAATCCTCCCCGAAAACATGTCCGGTGAAACTCAGATGGTGCGCATGACACCATTGCGCCACCTGTCCGGCGAACGATTCGCAGAGCAGTTCCGTGCGGAGATTGTTCCATTTCCAGCGGAGAGCGGAACACTCCTCTCCTTCGATCAGAAAAAACAGTTCCGGCAGATGTTCGAGAAGATCCTCGCCATAGCGCTGAAGGAATTTCACCTCCATGTTTTCCGTCCAGTTGGAGCAGTACGGCTCGTCGGAAAAAATGCCGGGAACGATCTTCCCGAACTGATCCGAACAGTGTTGTGCATAGCGTTCGTGAGTCAGACGGATGAATTTCCGGACGGCTTCCGGATTCATCAAATCGGGCGCGTAACTGTTGTTGTCCCAGTCGCGGAGCGGCGCGTCCTTTGTGAAAAAGCGGAGAAACGACTCTCCCTCCTTCAGGGAATCGTCGGGATGGAGACGGCGCGGAGAGAAAAGGGAGTTCCCTTCGACTCGTCCGGCAAAATGGGCGACATCCCCGTCACGAAAATCCGTCTTGGAAAGGATCTCGCAGTTCAGCGTCCGCAGACGGAACTGTTTTTCCCTTCCGACCTCTCCGCCGGCCGACCCGGACGAGTAGCGGTCCTCATCGTAGAGCCATGCGGAAAGCCCCTGCTTTCCCGCCTCGTCGATGCAGGCGTTGACCAGGGAGAACCACTCCTCACTCAGATATTCCGTCGCCAGGCCGAGACGCGAGTGCATGAAGAATCCTCCGAATCCCATCTCCTTCATCACGCGGATCTGTCTTCGCAGTTCCGTCTCCTCCAGTTTTCCGTTCCACGACCAGAACGGCACTCCGCGGAACTCCATCGGCGGATGATTCAAATGTTCCATGACTTCTTTCAGCATCAGATTGTGATCCTCGGGTTGTTGTTCTAGGATAAATCGGATTTGTTGTTCCTGCGCCATTCGCCGGGAGACATGTGGAAGGTCTTCCGAAAGGCGGAGAACATCGCTCCCGGAGTCGGGAATCCGCAGTTTTCCGCAATTTCCTCCATGGTCTGACGGGTGGAAAGCAGCAGCTCCCGCACCCGGGAAAGCCGCTGTTCCAGAAGAAACTCCTTCGGCGAAATCCCCAGATTCCGCACACACAGCTTGTAGAGCGCCGAGTCCGAGAGAGCAAACTGCTTTGCCACCTCATGAAGAGAGATCTTCCGTTCCGCGTTTCTCCGCAGCAGTTCAAGAATCTTCGTCAGCTTCAAATTGGAGACCGCAAAGAAATCCGTGCTCCTGCGTTCCACCACCAGCGGGGAGGGGGGAAAGTGGAGCGGCTCCGGATCTATTTTTTCTCCATCCAGAATACGGTCCATTTCCTCCGCAACCCGCTGCCCGAGTTCGTAATACCGGAAATCCACGCTCGAAATCGGAATGGCGGGCGCATTGCAGACAAGGGCATTGTTCCCCCCGCCGAGAATGGCCAGCGATGAGGGAATCCGAAGACCGTTCCAGATCGCCGCATTGACCGCATCGGCGGCATCCCAGTCATTTTCGCAGAACAGTGCGCACGGCGCGGGCAGCGCTTTCAGCCACCGGGCAAGCACTTGCTGATCGCGGTTGAACATGGTTCCGGAGCAGATGCAGGTGCAGCCGTGTTTTTCGAGCGTTTCCCGAAAGCCCTCACAGCGGCGGGAGATGGAGTAGGCGGCAAAATTCCGGTATCCGCGTTTCAGAAAATATTCCGCGGCGATCCGTCCGACGGCGTAATCGTCTTCCCGGATCATGCGGTAGGGAAACGGAAAGTTCCGCAGGGTGATCAGGGAGACAATCGCCGTGTTCTCCCAGGAACGGCAGGAGAGAATCTCTTCCGGGAGCGCGCAGATCAGACCGTCTCCGCGCCAGTTCCTGAGATCGCGTTCGAAATCCCCCCCGTTCTGGAACACGAGATGCCAGCGGTGTTCCCGGGCGTAATCGGCGATTCCCCGCACCAGCGTTTCGATCCGCCATCCCAGAGCCAGCATGACGGTTTTATGTCCTTTCAGCATCGTCCTCTTCCTCCGCTTTGTGTTTCATTATACCACAGAAGGGAGATTCTGGCAATACTGAAAACTGGATTTCTTCTGCTGATTTCGTGACATCCGGTAAAAGAAGACCTTTTCCACAACGAAACCGCGCGGAAGAATTCTCCGTTGTTTCCGGACAGCGGATCGCGGAAGAGAAAGAGAAGATCTGCTGCGCCTTCTCCCCCGCGATCTTCCGCAGGGGATGGTGTGGAATCAGCGGTATCGGAGAGAAACGAATTTCTGAGCTCTCCGAACCGGAGGGGAGAATTTATTTCGGAGAGGTGGTTGTTTTCTCCGGCGTGAAATATCCGGCGGCCCGGGCGGCCCAGTACGCGCCGATCAGGGTGTAGTTGGCGCCCGGCCAGCCTTTGGACCCAAGACGCATGATGTCCCGGCGGAGATCGTCCTGGCGTTTTGCAGAGAGCTTCCAGCCCGGGAGCTTGAGCTGTCCGCCGACGATTTCTGCAAGATCCCGGAATCGCGCCCCGGCGTAGACCTTCGACTCGTCCGCGAAACGATTGACGGCCCGGAAGACTTCCAGAATCCGCTGTTTCCGGGCGGGATCTTTGACGGCTTCGGCGGTCAGCTCCAGCGCATGTGCCTGCTGAAGAACGACATAGGCGGGGNNGGGAGAATGGGTGTAGCGGGATGTCGCCTTCCGGTTTTCTTCGATCCATTTTTCCGTGCCGGTCAGACCGTTCCCGAGGGATTTCAGGAAGAGTTCGTAATAGGTTTTGTCGCCGGAGACCTCCCATGCGGCGGCGTAGATCATTGCCAGACGGAGCGTGACATAGGAAGGAGTCGGGGAGTCCATCTTTGCCACTCCGCGGTCGTCGGGCAGTCCGTACGCGAAACGGAAAGAGTAGTTGTTTTCGGGGGTGATTTCCCGGCGCATCTTGTCGGCAACCGCGCAGAGGATGGAGCGGATCTCCGCTTTTTCCTGTTTCGAGGAGAGGGGGGAGGTGTAGTAGCGCCAGAAGCCGTACACCGCATTGGTGTACTGATCGCGGGAGGTGCCGGCAAAGATCGTTTTCCCGTCTTCCGGAGAGACACCGCGGGCGATGAAGCCCGGTTCTCCGTGGGCGGTTGCGGCGGAACGGAGACCTTCATAGGCCATCCTTGCCTGATCGCGGCAGGAGGGATCGCCGGTTGCCGTGTATTTGTCGCACATGGCGCCCAGGAGGGTGCCGGTGAAGAGGGTGCAGTCTTCCGTTCCGCTGCCCCCTCCGTGGAGGTTGTAGCCGACGGTCTTTTCATCGCCCTTCTTATATCCCTGTGTACGGTATTCGCCTCTGCGGTACTGTTCCCGGGTCGGATAGCTCTTCAGAGGGGGCAGTTCATGGAGCGCCTTCCCGTAGAAAAGACCACTCCGCGGGGAGCGGAAGGTCTTGACGGAATACTCCCAGAGATGGTTGATCTGCCGCTCCAGTTTTGCGTTGTCCTGGGCGGAAAGGAGCGTCGTGATGAAGGAGAGGGATAAAATCAGAAGGAAAATTCGGGATCTCATTGGATAACTCCTTGCTTAATAAGCATTTTGATATTGTTCCATTCGGAACTGGCCCGCAAGGGTCGCCAGCCAGGTGTTGAGTTTCAGCCAGTCGGAGCGGACGATGGCGTGGGTGGCGCCCTGAACGTGTCCGTCGGCAAAGAGACCGTTGACTTTCGCCTTGTGGCGGAAGTGATAACCGGCGTTGGAGGAGATGGAGGGATTGTAGGCCTCTTTCCCCTCATTGGTGCCGGTGAAGTAGATGGAGTCGACAAGCATCCAGTAACTGGCGGCATGTTTCAGACGGCGGGTGTCGAACCAGCGGATCGGAGAAGAGCTCTCGTCGAGTGTCTCGCTGCCGAGCGGGTTGCCATGAAAGGCGTTGTACGTGTCGCCGAGTCCCTGCATGACGGTCGAACCGTAGACATTGCTGCTGAATTTCGGCCGCTCTGTGATCGCCGGACAGGAGAGGTACGCGGGTTCTTTGTTCAAAGAGAAGAACTGCGCGCCCCACTGAATGTCTTTTGTGGCGCATTGGGAGATCGGAAGGATGCCGTCGCTGTCGTTGCTGTAGAGCGAGTAGAGAAGTCCGACCTGTTTCTGATTGTTCCGGCAGGAGGCTTCCAGTGCGGTCATCCGCGCAGAGTGCAGGGACGGCAGAAGAAGGCCGGCCAGAATGGCGATGATCGCGATCGTGATGAGAAGTTCAATCAGGGTGAAGGGTATTGGTCGTTTCATTGTCTGCTGTCTCCTTTCCGCGGGTACCAGAGTCCGTAGCGGTCACGGAAGCGGTGATTGTCGTTATTTCCGGACCAGATGGACCGGCTCACCTTGCCTTTGGCATCTGCATTGTTGATTTTAATATCCAGCCCCAGAACATCCGCGGAGCGCATTCCAAGCTCGCTCCATGGAATTCGGATTTCCGCATGGTAGCCGCCGCGGTGTTCGCGAATCCGGGCTGCAAGGGCGGAAACGTTCATGCCGGAGGCGCTTCTGTATTCCGGCAGTCCGTTCGAAGAGGGCGGCGCAAGAAAAAGACGGCGGACCGTTTTGCCGGCATCCCGATTCTCCGGATCGGAGAGCGGGGCGGAATCGAGGAAAAGCTCGATGGAATCGCCTTCCCAGGGGGCGTCGGCTTTCCGGGGGCCGCGTTCCGGGTCGTTCACGGAGATGGCAAGGGTGAGACCGTCCGCTCCGGAGCTGGTGCGGAAGGAGAAGAGCGGAGTTCCGCCGTTTTCTCCCTCCCGGATGAGCTGCCGCTGAAAGGCGGGGAGGGGAAGAGCGAAGTTCCGGTCGCCGTCGGACAGATAGACGATCGTTTTCCCCGGACGGGCCTGTTCTCCATTCGGGAAGCGGAGAAGAGCACTCCCGTTGAGTTCCAGATCCGTACGCTGCGGCGTTTCGGAAAAATCCGGACGGATCACGGCGTGGATCTTTTTCGGCGCAAGATTCTGGATCTTCAGAAGCAGAATCGTCTTTCCGTTTTCCAGGACCGGATAAGCGGAGAGGATGCGGAAGGAGCGTTCTCCGGTCAGTTCCGCCTGTTTCAGAACGGTCTGGAGATCTTTTCCGCGCAGGAACTGCGGGTATTCGGAAAGGGGAAGGGCGCCGGAAGGGGGCAGGGGATTCAGGTACATGTCGAGACGCTCGTAATCGCCCGGGGGGAGGTGGAGCGTGAAGTTCTGGGCGGCGGGAGTTTTCCAGAAGGCGGCAAGCTCCCGTCCGTCGTGCATGCGGTAGAGATAGCCGGTTGCTCCGGAGGGCCAGTCGAAGCGTTTCAGAGCTTTCCCTCCGTTCAACAGGTGCGAGGCGATGCTCTGACCGGTGTAGAGATCGTGGGGGATGTAACCCGAATGGACCATTCCGTCACCGAGTTCCCAGTGGGGGGCGAGTTCGTTCTGGAGAAACTGGTCGTTGTTGATCGACATGCTCCGATCGACTCCTTCTCCGAGGTCGATCAGCGTGCGGCGGAGCAGATGCTGCGCATGAGAGGCTCGTCCGGCGACGGCGTAATGCGCACTCGGAGCAGGTCCGATATAGTAGAGTTCCGTGTTCCAGATCGGGAGATTCGGCGCATAGCGGTCGAGAAGCTCCCGGAGACTCCGGAGGGCGCTTCGGGCGGAAATCGGCGAGGAGTCCAGAGGGGAGGCGTAGGGATGAAAACTGAGTGCATCGCAGTATTTCAGAACACCGCTTTTTCCCATGTCGATCAGGAACTGATCGGTTTTTCCGCCGTAGTCGGTGGTGATTCCGCCTCCGATGATGAGGGTGTCGGGATCGTTCCGTTTGATGATCTGCGCGGCGCTTTTCAGATAGGGAATGTACTCTTTGGCACTGGGGAGGGCGATATTGGGCTCGTTGGTGATTTCGTATGCGGCGATCTGTCCTTTGTAGCGGGAGGAGACGGCGGCGGCGAGACGTGCCCAGGCGGCGGGGGCGGGGGAGACTCCGTCCCACTGACCTTTCATCTTGTGAATGGTTGTTGCCGGGGATTTCAGGACCCAGTCGGGGAGAGGGGAGAAGACCCTTTTTTCATTTCCCCAGTCGCGCAGGTAGAGCATGTTGCCGAAGACCGGCATCAGGGCGAAGCCGTGCCGTCGGGCGAATTGAAATCGGTCGTCGGAAAGGGACCAGTTGAATTTTCCCTTTTCCGGCTCCATGAGTCTCCATTGCAGTCCGCCGTCGTGAAGACGGAAAAAGACGACTCCGGAGCGTTTCAGGAATTCCGCAAATTCCGGATCCCCTCCGCCGTTTATGGTCCGGAAGGAGTTCGGAATAATTCCCTTGAACGGAATGCCGAGATTGCAGTTGATGCCGGTGGAGAACTCCTTTTTCGGGTCGATGGTCCGGTTCTGCGGACGGGGAATCTCGGTGAAGAACCAGTCGCCGAGATTCTGTCGGAATCCGTCGCCTTCCAGAAGTCCGGAAAGACGGAAATGGCCGAACCGCCGGGTCCCGGTGTCGATCGGAAAAGAGAGCGTCCCGTTCGGAGGGACGGTTTGGGAGAGGGTCTGTCCGGGAAAGACGATTTTCGGCATCAGCGTGTCCCCGATTTCCAGACGGGTGCGAACGGGGCAGGGGCGATCGGTGTAGTTGACCAGCCGCAGTTCGCAGGGAAGAGTCTCTCCGGGGAAGCGGACCCGCCGGTCGCCGCAGACCGCTCCTTCGACGGGAGCGGAGGGGGCGTAGGGGAGAAGATCCTTTCCCTCCCGGACCTGGAGGGCATCGAACCAGACGGTCGCCGTGGAGGGTTTTCCGTTCAGATCCCAGCGGAAGAACGTGAAATACCAGCTCCGTTTTCCTTTTGCGGTGAAGGAGAAGGAGTAGCGCTTCCACTCGGTTGAAGTGCGGAAGTTCCGCGCGGTGAACATCGACCAGTCGCCGAAGGTGGGGGTGACCATCTCGCCGACATACTGGCCGGCGCGGATGTCGACCGGTTCGCTGCTCTTCATATACCAGGAGAAGGTGTAGACTTTGCCGGGGACCAGTTTGTACTCCCGGCTGACCAGTTCGATCATGTCCGCACCGGGATTGTCGAACCGGAGACTCTGCTTTCCATGGATTTTTTCCGCGGTGTCGAACACAGGTTCCTGAAAGCGTTTCGGATTTCCCGGCCGGACGTACCGCCGGATGCCGAATTCCGCCCGTCCGAGTTCAAAGCTGGAGTTGCGGATCGGATTGGCATCCGCAAGGAGAGTTCCGGCCGTTCCCAGAAGGAGAAGGGGGAGAAACGGGAACTTCATTTTCCTTTCNNGTCCCCGGCCCTTTCTCCCAGACGATGTCTTTTGCGTAGAGCTCGTTCAGGGAGTTCTGGAAAAATCCGAACAGGAGATAGAGTTTCCCGAGCGACAGTGTGGAATCCGGCGTCGCTTCCGGAACCTTGAATTCAAACGAGTATCGTTTCCACTCTTTGTCCACCCGGAAGTTGATCGGTTTGAACCACTGCTTTCTGTTTTTCTCCCACGGACTGGTCAGCTGGATCTGGGCGAGTCCTTCCCGGTCCGCCTTGAACCATCCGGAGATCCGGTAGCTGCACCCCGCCTTGAAATCCAGATTCCGGGTGTTGACGCGCAGACGGTCAAATTGGGAAAGACCGTTCTTCTTTGTGAGTTTGAGGGCTTTCCCTCCGTTGGCATGGTCGTCTG
>DDJH01000142.1:0-2078 GCA_002338895.1 Lentisphaeria bacterium UBA1829 | reverse complement strand
TGCGCGGACAATTTCGACAGTGCCGGCCGCATCGTCTCCTCCGATTTCCCACCGTCTCTCCTTCACGAACTGCGAGGGCTTGTTCCCCGTTTCTCCATCAAAGGAAAAAATGATTTTCTGCTCATCTGCCCAGAGTGCAAGAGTCAGAGTGGAAAGAACGGCTGCCAGAATTTGTTTTTTCATTGAGTGTTTCCTTTCTTCTAAAAATTTTATCTGCTGTTATTATAGAATACTTTTCTTGAAAAATATCAGATAAAGTGTATTTTTATATAGGAAAAGATAAAAATATATCAGGAAAAATAAAAAATGCGGATATTGGACGACTGTTCCGTTTTTCTTCATCAGAAGGCGACGTTGTTTTTTCATGCGGGAGCGTTCTCAATGTATGATGCGGGCATTCGTCCGCAGCGCTCTCATTCCGCAAGCGGACGATCTGGACTTCTGGAGTCGCAGGGGGTGTATTGCGATTATCTGATCCGTTCGGAGATCCGGGAATTTTATCTTCAGCGGCGGATCCGTCAGCGTTTTCTTTCTCTGGAGTACATCTATTCCGGAGAGTTTTACATACGCAACGGTGAGACGGGGTATCTTTGCGAGCCGGGAGACCTTTTCCTTCTGCACCCCGGAATGGATCACGATCTGATGTTTCTTTCCGAGAAGAAATGTCGGAAACTGGGCTGTATTCTTTCCGGCTGGATGCTTCCGGAAGTTCTCAAGGCGTTTCAGCTGGATCATGTGGACGTGATTCATCTGCCCGATTCGAAAAGACTGGACGATGTGTTCGACCGGATTCTGGAAACGTTTCAGGACGGCATGCGCCGAAAAGCCTGCGAACGGAATGCCGGATTGACTTTTGAGCTGCTTCAGATGCTTGCCAATGTGCATCAGGCCCAGCCGCTCTCCCAGGATGTTGCGGAGATTCTGGATTTCTTCGAGGAACACTGCTCCGAGGAGGTGAATATGCGACATCTTGCGGAACGGTACGGCATGACACTTCCGACATTGAATAAGCGCTTCCGCTCCGCTCTTCATATGACGCCGTATCAGTATCTGATCAAACTGCGGATGCACCGGGCGGTCACTCTTCTTCAGACCGATGCGTGGGCGATCAAGGAGATCGCGGAAATGTGCGGCTATCGGAATGCACTGCACTTTTCCTCGGAGTTCCACCGCACATACGGCTGTTCTCCCCGGGAATACCGGAAGAAGCTGCTGTTTGGGATTCTGGAGGAATCCGAGTCGCAGGGATCATGATGTTTCCCTGGAGAGATTCTGATTTGTCCGGTTTTGTTTCCGCAGTTCGACGGGTCCCATTCCGGTTGCGCGGCGGATCAGACGGGAAAACGAGGTGAGTTCTCTGTATCCGCATCGGCGGGCAACCTCTTTTACCGGGAGATCGGAGCCCCGGAGGAGAGCCAGGGCGTGCCCATAGCGACAATCCCGGATAAAGTTTCCCAGAGAGCGGTGCATGTTGTCGTAAAAGATTTTTGTCAGAGTGGATCGCGGAGTCTGAAACACATCGCAGAGCATGCCGATACACAGATCCGGATTGCTGTAATTCTTCTTGATATATTCAAGACAGTGGCAATAGAGAGCATTCGATGTGTTCAGCTGCAAATCTTCGCCCCGTGCATGAGCAAGGATCATCAACGCCAGCGCCGAGATACGGCCGATCTGCAAAGGATCATCACTGCTGATCCATCGGGCGATTTCGTCGAACAGCTCCACCGGACAATTGGAGGCGGCGTGCTGAAAACGGGGAAATCGGAAGGCCAGAAAATTTGCCTCGGCAAAGGGGCCGTCCAGACAAAGCCAGCGGGAGTGCCATTCTTTGGAGATTCCCCGCAGGTTGTGCTCTTCTCCTGGAAGAAAAAAGAAGATATCGTTCTTCTGCATTTGGAAGCGCTGTCCATAGTAGGTCACTTCGCCGATTCCGGAGAGGCTCCAGACGATTTCCACAAAAGAATTTTTCAATCCATTTGCGATTTCCACTTCATTTTCTGACAGGACCTTGTTTCCTACGGAGAAAACATAGAATGGCATGGGTGTCTTGGGCAGAATACCGGCTTCCTCCCGGG
>DDJH01000195.1 GCA_002338895.1 Lentisphaeria bacterium UBA1829 | reverse complement strand
GAGCAATGAGAAGAAAAGTGCTTTTGTCAAGCAGATAAAACAATAATAATTATTATTTTTATATTTTTTTCTGCACTTTCAATTCAAACGTTGCAGAAGACGGCAAAAAACCTGGTCTCTTCCGACAGAGAATTCCGGGATTCTGATATTATCAAACGTGATCGGAACAGCAATGCTTAATCTCAATCCCAGGGCAAAAACTTCCACAAAATACTCTCTCCGGAAGATATTATTCAATCCGTTGAACAGGAATCACTGAGCCTTGCACAAACTGCAGAAAAAGCTGAAAACTGAAAAAAACCGGAAACCTCCAGTCATTTTTGAATCCAGCACGACCGGCGATTTCCTCCCCTTCTCCAAATCAGGGAAATACAAGAAAGCGCAAAATTATTTACAAAAAGGGTTTACGAAACGCAAAGACGGGTGTATATTACCCTGAAACAACAGGAACTACAGGAGGCTTTATACTCAAATGAATGCAAATCAACTCCGATCGAAATTTCTGGAATTTTTCAAAAGCAAAGGACACGCCGTCATAAAAAGCGCACCGCTGATTCCGGATAACGACCCGACCGTTCTCTTTACAACAGCCGGAATGCATCCGCTGGTTCCATTTCTCCTGGGAGCCCCCCACCCGCTCGGAAAACGACTCTGCGACGTTCAGAAGTGCATCCGGACCGGCGATATCGACGAAGTGGGCGATCCGGTCCATCTGACCTTTTTCGAAATGCTCGGCAACTGGTCCCTCGGCGATTACTTCAAGGAAACCGCCATCCGCAACAGCTTTGAATTTCTGACCGGAAAAGAGTGGCTCAACATCCCCGTTGAACGCCTTGCCTTCACCGTGTTCGCCGGCGATGAAAATGCGCCGTTTGATGAAGAGGCCTTCCATCTCTGGCGCTCCCTCGGCGTCAGCGAAAAACGCATCGCAAAACTCCCGAAGGAGGACAACTGGTGGGGACCCGCCGGACAGACCGGACCCTGCGGACCGGATACCGAAATGTTCTACTGGACCGGACCCATGCCCATTCCGGAAACCTTCGATCCCAAAGATAAACGCTGGGTCGAAATCTGGAACGATGTGTTCATGCAGTACAACAAGACAGCGGAAGGGAAGTTCATTCCGCTGGAAAAACGCAATGTCGATACCGGGATGGGCGTCGAACGCGTCACCGCCATTCTTCAGGGAAAATCGAGCTGCTACGACACGGAAATTTTTGCACCGCTTTTTGCCGAACTGGATCGCATCCGGGGAATCGAAACACCAGCGGAACGCACACGGTCGGAACGAATCGTGGTGGAGCACATGCGCGCGGCAACCTTCATCCTGGCAGACGGGATCACGCCGGGAAAAGTCGATCAGCCCTATATTCTCCGCCGTCTGATCCGCCGGGCGATCCGGGAGGCCAAGCAGGCGGGCGTCACTGTGCCCTTCACATCCAGAATGGCAAAAATCGTCATCGAAAACTACGGAGACGCCTATCCGGAGCTCCGCGAAAATCAGACGATGATCCTCGAAGAGCTCGACCGCGAGGAATCGCTGTTCAAGCAGACACTGGAACACGGTGAACGCGAATTCGAAAAATTCATTTCCCGCGTGCCGGCCCATATTCAGAACAAAGTCATCAGCGGGAAAAACGCATTCTTCCTGTACGAGACCTACGGATTCCCGATTGAACTCACCATCGAGATGGCGAAGGAGAAAGGTTTCACCGTCGACCGGAAGGGATACGATGAGGCGTTCCGCAAACATCAGGAGCTTTCCCGCCAGGGAGCGGAGCAGAAGTTCAAGGGCGGACTGGCCGATCATTCCGTGGAGACCGCCCGTCTGCATACGGCAACTCACCTTCTTCACAAAGCGCTGCGGATGGTGCTGGGCGATCATGTGGCGCAGAAAGGCTCCAACATCAATGCGGAACGTCTGCGGTTTGACTTTTCGCATCCCGACAAGATGACTCCGGAGCAGATCGCCGAAGTCGAGAGACTGGTCAACGAGGAGATCAACCGGAACGATCCGGTCATCTGCGAAGAGATGAGTCTGGAAGATGCCAGAAAGAGCGGCGCAATCGGATTGTTCGGAAACAAATACGGCGAACGTGTCACCGTCTATTCGATGGGCGATTTCAGCAAGGAAATCTGCGGAGGACCTCACGCCTCCAGCACCGGGGAACTCGGTTCCTTCAAGATCATCAAGGAAGAAAGCTCCAGCCGCGGCGTTCGAAGAATCAAAGCGGTGATCGGAAAGAAACAGTAAGTCAAGGAAAGAAAAGAGAGAGGACACGCAATGAGCACAGAAATCATCATCTCAAACGACGGAGACGCCTATTTTATCACGGTCAACGGAAGAGCGACCTTTGAACATGCGTCCCAACTGCGCAATCTTGCCAAAAGTCTGGAAAGCGTTGTCTTCTCCAAAATCTGTCTGGATCTGAAAAACTGCGGCGGAATGGACAGCACGTTCATGGGAATTCTCGCCATGCTCGGACTGCGGGCCAAAAAAATCAACGCCCCCATGTATGTCTACAATGCGGACGAGGCCAATCTCGCTCTTCTTCAGGGACTCGGTCTCCGAAAGCTCTTCGAGTTCCGCAACGGCGATATGGATCAGAGCTCCGGAAAAGACTGGGTCTCGGAATCCGGCGAAACTTCCGGACGTGCGGAAACCGTTCTCGAAGCCCATCAGACTTTGATGAGTGCCGATGAACAGAATGTCAAAAAATTCGAAAAAGTCGTCGAACTCGTTCAAAAAGATCTTGACAACATGAACAAAGAGAAAAACTGATCTCCGTTTTTCTTCTGCTGTTCCTCTCTGAAACAAGTTCCGTCCGCAAAGAAAATCTCTGACGCGGCGGAACTTTTTTCTTTCCGCTTCTCAGAGACGGATTATGGCGGAATCGGAAAACATCTTCTCTTCCGGAAGATCGGTAAACGCATAAAAAATCTGTCCGGCGCTTCTCACCTTTTCAAAAAAAGCGCTTCTGGCTTTCCGGTCCAGATCGGCCACCGCATCATCCACCAGAACAACCACCTGATCCGCCAGTTCGGAGACCAGTTCGAATTCCGCCAGTTTCAACGCCAGGGAGACCATCCGGCACTGTCCGCGGGATCCAAAATAGCGAAGCGGTTTTCCCGAACAGAACATCTCGAAATCGTCCACATGCGGCCCCGTCAGCGTCATCGACCGCTCCAGATCCTTTTCCACACTCTGTTCCAGCTTCTCCAGAAACCGCTCCGCCGACACCGAGGCCGGCGAATGACGCGAAATGATCGAAAACTCCCGCAGATCCGGCCGGATCTCCGAAAGCACATAGCAGACCTTCCGTTCCAGAATCTCCAGAATCTCCAGCCGCTTCCGTACAATCTGCGATCCATAGTCCGCCAGAAGAGCCGCATAAACGCTCAAAAGCGAACGATCCGCACTCCGGCGCTCCTTCAGCAGCAGATTCCGGCTCCGCAATGCCGACGCATACTTCTGAAGCGCCGTAAAATAAGGACGGTCCATCATGCAGATGAACATATCCAGAAACCTTCTCCGAAACACCGGAGACCCCGTCAGAATCACCGGATCATCCGGAAGAAATGCCACACACTGAAACGAATCGGCAAATTCACTGGCCCGTCGCACCGGCACCCCATTCAGAAACAGTCTGCGTTCTGCAAAATCCTCGATCCGCAGCTCCTGGTCCCACCGCTCCTTCCGGCGCATCTTCAGACGGATTTCAAACCCGTTCGATCCGATCCTCCTCATCTCCCGGATCCGGGACGTCCGGAACGAACGCAGACTGGACACAAAATAAACCGCCTCCAGCAGCGAACTCTTCCCCCGGCCGTTCGCCCCCAGAAACACAAGAGAACGGGCATCCAGACTGAACTCGGCCGATTCAAAATTGCGGAAATTTTTTAACGCAATCGATTTCAGCATCCATTCCCACCCGACAAAAAGAAAAGGGTATGGATCCCTTTCGTTTCTCCATACCCTTTTTCAACAACATATAAACGAAATCAGTTTTTGCGCATCGGCATGANNATGATGACGTACAGAAATCCGTCATTGCTCTTGATGGCAATCGGACTCATCGCGTCATTCATCTTCATCGTGACCTTTTCCACATCCAGCCGTTTGAACGGATCCGCCAGGAACTGGGGATTGAACGAAACGGAAACATCCTCAAACCCGTATTCCACCGGAATGGTCTCATGTCCTTCTCCGATGTTGATGCTGTTCGCTTCAAATTTCAGCTGATTCGCCGAGAAGGTCAGCTTCACATACGCGGAAGAGTCAAACAGCGGAATGCTGACAATTTCCAGAGCATCCACAAACGCGCGGCAGGGCAGTTCCACCTGCTTGGAAAACGCCGTCGGAATCACCTGGCGGTACTGCGGGTACGCTCCTTCAATCAGTTTCGACGTGATCACCGTATCGCCAATACGGAAAATCACCTGATTGTTTCCGATTTCAATGAAGATGTCCCCTTCCTTCTCCATCACCCGCTTGGCTTCCGCGGCGGCCTTGATCGTGATGATGATATCGCCATCCGATCCTTCCGGCGCTTCATCCAGCAGTTTTTCCACCAGTGCAAGACGTTTTCCGTCGGTTGCCACCGCCGTCAGATTCCCCTCCTTCACCGAAAGGAGAATGCCATGCAGGAATTTTCTGGCGTCGTCAAAGCTGGCCGCATAGGAAATCCGATCGATGATCCGGGAGAAATCGGCCTGTTTGAGTTTCAGTTTGCGCTGCGGCTCAAAAGCCACCGGCGCAGGAAAATCCCTCGGATCCAGACCGAGGAGCATGAATTCCGCCGTTCCGCAGGTGATCTTGGAGTGATGATTTTCGTTGGTCTCAATGAGCACATCCTCGTTTTTGAATTTGGAGACCAGTCCGAGAAGCCGTTTTGCCGGAATGGTTGTGGAACCTGCTTCCTGGATATCCGCCTCCACCCGGGTGGAAATCCGCAATTCAAGGTCGGTGGTGGTCAATGTCAGTTTGCCATCCTCTCCGGTTTCAATCAGAACATTTGCGAGAATCGGCAGAGTCGTCCTGGAGCCGATGATATTGCAGACTTTTTGCAGAGCTTTCAGAAGCACATCCTTCTTGATACTGATTCTCATGACCGTACCTTTCTTTGCCGTTGGTTTTCCAATCAGATTTTTATTGCATATTGTACTCCCTAAACACGGAAATATCAACCCCGCTTCGGATTTTTTCCGGACTTTTTTCCGCTCCGGATCTTATCCACATTTTTAATTCTGTTTTATTTTCATGAGATGAATTTATTGATAGAGTTAGAGATGTTCATATGTTGAAAAATGGATTCCTTTTCATTCAATTTCCTCTGTTTTTTCTGTGTTTATGAAATGTTTGACGTTTGTTCAGAACAACGGTTTTGTCCACAGGGAAAAAGTTATGCAAGATCTCTCAACAGGTTTTGCACAAGTTGTGAACAGAAGGGAAAAATTTCCTCTGTCACGGTTTTTTGCGTCTGAAGTGTTGATTTTATCAATTCCGGATGTATGTTAAGGAATTATGAAACGATTTTCTTTCCAGATGCTTTTTCTTGCTGTTGCCGGAGCGGCGCTTCTTCCGCTTCTCTCCTCCTGCGCCCTGGTCGACAAGGATAAATCCATTCTCTCGCCTGCGATGTGGAGCGTCATCGACCGGAACCGGGAAAATCTGAATAAACTGCGCATCGGCATGACGCAGGAGGAGGTCCGCAGCGTGATGGGCGAACCGATGATCGGTCAGGTCTACAATACCGAACATCACTGGTTCTATTACACTCGAACAAGATGGAGCGATGGAATGGCGACACGGGATGAATGCACCCCCGTGGTCTTCGATGAACTCGGACTGCTGATCGGAATCGGAAATCAGTTCTACAAGGAAAACTATTCGATCACATTCTGGAGCGACAAGTCCATTGAAAAAGTGATCGAGGAATAAAACGGCTTCCGCACACTTGAAGCGGAAGGGGACGGCCAGGAGAATCCGCGGAAACGCGGAGGGAAAACAGATCGGTTTCAAATCATATGGAAAAGAGAATTCTGCCGCATTCCGCAACGGAAATGGAGTGGATCCTGGCTTCGGTTTCCCCCCGCAGAAAGGAACTGCTTGCCGGATTGGGAATTCCGTTCAGGGTCTGCGCATCCCGCGCGGAAGAACGGTCCGACGGTCCCTGGATGATGACCGCGCTTGAGAATGCCTGCGCCAAGGCGGAGGAGGTCGCCGGACGCTTTCCGGAAGCTCTGGTGATCGGAGCGGATACCGTGATCGAATTCGAAAATGAGATTCTGGGAAAACCGCGCGATCTGGCGGAGGCGGAAAAAATTCTCGAAAAGCTGGCCGGAAAAACGCACCGGGTGACAACCGGATGCGCAGTCCGCTGCTGTGCGAGAAATATCCGGATCCGTTTCGCGGAAACGTCTGCTGTGACGTTCCGTCCGTTTGGACGGGAGACGATCCGCGAATATCTTTCGAACGTCCCGGTGCTCGACAAGGCGGGCGCGTATGCCATCCAGGATCACGGTGAAATGATCATCGAACGCTACGAGGGAGAGCTCGAAAATATTATCGGTCTTCCGGTTGCCCGTCTTGCGGAAACGGTGAAACTGCTGTTCTCCTGAAACTCTTTGTCTGTTTTTTACAAAGGGACGGGGGTCGGGACCGGACCGGAATAATCCACGGTCCGGACGGGGAGTCCGTCGTAGGTGAGGTCTCCGGACGGGGAGATCTGGAAACGTCCTTCCGAGAAATCATCGGCAACCCGCGGAAACAACGTCCAGTCTCCCTGCGTTTTCAGAAGATGGAGATTGTGTTCCGCAACGGTTTTCAGAAGATTTTCATTGCTCCGGAACTCTTCCAGCGTGTGGCCGAGCCGGTCGACCGGAACCGGGATGGAGATGCCGGGAAGAAGGCCATGGTCCATTTCCGGTGCGCCCGGGGTGAACGGCGTGGCGATCAGCACACTGCTTCGCAGGGTGTCCAGTCCGGCAAGAATGGCTTTGCGGACCGGGATGTCATGCAGACCGGTCAGGAAGGGTTTTCCGTTTTGAAGAACCGTCAGATCGCCCGGGTGAATGTTCAGGCAGGGAAAGTCCGCAACCAGATTGGTCAGCGGAATAAAACCGGCCAGAAGGCCGAAATCCGGATGAAACGGCGCAATCTGTTTCCGCAGTTCGGCGGTCCAGAGCTGGCGGACACGGTATCCCTCCTCGGTGGCAATCGAGATTTTCGCCAGTCCGTGTTCGGCGTAAAAACGGAAGATATCCACTTCGATCAGCGGAAGAGCATGTTGTTCGGCAAGTTCGCGGGCGCGGGAGGTGCTCCGGTCGGTGACCAGGGCACAGCATCGCCAGCTGATTCCGTAACGGGGCGAAGAAAGGAGCTTTTCCGCGTTGCTGCCTGTTCCGCTGAGAAAAATTACCGCATTCGAGTACTTTCTTTTCACAAAAACTTCACTCCTCATTTGCAATTTGCATGTTTGATGTTTAAAATACATAATGTTTGAATTTCGGCAAATCAAAAACTGAAAAAAGATGAAAATACAGTTTCCGGGAGAAAAAGGATGATGAAAAACTTGCTGCAGTCCCCGNNAATGAAAAACTTGCTGGGAAGAATGATCACGGCTCTGCTGATTTCCACGGGAATCGCGGTACCGACCGTCGTGAACGCCGCCGCATGGGACGGCGGGGACTGGCCGAAACAGGTCGAAGGACGCGTGATCGAATATCTGATTATCACGGGCAACTACGAAAGTTCCCGCGATCTTGCGGCGGCCATTCAGGAGGCGACAAGAAATCCGATCCTGCTGCTGCCGGCGGCCGATGCGGAAAATCCGACGATCTATCTGATTCTGCCCGATGGAAAGGAACCGGCACCGGTGGATCCGGATCAGTACAGCGCGTATATTTCATCGCTGAATCCGAAACGGATTCTGATTGTCGGTGACGAGTCCATTGTCCCCCGCGAATACCGGAACGCGATCGACAGAAAGTATGAAGTGATCGATCTGGGAAGCAGGAGCTGGTTCGTCAACGCGGTTTCCGCCGCCACTCTCTTCAATTCCAAAAAGATTCAGACGAAATTCGAGGAAAAACGCGCCGCAAAAACGGAAGGAACGGAAAAAGTCCCTGCCGCGGAGGAAAAATGAATATTTTCTATCGTCTCACGGTCAATACGTTCAAGGAGTGCGTGCGGGAGCCGATCTTTTTCCTGCTGATGCTGGTCGGACTGGCGCTGATCTGCATTCTGCCGATGTTCGCAATGTTCGTGTTCCGCGAACAGATCAAACTGGTGGTGGACAGTTCCATGGCCACGACGATGGTGCTGGGGCTGATCGTTGCCGCACTCTGTTCCAGTCACACCATCACGCGGGAGATGCGCAACGGAACGGTGCTTCTGCTGCTCTCCAAACCGGTGCCGCGCTATACGTTCATCGTGGCAAAAATTCTCGGAGTGACCATGGCGCTGACCGTGTTTACATTTGTGATGATCTGCTCCTCGTTCGTGGCGGTGATGATCGCAAAGGATCAGTTCCGCCTGGATTTCGGTGCGATGGGATTTTATTACGGTCTGATCGCGCTCTGCGCGGTGATGGCGGCGATTTTGAACTATCTCAAAAATCTGTCGTTTTCCTCGTCGATCACGTTTCTGCTGGCGGCGGTGCTGCCGGTCTATGCGATTCTGCTGTATCTGGTTTGCGGAGCGCCGGATGATGAGGGATTCATCCCGCCGCTTCAGTTCGTTACGGCGATCTCCCAGCTGTTTCCCGCAATCTGGCTGATGGGGGCCATCTCGGCGGCGCTGGCAACCCGGTGCGGAATTGTTGCCAATCTGACGACATGTTCCATTCTGTTCTTCCTGGGATTGATCTCAAAGTATGTTTCAACCCATCTGCTGGGAGGTGGATGGATGGGAGAGTTGTTTTCCGCTGTTCTTCCGAACTGGCAGTATTTCTGGATGGCGGATGCGCTGGCGGCTCATACGCATATTCCGCTGCGCTATCTCGGATGGGCGCTGCTGTACAGCGTGATCTACGGCGGATTCTGGGCTGTCTGGGCAATGGCGCTGTTCCATGACCGGGAAGTGGCAAAAGACGCGATCAACTGAGAAAAGCCATGGCGGACGGTTCCATTGAGATTCCGGCATCGGATGCGCGGATTTTCTATTCCGATTATCAGAATAAAATCCAGTGCGGTCAGCGGGTCGGATTCTCCCGGCTTCCGGCGGATGAGAAAAAATACCATCTGGATTCGCCCGGAGCAAGAATGCGTTTCCGGACCGATTCCCGGCATCTGACGGTGGATCTGCTGTATAAGGAACGGGTCAATCCGAAACGGATGCAGAACGGAGTGGGGGTGTATCTGGTGGACGGGAGATCCGGCGAAAAGCAGACCTTCGAGAGATCCAGACGGGACGGTTGTAAAAATGAACCGGTCACTGTGCGCCTTCCCGCAGACGGACTCTGGCACGATTATGAGATCGTTCTCCCGTATGGGGATATTGTGGAGATTCATGCGCTTCATGCGGATTGCGATGCGTCATTCGAAGAACCGAAGGCGCGTCCGGCGGAGAAAATGGTGTTTTTCGGCGATTCGATCGTTCACGGGTTCTGCGCTTCCCGGATCGACCGGACGTTGCCGTATCTGACCGGAGAGTTTCTGGAATGTGAGATGGTCAATGTGGGAATTGCCGGAATCGGACTCAATCCCGGTGCGGCAAAGGTGCTTGGTGCAATGGAGATGAACCGGCTGCTGGTTTCCATCGGAGCAAACGACTGGAGAGAAGGGATGCTGCCGGGTAAATTCCGGACGAATCTGATCAAGTTTCTTCATGATTTCCGGGCGTTTCAGCCGAAGACTCCGCTGGTGCTGCTGACTCCGGCATGGATTTCACCGAAATTCAAGGCGCCGGATGCCCGCCATTCTCTGCAGGAGTTCCGGGAGGTGATGGAGTCGGTTGCGGCGGAAAGCGGGGATCCGTTTCTCCGCGTGATCGACGGAGACGCTCTGGTGGATCATGATCCTGCACTCTACGAGGCGGATCATCTGCATCCGCGCGATGCGGGAATCGAACAGATGGCGGAACGTCTCGCCGAACAGCTGATCTGAACAAAACGGAAAAACAGACGGAAAAGAAATAAGATGAAACTGACGGTTCTGGACGGATATGCCGCAAATTACGATGAAACGGTGCCGTATGCGTCCCTTGCGGAATTCGGGGAGTATCAGGTGTTCGACCGGACGACGCGGGAACAGACGGTGGAACGGGCAAAGGATTCCGAACTGGTTCTGACCAATAAGACGGTTCTGGATGCGGAAATTCTCGCTTCTCTGCCGAAACTGCGGTACATCGGCGTGCTCGCAACCGGATGGAATGTGGTGAATACGGAAGCGGCACGGAAGGCGGGAATCGTGGTGACCAATGTGCCTGCTTACAGTAAGCAGAGTGTGGCTCAGCTGGTGTTTGCGCATCTTCTCAATCTCTGCAGGGAGGTGGAGAAACATGCGGAAAGCGACTGGAGCAGAGCAGAGGATTTTTCGTATTGTCTGACACCGCAGATTGAATTGACGGGTCTGGTGATGGGAATTGTCGGATTCGGTGAAATCGGTCGATGTGTCGCCCGGTCGGCGCTCGGATTCGGAATGAAGGTTCAGACCTTTACGCGGACGCCGTCGAAAATTGATCTTCCGGAGGTTGCGGCGGTTTCGTTCGATGAGCTTCTCCGGACCTCGGATGTCGTTTCCCTCCATTGCCCGCTGACCAGGGAAAATACCGGAATGATGAACCGCGCGGCGTTTGTAAAAATGAAGAAAAGCGCGATTCTGATCAATACCGCCCGCGGCGGACTTGTGGAGGAAGAGGCTCTGGCGGAGGCTTTGCGCAATGGAACGATCCGAAGCGCGGGACTCGATGTGCTCTGTCAGGAACCGCCGCCGGCGGATCATCCGCTTCTGCATCTTCCGAACTGCCGCATCACGCCCCATATTGCATGGGCAACGGAGGCGGCACGGAAACGGCTGATGACCTGCGCGCTCGAAAACATCCGGGCGTTTCTGAACGGAAAACCCATCCATGTGGTGAACGGAAAGGGGATTGCATGACCATTCAATTCAACGGAAAAGAGAAATCGTGCAGAGAGAAAGAGAGCATTGCCGCATTTTTCCGTGCGGAAGGGATCGGTTCATCCAATCTGATTCTGGAGCTGAACGGGGAAATTCTCGCTCCGGATGCCGATCTGGAAGAGATTGTGCTGAAGGAAGGGGACAAGCTGAACGCATTTTCCCTGGTCGGGGGAGGATGATGTCATGCAGGTGAATTCCTATTTGACCCGGGAGGAAACGGATCGGCTGCAAAACGTGAAAATCGGAATCGGAGGAGCCGGCGGACTCGGTTCCAATGCGGCCGCTCATCTGGTCCGCGCAGGAATCGAACATCTTGTCATTGCGGATTTCGATACGGTTTCGGAAGGAAATTTGAACCGTCAGTTTTTCTTTCGTGATCAGATTGGAAAATTCAAAACGGAGGCTCTGGCGGAAAATCTCTGGCGGATCAATCCGGATCTTCATCTGGAACTGCATCAGGTCCGGGTGACGAAGGAAAACATTCATCGTCTGTTTGACGGATGCGACCTGTTTCTCGAAGCATTCGATTCGGTGGAGTCGAAATTTCTGTTTGTTCACGAGCTTCTTCCGCTCGGGCGGCCGGTGATCGCGTCCAGCGGTCTGGCGGGATGGGGAAACACCAACGCAATGCAGGTTCGAAAAGCGGGAGAGAATCTGTATCTGACCGGCGATCTGAAATCGGGAATCGGAGAAGAGCTTGCCCCGCACTCTCCCCGGGTCGGCATCGCAGCCGCGCAGGAGGCCAATGTGGCATTGGCACTTCTTCTGGGAAAAGAGATCTGACGGGGAATTACGATTTCTTCCGCTTTGTGAAAGAGATTTCCGTCCGGTTCCGAACTTTCCGGAGGAGATCGACAAACTGATTCTGTTCGTCGTCCGTCAAATCCTGCAGAATGGTTGAGTGACAGAGGTCGATGATTTTTTCAATACCGGGAATGAGATTTCGTGCTTTTTCTGTTGCATGCAGATGAAAATTCCGCCGGTCCTTTTCATCCGGTTTCCGGGTAATCAGGCCGGATTCCAGAAGCTGACGGACGATCACGGCGGTGGTGCTTTTACTGATTTTGAGCTGAGAAGAGAGTTTTTCCTACGAAATGCCGTCGTTATCCACAATCTCCATCAGGAACGGAAACTGCCCCATGGTAAGATGAAGTTTTTTCAATTCGCGGGCATAGAATATATGGGTGCAGCGGCAGATGATATAGATGGCCTGTGTCAGATTCCGCATAAGACTCTCCTTCGTTTTGCGGAGGGGGTTTGTGTGGAAATAATATAGACTTTCTGAAGAGTTTTGCAATCCGGCTCTTCCATTTTTTATTTTTCCCTTGCTTTTTCTTAAAAATGAAGTATATTAAATTGTTCGCAATAGAACTAATTTAGAGAATCACCGGAATATTTGCTCTTTCAGAAAGAAACCGTTGAGTCCGGCACGACGGAAAGAGGAGGAATCACAGACGATGAAAAGCGATCAGTTTTTCGATATTTATCAGACTCTGTGCAGGGAGTGGGAGGCGTTTCTGCTCAGCAACGGGATCAAGCTGATGACCCATCCGGGGATTCGGATTCTTTCGGTATGCTATTATATTTCCCGTCATCCCGGCTGTTCGCTGAATGAAGTGGCACGGGAATTCGGAATCACGGCGGGAACGGCGTCGAATCTGGTTGATTCGCTCTGCCGGCGGGGTTTTCTGGAACGGATACAGTCGGAGACGGACCGCAGAAGCATTTGTCTGACAACGACTCCGCGTCTGAATGCATTTCTGGAGAGAGTGAAGGAGCTCTGAGGATCCCGTCTTTTCACTTTTTTTGGACGGTCTCTTGATTTTCCGGAAACAGGAGGTACATTAAATTTCAGTTTTTCAATATTCTTTTTATGAAAGGTATAACACATGAAAGCTGCTTACATTTTTTCCGGTCAGGGAGCTCAAGCCGTCGGAATGGGCAAGGATCTCTACGAACAAAGCAATGCGGCTGCGGCAATTTACAATGAAGCCGACACCGTGCTGGGATGGAGCATCTCCGAAATCTGCTTCAACGGACCTGCGGAAAAACTGACGGAAAGCAGATACTGCCAGCCGGCAATCTATACGACAAGCATGGCGTGTCTTGCGGCATACCGGGAAAAATATGATGGGGATCCGGATGAGATCGTCGGATGTGCGGGACTCAGTCTCGGAGAATACGCGGCTCTGGCTTGCGCAGGATTTTTCACGTTTGCCAACGGCTTGAAACTGGTGGCCCGGCGCGCGGAACTGATGGACGAGGCCTGCAAAAACACGCAGGGCGGAATGGCGGCCATCATCGCCGGCGATCCCGCCGTGATCCGGGAAGTGTGCGAGGAGTGCGGAATCGATGTTGCCAATTACAACTGCCCGGGGCAGATCGTGATCAGCGGAGTCAAGGACGGCGTTCTGAAAGCCTGCGGCATCCTGAAGGAAAAAGGAGTGAAGAGAGCTCTTCCGCTCAATGTGGCCGGAGCATATCACTCCCGTCTGATGAGCGAGGCGGGGAAACAGCTTCGCGGACCGCTTGCGGAAACCTATGTGACCGCATTGGAATATCCGGTTGTTCAGAATCTGACCGGAGCAGTGGAAACGGATCTCCAGAAGATCCGGGAAAATCTCGCCGGCCAGGTTGCGGGAAGCGTGAAATGGGAAGAGTGCGTGCGGACCCTGATCGGACTCGGCGCGGAAAAATTCATCGAATTCGGTCCCGGCAGTGTGCTGACCGGATTTGTCAGGAAGATTGATCCCTCCAAAGAAATTCTGAATGTGTCCGGAATGATCTAACAAACCGAATGGAAAGGATTTGAAATGGGAAAGAAACTGGAAGGAAGAGTGGCGCTTGTCACCGGCGGCGCCCGCGGAATCGGCAGAGCGATCTGTGAGAAANNCGAGCAACCGTTGCGATGGTCGACATCATGCCCGATGTTGCGGAGAAGACGGCGTCGGAATTCCGCGCAAACGGGTTTGAGGCGTTTGCCGTGGCGGCGAACGTTGCAAAATATGAGGATGCGGAAAGCGCAGTCAAGGCGGTGACGGAGAAATACGGCAGACTGGACATTCTGGTCAACTGCGCCGGAATCACACGCGATACCCTGATGCTGAAGATGACCGAACAGGACTGGGATGCGGTGATCGCCGTGAATCTGAAGGGCGTGTTCAATATGACCAAGGCGGCGATCCGGCCGATGATGAAGGCACGGTATGGACGCATTGTGAATATTTCGTCGGTGGTGGGCAAGATGGGAAATGTGGGGCAGGCGAACTACTCCGCTTCGAAAGCGGGAGTGCTGGGACTGACCAAGACAACCGCCCGCGAATTTGCTTCCCGGAACATTACCGCGAACGCCGTCTGCCCGGGATATATCGCGACGGATATGACCGAGAAACTGCCGCAGGAAGCCCGGGATGCGTTTCTGGTGAATATTCCGCTGAAACGCGCGGGACAGGCATCGGATGTGGCGGGCGTGGTCTGCTTCTTCTGCTCTCCGGAAGCCGATTATGTGACCGGCCAGGCTCTGAACTGCGACGGCGGATTCCTGATGAGCTGATCCGAACACGGGAAGAATCCGGAAAAAAAAGAGAAAAAAACTTGACTTTTTCCGCTTTGCGTGTAGATTAACAAGAAGGCAAATTATCGTTTTTATCGAAAAAAAGCAACGGAACGAACTTTTATCAGAAAGGGTTTGAAATGTCGGAAATTGCAGATAAAGTGAAGAAGATCGTTGTCGAACAGCTTGGTGTGAATGAAGACCAGGTGACCGCGGATGCCAAATTCATCGAAGACCTGGGAGCGGATTCCCTGGATCAGGTCGAACTGGTGATGGCTCTGGAAGAAGCGTTCGGCGCCGAGATTCCCGATGAAGATGCTGAGAAACTTACAACGGTTGGTGATGCCATCGCATACGTTGAAAGCAAGCAGAATAAAGGCTGATCGGTCTTTAGAGTGTATGATGGGTCATTCAACCCGCAAGGGGTGGTGACCCATTTTTTTTGTAAAGGAGGACGGAATGAATTCCAGACGAGTTGTTGTAACGGGAATCGGAGCCGTTTCCAGCATCGGCAACAGCGTTGACGCGATGTGGGAATCTCTTCTTGCCGGAAAAAGTGGAATCGGACCCGTGACGAAATTTGACGCTTCCGCATACCGGACCCGGATTGCAGGAGAAGTCAGAGATCTGGACGTGTCGAAATACATGACGGAAAAGGAAGCCAGACGTCTGGATGATTTCTGTCTCTATGCCATTGCCGCGGGAGACGAGGCAATGAAGGATGCCGGACTCGGAATTGATCTGCGGGATGGAAGTCTGGCGGATCCCAACCGCGTCGGCGTATGCGTCGGAAGCGGAATCGGCGGAATGCGGACCATGGAAGAACAGTGCATGAAACTGCTTCAGCAGGGACCGTCGAAAGTCAGTCCGTTCCTGATTCCGATGATGATTATCGACATGGCCTCCGGGTCGCTTTCCATGCGTTACGGAGCCAAAGGACCGAATCATGCAGTGGTTTCCGCCTGCTCGACGGCAAGTCACTCCATCGGAGAATCCTACTGGATGGTGAAGCGCGGCGATGCGGATATCATGATTACCGGCGGAGCGGAGGCGTCCGTGTCCAGACTCGGATTTGCCGGATTCTGCTCGATGAAGGCGCTGAGCCAGAGAAATGATGAACCGACGAAGGCAAGCCGCCCGTTCGACAAGGATCGCGACGGATTTGTCATGTCGGAAGGCGCCGGAATTCTGATTCTGGAAGAGTATGAGCATGCGAAGGCGCGCGGTGCGAAGATCTATGCGGAAGTGGTCGGATACGGAGCGACCGGCGATGCATATCACATCACGTCGCCGGCGCCGGGAGGAGAAGGCGGAGCAAGAGCGCTGACGATGGCGCTGAAGAACGCCGAACTCAATCCCGAGGATGTGGATTACATCAATGCGCACGGAACAAGCACCTCGCTCAATGACAAGTTTGAAACGGCGGCGATCAAGACGGCTTTCGGTGAGTATGCGTACAAACTTGCGATGAGCAGCACGAAGGGATGTATGGGTCACTCCCTCGGCGCGGCGGGCGGTCTGGAAACGATCGTCTGCATCAAGACACTCCAGACCGGAGTGATTCCTCCGACCATCAATTACGAGACGCCGGATCCGGAATGCGATCTTGACTGCACACCGAATACTCCGCGGGAGCGGAAGGTGGATGTCGCCCTCAATACGAATCTCGGATTCGGAGGACATAACGCCGTAATCATCGTTAAGAAAATTTGAGGTTCACAGAATGAAGAAACTGATTCTCGCATTGACGGCTCTTTCGCTGGCAGGTCTGTTTACCGCATGTCAGTCCGCGAAAGAAGAGACGGTGGAAGACAGACTTCGGGACGAATACGGATGGAAGGGTACCGTTCTGCCCAAGGCGGCTCCGGATCCCCAGTCCGTCATCACGGAAAGCGAAGAACCGAAAACCGAGCCGAAAGACGCGGGAATCGTTTCCACAGTGGATCTCAAGGACACCCTTCCGGAAAATCCGGAGGAACAGGTGCCGGTTCCTCCGGAAAATCAGAAGAAAACATCTCCGTCTGACGGGAAGAAATCTTCCGTCAAATGTCCGTCAAATGTCAAATATGAGCTCACGGGAGAGACGAAAACCCATATCGTCAAAAAAGGGGAAACCCTTTCTTCCATCGCGCAGAAAGAGTATCGGAACGGACATCTGTGGGGAATTCTCTTCCGGGCCAATCGGGAGCTGCTGAAGGGAAATGCCAATCTGATCCGTCCCGGAATGAAGATCACCATCCCCGGGATCCGGAAGGTACTTTCCGCAAAACAGACGGAAAAGGCAAATGTGACGGATCAGAAGAACGTTGTTCCGGAATCTTCCAAAGCGGCGGAACCGAAAGAGAAAGCCGCTGCGGAAACAGCTTCCGCAAATAAGGAAGCGGCAGCTCCGGCTCCTTCCGCCGCCGTTCTCCCGGCTCCGGTTGAAAAGGCTCCCGAGCCGCCCAGAACAAATTAAGTACGATGATGAACAGCGAAGAAGAGAGTCAGGATCCGTTATCGTCGCAAAGCGATCCATCTCCTTATCTGGAGAGTTCCGGTCCCGAAATTGATGCCGTTTTCGCGGGGAATCTTTCCGCCAATCTGAAGAGGGTGGAGGAGGCGTTCGGCGTCACTCTCATCACGCGCGATTCCTGGATCAGGATCGAGAGCGGAGAGGGAGAGAAGATCCGGGCGGCAAAATCGTTTCTGGAACATCTGTTTCATCTTCATTCGGATACCCGCCGTCCCCTTCGTCAGATGGATTTTGATCTGGCGCTGAAGGCGTATTCCTCCGGGACTCCGGCGGAACTGGGAAATTTTTTTGCGGCGAAAATAAAAATATCCCGCAAGCGTCAGGAGATCATTCCGCGCACCCGCAACCAGCTCGCCTATGTGGAGGCGATGAAGGAGAAGGATATTGTATTTGCGCTGGGGCCCGCCGGGACGGGAAAAACCTATCTTGCAGTGGCGATGGCGGTTCATGCGCTGATGACGGGAAAACGGGACCGGATCATTCTGGCGCGTCCGGCGGTGGAAGCGGGAGAAAATCTCGGATTCCTGCCGGGAAAACTCGAGGACAAGATCAATCCGTATCTGCGTCCGCTCCACGACGCGCTCAGAGAGATGATCGATCCGCAGGAGCTGGCGGTTCTGACGGAACGGGGCATGATCGAACTGGCTCCGCTGGCATTCATGCGCGGAAGAACGCTCAATAATTCCTTTATCATTCTGGACGAGGCACAGAATACGACGGATGATCAGATGCTGATGTTTCTGACCCGTCTGGGTTTTCATTCGCAGTGTGTGGTGGCCGGGGATCCGTCACAGACGGATCTGCCGTCCCGGAAATCAAGCGGTCTGACGAAAGCGATCCGTCTTTTATCCAAAATTGACGGAATCGCGATGTGCCATTTCGACCGCGGCGATGTGATGCGTCATTCCCTGGTGGAACGGATCGTCAATGCCTATGAACGCGATTCGCGCAAAGAATCAGCCGACCCGTCGTCAAAAAGGACGGACCGGACGGAGTCCAAGGAGAGTTGACCGTGTTTTCCCTGTTTCAGAATTTCATGGCCAAACGGAAAATGGCGCAGAAAGGGATGGTCAACACCTCCCGCAAGGTCAATAAGAAAGAGTCGCTGTTTACCCGGATCATGAAGAACAAGCTGCTCTGCTGGAATGTGACGATGCTGCTGGTGCTGGCGGCCAGTATTTTTTCGATGATGAATCAGGAACGCAATCCGGCGGTGCCGCGCCTGGTGAAGGATCAGATCGCATCGTTCACCGTTTACGCGATGTTCGATTTCCAGTATGAGGACAAGGCGAAGACCAATCAGGAAAAGGCGGCGGTGCTGGCAAAACTGCCGCTGTTTTACCGGATCAATGAAAAAGCGTCGGCGGAGATTATTTCCGAACTTTCGGCGATCTTCAAGGAGGTTCGAGCGAGGAAGGAGGCGCTCTCCCGTGGAGTTGCATATCTGCCGCAGGATACGTCCGCGGGGAAGAGGGTGGCGGAACTTTCGGAATCGGAACTCAACAATCTGTTCCTTGTCGCCGATGCTCCGCAGCTTTACCGGAATCTCCTGGAACTGACAACGGCGGCGGTGGACAACGGAATCGTACCGGTTTACGATAAGGAGAATATCCCGTGGACAAAGCCGGTGCGCGTCATCGATGTCTACGACCGGGTGCGGGAATCCCGTCAGCTGAAGGATCTGCCGACCGCAAACGAGGCGGCGGAAAAGATCAGTGAACAGGTTCTGGAAACGTTCACATCCGCGGAAAAGGCGGCGGTGCGGAAGGATCTGGCTTCCGTGATCGAAAAGCTGCTGCCCGCCGGAGAGATGACTTCCGACCGGGAGTATACTGAAAAACAGGAGAAGGCCGCGCTGAAGCAGATTCAGCCGGTTATGCAGAAAGTCACGAAGGGACAGCCGCTGGTGACGCGCGACGAGATCGTCACCCCGGAGGAGATCGAAATCCTTCAGACGTACGGGACGATCGCAAAGGAGCGTCTGGAAAAAGTTTCGGATATCGAACGCGCCGTGCGGATTGTCAAATCGGCGGTGACGACGCTTCTGATCCTGCTGTTCTGCGGGATTTATCTTTATCATATTCATCCCGACGTTCTGCGGAACAACGGACGGATCCGCATGATGGGACTGGTCACCATTACCGCGATCCTGCTGAATGTTCTCGCGTACAGAGTTTTTCTGATTTTCGGAGAACTGGAGTCGATTCCGCCGTGGCTGACGTATATCGCCATTCCGCTCGGATTTGCCCCGATGGTGCTGTCCTCGATTTACGGGATGCGCTCGGCGCTGTTCACGGGGCTGTTTGTTTCCGTGATCGCGGCGCTGTCGAACAACGATTCGTTCCATATTGTTCTGATGGGACTGATCATCAGCGGAATTTCGGCGTTTGCGGTGCGAAGGAGCGTGAATTACAGGAATTTCTTTATATCCGGATTTCTCGCGGTTTCCCTGACGACGCTGGCGGTGGGACTTCTGTTCGTCTGGCGGGACATGGCCGATCCGGGAAAGGTGATCTATCCGTGGGTGTTCGTGCTTCCGTTCGTCACGGGGCTGCTGACAACGGGTGCGACGCAGATCATGCTGTATATTCTGGAGGTCTGTTTCGATACGACAACGAATATGTCACTCCTGCTGTACAGCGATTACAACCATCCGCTGCTGAAGCGTCTTCAGTTCGAGGCGCCGGGGACCTACCATCACAGTCTGGTGGTTTCGACGCTTGCGGAAGCGGCGGCAAAGGAGATCGGAGCCAATCCGATCAAAGCCCGTGTCTGCGCCCTGTTCCACGACGTCGGAAAACTTTCCCATCCGGACTATTTCACGGAAAACAACAACGGAGAGAGCAAACACAAGGATCTGATGCCGAAGATCAGCGCGCTGATCATCCTCAATCATGTGAAGGAAGGTCTGGAACTCGCCCGGAAATACAAACTGAAAAAACTGATGCGCGATGCCATTCAGCAGCATCACGGAACCGATCTGGTCTACTTCTTCTACAAGATGGCAAAAGATTCCGGAGAGCAGGTGGATGAACATGATTTCCGGTATCAGGGACCGACACCGCAGACAAAGGAGATTGCCATTCTCTCTCTGGCGGATGCGTGCGAGGCGGCATCGCGCTCGCTGCAGAAACCATCGCATGGGAAAATCGAGGAACTGGTAACGGAAATTATCTTCAAACGAATGCGCGACCATCAGCTCGACGCCGCCAATCTGACGTTCCGCGAACTGACGGTCATTAAAGACAGCTTTGTCAAAACGCTCACCTCGATGCTTCACGCACGAGTGGCTTACCCGAAGGAAGTGATACCGGATGAGGACGATCTGTTCGTGGATGCGGCAGCAAGAAAAGCGGCCGAACAAAAAGGTTCTTGAACGTCTTGCCGCCGATGCGGCTCTTGCCGCGGGACTCCCCGACTCACTGGATGTGGCCGTGGTTTTCCTGCCGGAGAAAAAAATGGCGGAACTGAACTGGGAATCCCTGCGTCATGAGGGACCGACCGATGTGATCTCCTTCGATCTCCGGATTCAGGAGGAAAATTTTCCCGGAATCGAAAAGGAGGAATTCGAAGCGGATGTGGAAATCTACGTCTGTCCGGACGTGGCGCGGCGGGAAGCGCGGAAACGGAATCTTCCCTACTCCAGGGAGGTGGTCCTTTACATGGCGCACGGACTCCTTCACACCGCGGGAGAGGATGATCTGATTCCCGAAAAAAAACGAAAAATGCGCAGACGCGAGAAACAGGTTCTCGCCGCGCTGGAAAAAACTTATAATTTTGAAAGGATCTTTGGTTCCTGACCCGTTCGGAACCGTGCACACTTATGAATGAAATCAACCAGATTCTGATTCCGTTGAGCGTTGTGCTCTATATGCTGATTTCCTGCGTGTTCGATGCGTTTGAAGATCTCTCCGGCGGACGTGTCCGGAAAATCGAGGAGAAAAATCCTGAACTGGCGGAAAAGCTCGACTCCTGGCTGGAAAAGGATGACCAGATCCGAATGCTGTTCAAGCTGCTGCTGTTCGTGATTGCATCGGTGTTTTCCATTTCCGTCTACTGTTCCACGATTCATCTGAAGTCGCTGTTCGGGTTGGAGATCCCGTATCTGGGAGTGATTCTTCTGGCGGTTTCCATTGTGCTGCTCTGTTCGGTCAGCGATCTTCTGGCCAAGCTGCTGCTGCCGCGCGGGGATTTGCTGATTATCAGCGTGACGATTCCGCTGATGCTGGTTTTCTCCCGGGTGATTCTGGCGCCGCTGGCACCGCTGTTCCGGCTGCTGAACAAAAAGATGAAGAAGATCATGGAGGATGCGCCGGAACCCGAGGACAAGGCCAGTCTCGAGGATGAAATTCTGGATATGATGGAGGATGAACCCGACGGACAGCTCGAAGAAGGCGAAAAACGGATGATCCGGGGAATTTTCGATCTTCAGGATATGGCGGTCAAGGAGATCATGACGCCGCGGGTGGATGTGGTGGCGATTCCGCTTTCGTCCAGCATCGAAGAAGCGAAACAGATCTTTGTCGCATCCGGACACAGCCGGATTCCCGTTTACGGCCGGTCCATCGACGAGATCCGCGGAATTATCTATGCAAAGGATTTTCTGGCGATCCCGCAGGATAAGAAAAGTCTGGCCGGAATGATCCACACGCCGATCTTCATCCCGGAGACCAAGGCCGTCGATGAACTGCTTGAAGAGATCAAACGCACACGAAACCATTTTGCCGTCATTATTGACGAATACGGCGGAACAAGCGGAATCGTGACGTTCGAGGACATCATTGAAGAGATTGTCGGCGATGTCCGCGATGAATACGACAGCGCGGAAGACGCGGTCGAAAAGCCCCAGCTGCTGCCCGACGGCTCCGTTCTTCTCGAAGCCCGGACCCCCGTTTCCGATGTGAACGAAATCCTTGATATCGATATTCCGGATTCGGAACACGCCGACACCATCGGCGGCTACATCTGCGCGGAACTGGGACGGATCCCCGAACAGGGCGAAACCTATACCGCCCCCGGACTCTTCCGCGCCGAAATCGTCAAGGCCGACAAACGCAAAATTCAAAAACTGAAACTTACGGTGCCCGAAAATGAAGATGAATGAGATTCCTGAGACCAAACCGGCCTCTCCGACTCTGGCCGCAAAATTCCGGAACACCATGATCGCCGGTCTGTTCATCGTGGTGCCGATCTTTATCACGCTGTGGGTCGCGTACTGGGGAATCTCCGCGATGACGGACTGGGCGGTGAATCTGTATGCGCATTCCGGATATGAGGATTTTCCCGCGTGGCCGGTGGCGATTCGGGTGGGGACGATTCTGCTGATCCTGATCGGAATTTTCTTTGTAGGACAGATCGCGAAAATCACGCTCGGACGCAACTTCATCCGCTGGACCCAGATGCTGCTGCTGAAACTGCCGCTGCTGCGGATCGTTTATTCCACGTGCGAACAGATAGGCGAGACCGTCAAATCGTCGCAGGGGGGTCTGTTCAAACAGGTGGCTCTGTTCGAATATCCCAAGAAGGGATCGTACGCCATCGGTTTCATCACCAATTACAATGAGGAAAAATTCGAAGTCAACGAGCATCTCGGAGAGGATGTGTACAGCATCTTCATGCCGACCACGCCGAACCCGACCAGCGGATTCCTGATCTTCATTCCCAAAAAGGAGTGCATCGTGCTCCGGATGAGCGTTTCCGAAGCAATGACCCTGATCGTCAGCGGCGGAGTGATTCTGCCGGGCAAGAAAGTGCAGGGACAGAAATGAAACTCAAACGGGGCGGATGGGAGTGGCATCTGGAGGATCCGGCCGTCCTGGAGCCGTGGGTCGACCGGATGGAGAAACTCGCGGAAACGCCTCTGAAACGAAACGGTGTCCGCCGTGTATTCCGCACGGAGGATGCGGAACACCGCGGATGTTTTGTGAAACTGGAACGGAAAAAAGGGATCCTGAACCGGATCCGGAACCGCTTCTTTTCAAAGGCGGAAGCGGAATATGAATCGGGACGGCTGCTGGAGGCGTGCGGAATCCCGTGCGTGGAATATCTGGCCTGGGGAAGACGCGGAGCGGAGTCGGTGCTGGTTTCGCGCGCGCTGGAGAACACCCGGTCCGCTCTGGAGTACTGGTATTCCTGCGCACGGTTCGACGGGACGGAGAAGGAGCGGTGGCTGAATGCGTTTTTCGATCTGGCGTTCCGATTCTGCCGGAACAATCTCTGTCACTCTGATTTTCATGCGGGAAACGTGTTGTACCGTCCGGAGAGCGGGGAGGCGGTTCTGGTTGACGTCTACGGGATCCGGCGGAAGGAGAGACTGGATGAGAAGGATCTGCGGGATCTGCTGCACTGGCTGCTTCCGCTGCGGATGGATGTGTCCGATGAAGAACTGATTGAGCGGCTGGACCGCCGCGGAATTCTGCGGTTCGAGGCGGAGCCGTTCTTCCGGGAAATGGTGCATCTGGAGAGTCTGCGGGTGGAGCATGACTGGGAAAAACGGCGCAGAAAACAGATTTTGTCGGGGAATTCGAAATTCAGCCGGACGGAGGGGAGGCGGGAAATCCGCAATGCGCTCTGGTTTGAGCCGTCGCCTCTGCCGGATGAGTCGCAGCTTGAGATGCGGGAGATGGGAACGGAGGAAGCGGAAAAAATCTGGCTCGATTCTTTTCATCGGCAGCTTCTGGCGGAAAAACTGCATGAAGTTCCGCTGATCCGGGAAAAAATCGGGGACAAAAGCCGTCTTTTTCTGCTTTCGGGGAATAAAAAATCGTATTTTTTTTGAGATTCGCGCTTTTTTCTGTTGAATTGTCCTGAAGCAATGTTATATTCGTCAGGTAAGGAGACATCTTTTCAAAAATTCCAAAGGAACAACAACATAGGAGAGGAAAGTAAAGATGGAAATTGCAACGGTTGCCATTATGATCGCCGCATTTATCGGTATGATTATTTGCGCAAAGAAACAGAAGACGAATCCGAATGCAAAAACAATCGCAATTCTGTGTCTGATCATCGTTGTGGTCTGTGCCGGAAAATTTCTGGTCGACACGGGGTCTTTCGGAGGAATGTCCCGTGAGATGAAAGAGGCGCTTGCCAGCTATGAACGCTTCAGCGAAGCGTCCGCGCAGGCAGCCGGAGAACTGGTTTCCAAGAAATTCGGCGGAAAGAATGTCGTGGTCGTGGCTTCCGGCGGAAACGCCTGGGAAAAACAGCCGAACAAGCTGGTGGAATATGTGAAAAAATATATCACCGGAGCCAATGTCACGGTGAAAGGTCTCCCCTATGATGTGCCGGCAAACGACACCGGCATGATGGTCGAAGAGTACATGAACGCCAAGTATTTCAATCAGCTGTTCGATGAAAACAAGGACGTCGATGTGTTCGTGATGACCCTCAGCCTTCCCTATGATCCTTCCCAGATGGCCAAAATCAAACTCTGGAACCAGAAGAATCCTCCGAAGCTCGTGCTGATCAATGCGGATGTGAACTTCCTCGGCGCGGAAATCAAAAAAGGCACGATCGCCGGTGCCGTTGTGATGCGCCCGGATCTCAAACAGGAGGATTTCGAAAAGAATGCTCCGAAGGATCTGAAAGCTGCATTCGAGGCAAGATATCTGCTCATCACGCCGGAAAATGTCGACATGATTGCGAAAAAATATCCCAATCTGTTCGCCCGTCCGTAATCGGATTCCGAAAGGAAAAATCCAAGGACAGCTTCGGCTGTCCTTTTTTGTAACATGATGAACGAGTACGTTCTTGCGCTCTCCAACGGAGAAAAGGTGCCGGTGACGGTACGGACGTCGGTTCGGGCCCGCCGGATCCGTCTGCAGGTCACGGATGCCGGAGCGGTGGTTCTGGTTCTGCCGCTCCGCGCGGATTTGCAGAGTGCTCTGGAATTCCTGCACACCCAGAAAAACTGGGTGGAGAAGGTGTTGAAACGGACCCCTTTGAAAAAAAGTTCTCCGCTTCCTCCCCGGGAGATTCAGCTGGAGTTCACCGGAGAGAAGCTCGGGATCGTTTATGAGCCGCAGGACGTTGTATGGACTGGGGTCCGGTATCGGAATGCGCAGGAGCTGCTGGTCTCCGGCAATACGGCGGAACCGGCCGCCTGTTTCCGCGCTCTGCGGGAGTGGCTGGTCCGAAAAGCAAAGGTGGAAATTTTCCCGTTTGCGGCGGATATCTGCTCCGAACTGGATTTCCGCGTGAACGAATTTTCGATCGCTCTTCAGAGAAGCGCATGGGGACGGTGTTCCTCCAAAGGAAAGATGACTCTGAATGCCGCACTGCTGTTTTTCCCGCGCGAGATTGTCCGGTATGTGGTGATTCATGAAGGGTGCCATCTGAAGGAGATGAATCACTCCATCCGGTTCTGGAATCTGGTAAGGAGATATTATCCGTATCCGGACCACGCCCGCCGGGTTCTGAACGGACGATCCGGCGGACTGCCCGCATGGGTCTGCGCAAAAGAGTAGATTCCCGCAGAAAAGAACGGTTTGTATTCCGGGGAAAACCGGTTATATTACAGAAACGGGGAACGGGGAAAAAGAATGTTCCCAAGCGGGAGATTTGCAAAATGAATCAGCTTAGAACCATCGCCGTCATTCCGGCACGGCTCGCAAGTACTAGATTTCCGGAAAAAGTGATCGCTAAACTCGGAGGAAAACCGATTATTCAGTGGGTATGGGAACGGACGGTCCGGTCCAGAGCCGACCGGGTGCTGGTCGCAACCGACAGCGAAAAGGTGTTCGAAACAGCCAGAGCATTCGGGGCTGAACCGGTGATGACCTCCCCGAACCACCCGTCCGGATCCGACCGGGTCTGGGAGGCCGTGAAGGGGATCGACTGCGATGTGATCATCAACGTCCAGGGCGATGAGCCATTTATGAAACCGGAGGTGATCAACTCTCTGATCGATGCCATGGAGGGAGAGGATGCGCCGGATATGGCGACTGTTGTGGTGCCTTCCACCCGGGAGGAAATCGCATCGAATCCGAATCTTCCGAAGGTGGTGATCGGCGCGGACGGACGGGCGCTCTATTTCAGCCGGTCGGAAATCCCGTTTCTGCGGACGGGCGGAACGGATATGCCGCTGTACCGGCACTGGGGGATTTATGCGTATCGCCGGGCGGCGCTGGAACGGTTTGTCTCCCTGCCGGAAAGTCCGCTGGAAAAGTGCGAAAAGCTCGAACAGCTGCGCGCGCTCGAAAACGGAATGAAAATCAAGGTGGTCAAAACTCAGTTCCAGAGCATTGGAATTGATACGCCGGAGGATCTGGTGCGCGCAGAGGAGTATCTCCGGAAACAAAAGGAACGGCAGGAAATCGAATGAAACGGTTTTCTCAATATCTGGTGTATCTGACGGCGCTGGTGTTCATGAAGATCATGGAGCGTCTGCCCCGTCGGACATTCCGGGCGCTGGCGTGGTTCTTTTCGTGGATCGCCCTGCCGATCCCGCAGCTGGGCGGACTGGTCCGGACCAATATTCAATGTGCGTTCCCGGAAAAGGGAAGAAAAGAGGTTTCGGAACTTTCCAGACGCTGCCTGGCCAGTCTGGCGTTGACAGTCTGCGAATTTTTCTGGTTCCACAACAAGCCGGAGAAAATCCGGGAGATGGTGGATATTCAGCCGAATCTTGCCAAGGTGGCGGAACAGGCGGCAAAGTGTTTGAAGGAAGGCCGTCCGGTTATTTTCATTACGCCGCATCACGGAAACTGGGAGTTCTCCGGGATGGTGCTCGGGATCGTTTTCGGATTCAAGATGGCGACCGTGGTGCGGACACCGCGCAATCCGTATCTGGGACAGCTGATCACAGGAGGACGTTCCGTGCAGAATGTGCAGATCATCGAGTCCCGCGGAGGAATGATGAAGCTGGTGCATGCGATGGAAAACGGAAGAGCGGCGGGAATGCTGGTCGATCAGAATGTGAAGATCCGCAATGGAGGAGCGTTTGTCGATCTGTTCGGGCTTCCGTGTCCGGTGACCCGGTTCCCCGGGACGATGGTTCTGAAAAAGAATGCCTATGTCGGTGTCGGTTCCTGCATCCGGATGCCCGACGGACACTTCAAGGCAACGATGGATCCGCTGCCGAAAGCCTCGTCCGAATACACCTCCGAAGAAGAGGTGATTCAGGATATTATGAAAATGACGGAAAATCTGATCCGCATGGCGCCGGAACAGTATCTCTGGCTCTACAAACGCTTTCAGTATATTCCGCAGGATGCGTCCGAGGAACTCAAGAGAAAATATCCATCCTACGCCCGGGTGGTCAAACCCTCCTTTTTCAGCCGGGTGCGCGGGAGCGGAAACAAATCCGCCGGAGAGTGAGTGACCCATGCTCCAATGGCTCCATATCAAAAATCTTGCTCTGGTGGATGAGGCCGATCTGGAGTTCTCGCCCGGATTCAATGTCGTAACCGGAGAGACCGGGGCGGGAAAATCGGTGCTGATGGGCGGAATCTCCCTGCTGCTCGGCGGCCGGTTCGATAAAACCATGATCCGTCAGGGAACCGATCGCTGTGAGATTTCCGGAGAGTTCCGGATTGATCCGGAAGCGGAAAAACCGCTGGAGGCTCTCCTGGATGAACTGGGAATCAGCAGGGGAGAGGATTCTTCGCTGCTGGTGCGGAGAGTGTTTACGCCGTCCGGGGGACGGATCTTCATCAATGCGTCTCCGGCAAGCGCGCAGATTCTCCGGGCCGTCGGAGAGCTGCTTGTGGATGTGCACAGTCCCGAAGAGACGTTCGGACTGATGAAAAACAGTGTTCAGCTGAAGGCGCTGGATCGTTTTGCGCATCTGGAAAACCGTCTGGAGCAACTCGCGGAGGCTTGGCGGAAAATCCGTGCGGCGGATGCGGAAATGGAGGAGTTTCAGAAGACCATGCCGGATGCCGCTGAAGCGGAACATCTGCGGAAAATGGTTGCGGAAATCGAATCGGTGAATCCGGAGGAGGGGGAGGATGCCCGTCTGGAGGCGGTCCATTCAGCGGCGTCGAACTCCAAGGCGATTCTGGAGATTGCCGCGGCCGCGGCGGCGGCGCTCAGCGAGACGGATGATTCGATTATGGACCGTTTGTCATCGGTGCGGCGGATGCTCCGTCCGCTGGAGGGGATTGATCCGGCGTTCGCCGAGACGTTTCTGGAGAAGTGCGATGCGCTCTCCGAGGCGGTTTCCGATCTGACGGGAGAACTGCAGTCCCGGGCGTCGTCCGTGGATCTGGATGAGTCGGAATTCGCGGCGCTGGAGGAGCGGATCCGGGATCTGCAGAATCTGAAACGGCGGTACGGACCGGAGATTCCGGATGTGCTTGCATCGCTGGCGGATGCCCGCCGCCGTCTGGAGCTGTTTGAAAACTCCGCTCAGGAACGGGAACGGCTCGAACGGATGAGAAAAGAGGCGGGAGATGTCCATGCCGCTCTCTGCGCCGAACTCTCCGGAGAACGGAAAAAAGCCGCAGGGGAGCTGGAAAAAAAACTGCAGGAGGAGATCGTCAAACTCGGATTCCGCCGGGCGGCGTTTCAGGTGGAGTTTTCCGAGGGAACTCCCGGACCGAACGGCGCGGACCGGATCGAATTTCTGTTTTCCGCCAATCCCGGTATTCCGGTTCGTCCGCTGAAGGAGGTGGCCAGCAGCGGAGAGCTCTCCCGCGTGATGCTGGCGGTGAAAACCGTTCTGGCGGAGGTCGATGAGATCGCAACTCTTGTGTTCGATGAAATTGATGCCAATATCGGCGGGGAGATCGCCGCGGTGGTGGCGGAGGAACTGCGGAAACTCGGAAAAAAGAAGCAGCTTCTGTGCATTTCCCATCTTGCGCAGGTGGCCGCCCGTGCGGACCGTCACTTTGCCGTCGAAAAAAAGACCACGGAAGAGTCTGCGACGACCACGGTCCGCGAACTCTCCTCCCGGGAGCGGATTCAGGAACTCGGACGCATGCTCGGCGGCGGACCCGCCGCCGAAAAACACGCCAGAACCCTCCTCGGAGAAAAGAAATCCGGAGGATGAACAGAAAAAAGAAAATCTTCAGAAGTGCAGTTTTCTGCGGAACTGGAGAGGCGTGATGCCGTAATAACGGCGGAAGGTGCAGATGAAGTAGGCGCTGTCGATAAAGCCGAGCTCCATGGCGATGTCGGCAATGGAGAGCATACACTGGCCGAGCATTCGTCTGGCCTCCTTCATTTTCAGATCCAGCACGAGCTGGGCCGGGGTTTTGTTGTAGAATTTTTTCCAGTAGCGGAAGAAGGAACGGCGCGAAAGACCGTGTTCCGCGATCAGGCGGTTCATATCAAACGGTTCCTTGTAGTGATATTGCAGGAAGGAGGCGATCTGCCGGATCTTCCTCTCCTGTTCGCTTTCCGGATTCGCCGCATTTTTGCCATATACGATCAGTTCCTGCAGGAGAAGCCAGCAGAGCGTGTCGATCCGGTCTGCGACACCGGAATCCTGCGAACGCGCAAACAGGGAGGTAATGCTCCGGATCAGTTCCGGAATCCGCGGATCGGCCGGAATCTCCCAGCAGACCCTGCTCAGATCCACTCCCATTTCCTCGAGTTTGCTGTGCAGAGAGGCGTGATAGATGAAGAAAAACGCTTCCCGCATACCGGAATAGTGGTATTTGTGCAGGGGACCATCGTGCTTGATGAAGACATGGGGAAAACGGTTGGTGTAGACACATAGATGAATGGTGTCCACCGCGATGTCGTCCTCCGAATTCATGCGGACGCAGAACTCGATCTGATTTTCGTGGCGGCCGACAAAACTGCTTGCTTCCTCCGTCACGGTTCCGAGATTCTGCACCGGAAGCGGAAAATGAAACAGCCTCGGCGTATCCTGAAGGTCGATACGGACAAAGCGGAGAGTTGAAGTATGTGAATGTTCCGGCAGTTTCATAAGGGTATACTGTAACGCAGAGAGCGGGTTCTGTCAAGTTTTTCCCGAACGCGGAACGGCGAAAAATGCAGAAGCGGCTTTCTTCTCATATTTTGGAATATCCGGGAAAAGAGATTTGCATCCGGCCGCTTTTTGTGGTACATTGACAGGAATCAGGAAGGATTGGGAATGGACGATTTGCTTGGCCGGATTCAAGGGCCGCAGGATATCAAACAGCTGTCTCCGGAAGAGCTGAAGCACCTCTGCGAGGAAATTCGCAGGGAGATTATTGCCGTGGTGTCGAAGAACGGGGGGCACCTGGCTCCGAACCTCGGCGTGATCGAGCTGACCGTGGCGCTGCACAGAGTGTTCAACAGTCCGACGGACAAGATCGTCTGGGATGTCGGGCATCAGTCGTATCCGCATAAGATGCTGACGGGGCGGTACCGGAAATTCCATACGATCCGGCAATACGGGGGGCTCTCGGGTTTCCAGCAGCCCTCGGAATCGGAACACGACGCTTTTATGACGGGACACGCCGGATCCGCCCTCTCCTCGGCCATGGGACTTGCCGCCGCAAATGAACGGGTCGGACGCGACGCAAAGGTCATTGCCGTCGTGGGCGACGGCGCGCTCGGAAACGGAATCTCCCTCGAGGCGCTGAACAATGTCCGGGAATTCCACCGCAACTTCATTCTGGTTATCAACGACAACAAGATGTCCATTTCCAAGAGCGTCGGAACCATTTCCACGCATCTGACCCGCTTCATTACCGGACGAAGCTACAACCGCCTGAAAACGCATGTGAAGTATATTCTGCGGAAACTGCCGCTCGGAACGCATCTGATCCATCTGATCCGGAGAATCGAGGAGCTGACGAAAAACCTGCTGGTTTCCAGCGTCTTTTTCGAAGAGATGGGGTTCAAATACGTCGGACCGATCGACGGACACGATCTGCCTTCCCTGATCGAACATTTTGAGAAGATCCGCGAAATTACCGCCCGTCCGATCGCGGTCCACGTGATCACGGAAAAAGGGCACGGATGCAAGTATGCGATCTCTTCGCCGGAGAAATTCCATGGCGTTCCCGCGTTCGATCCGCAGACCGGGGAGCTGCTGCCGGCACCGAAAAATTCCTATTCGTTTTCCGCCGCGTTCGGCGATGCCGTGATCCGTCTGGCGGAAAAGCACGCCGATGTGGTGGCGCTCACGGCGGCCATGTCCGGAGGAACCGGTTTGAACCGGTTCGCAAAACAGTTTCCCGACCGGTTTTATGATGTCGGGATCGCGGAGGAACACGCGGTGGTCTTTGCGGGGGGACTCGCGGCGGGCGGACTGCGGCCGGTGCTGGCGATCTATTCCACGTTCCTGCAGAGAGCGCTCGACTGCGTCTTCCACGATGTGTGCCTGCAGAACCGGCCGGTGATCTTCTGTGTGGACCGCGCAGGCGCGGTCGAGGATGGACCGACCCATCATGGAATTTACGATTTGCCGTTCCTGCTCGGAATGCACAATCTTGCCATTCTCTGTCCGCGCGACGCGTCCGAGCTGGAGGCGATGCTCTTCGCGGCGTATGAACAAAAGGGACCGGTGATGATTCGTTATCCACGTTCCAATGCGTCGGATCTGGCGCTTTCGCGCTCGCCGCTTGTCTGGGGGAAGGCGGAGGAGGTGGCCGTCGGCAATGCGGTCTCCATCTGGGCGAACGGACGCGAACTGGTGACCGCGCTTGCGGTTGCCGCGATTCTGCGGACAAAACAGATTTCAGCGAGCGTCATCAACGTCCGCTTTCTCAATCCGTTCGATTCGGAACGTCTCTTCCGGGAGGCCGAAACCAAGCTGGTGGTCACGATTGAAGACAGTCTGCACGCGGGCGGTCTCGGCCGCATCGTGAACGATCTTCTGATCCGCCGTACCAACCGCAGCGTTCTGCATTTCAGCTGGGATACGGACATCCTTCCGCACGGATCGGTTCCGCTTCTCCGGGAACATTACGGACTGCATCCGGAAGAGATCTCCTCCAAAATCCTTGATGCGCTCGAATCCCGGAAGGAACGGTCCGAATGAAGGGAAAACTTCCGCTTTTCCTGATTCTTTCCGGAGCCGTCGCCGCGCTGCTGAGCGCATTTGTGATTCTTTACTTCAACATGATCGGAGTGGAACCGGCGTTTTTCAAGGCGTTCTATACGGATCTTGTGCCGCACAAAGCCATCGTTCCGCTGCTGCTGCTCTCGCTGCTGGGGGGGGGGATTCTTCTGCGGAAAAGCGGGGAGAATGCTTCGAAATTCGCCCGGGCGCTGCTTCCGGCATGGCTGCTGTTTCTGCTGCTGATTCCGCCGCAGTCGTTTCTGCATGTTGCGCTGTTCATTTTCCTGACGATGATCGTGGTCTGGCGGATCGGCCTGGTCTGCAACGGGAACTTCCCCGCATGGAGACGGGGTCCGACGCTGGTGCTGCTGTTCGCCGGAACGCTGATCGGGATCGGATGGGGAATTTTCATGCAGATCGAATCGTTCAACCGGCTCTGGTTCACCTTCACCGACTGGACGGAGTACTATACCGGGTACCTCCGGCTGACGGAAAGCTGGAACAAACCGATCCTCTTCTGCTACAATGCCGGACATTTCAATCCGTTTCCGAATCTTCTGATCACGCCGGTGATCGCCCTGTTTCCCTTTCCGCAGACTCTGTTTGTGCTGAACAGTCTGTTCATCTATTCGACGATTCCGCTGTGGTATCTTCTGGCGCGGTCGCTGGGGATGCGGCGCTGTCCGGCGGTTCTTTCGGCGCTGCTTCTGATGTGTCACTTCACAATTCCGAACCTGAATCTCTCGTTGTTCTACGGATTTCATCCGATCATCCTGTTTCCGGCTCTTCTGCTGGCGTTCTACTACTTCTACCGCAAAGGGAATCGGACGGGGTATGTGCTCTTTTTTCTGCTGATTCTCTTTCTGCAGGAGACAACCGCCGTTTTCTGGTTCGGCTGGGGACTGTATCTGATTCTGAAGCGGAAATATCTTCAGGGAGCAGCTCTTGCCGCGTTCTCCTGCGCCTGGTTTGCGTTCGCGGTCAAGGTCGTTTCTCCGGTCGTGAAAAAAATGCTGTATAACACCCCGGACTCCTGGAACAGCAACTATGTGCAGACCTTTCATTATGCGGAACTCGGGAACTCCATTTCCGGAATCCTGCTGGCTCCGCTGACAAAACCGCTGCTGTTTTTTGAAAAGCTGTTCAATCCGATGAACTTCTATTTCTGTGCCGTGGTGCTTCTGGCATTCTTTCCGCTGGCGCTTGCCGCGCCGCGTCTTCTGATCGTTTCGCTTCCGCTTCTGGCGGGAATCTTCCTGATGGGCGGAGCGGACGCTTTGAATATTTCCATGTGGTATCAGACGGAGATCTTCGCGATCCTGATTCTCTCCTGCGCCGCGGGCTATGCGCAGTTCCGCCGGAACGGATGCAGATGCCTGGAGCCGCTTGCATACGGACTTCCTCCCCGTTCCAGACGCAGAAAGGCGTTTGCGTCCCTTTGCGCCGTGATGATCGGAATGCTGCTGTGCGGGTTGTTCTTCGGCCGTCTGCCCGTCGGAAAATATTCGTTCCGCCGGATTCAGGAGCGGCCCGACTGCTCCGCTCTGATCGAACGCATCCAGTCCATTATTCCGCCGTCTGCCCGTGTCCTGACCACCCCGCAGATGCAGATGCACTTCCTCCGCCGTTCCTCGAATCTCCTGAAAGCAAAGGAGCCGTTCCGGAGCACCTACATTCTGACCTATCTGGATGACCTCCACGTCGATTTCGAGAAGAACCGCGCCCTCTATGAACGCATGAAGAAAAACCCCGCCTATGAACCGGTTCTGGTTCACGAGGAACGGGGCTTGAATCTGATTCTCTACCGTCGGATTGCCTCGCAGCGCCCTTCCTCACAGAAGTGACAGCACATACAGCACGAACCAGAACAGGACCACAAAAAGAGCAAATCCGCGCAGACAGTGCCAGAACGCCGTCCGGAACACCTCCGGCGCCGACGGATTCTCCTTTTTCTGCGGAACATTCATCCATGTGACCGCCCGGTGCGCCAGGAACAGAAACACCACGATGAATTCCGCCGCGATCAGCAGAGCGGGATGCAGTCCGGCCAGCATCGAAAGCGTAAAGATCAACGCAAAGAGCGCGAACGCATCCCAGATCAGGAAACAGAATTTTTTCAGATTCGGATTCACCGTTTCCCCAGCGGAAATTCATCGACGGCTTTCTGCGCGATCTCCCGGAGGAACGCCGCATCGCGGTTGCCGATCGTATCGGGGACGAAGGTCACTTCGGAAGTCTTGTGTCCGAAAAGCGCGGCAAACCAGACGCACGCCTGAAGATACTGCCCGCGGACATTCAGATGAATCGTGTCGCGCTTCATCTCCAGTTCCCCGGTGGCCGCATTCTTCGTCCAGTAAATATTTCCGACCACTTCCGACGCCTGCGGCGGCAGATCCGGCCAGCGGAGCGTATTCATCAGTTCCGGATCGTAGTTCGGGAAAGGATCCTTCTGCGCCTTCCGGGCCAGCTGGACGGCATATCCGGTGGGGATGATCCGGCAGTCCAGCTCTTCCGCGAGTTTGGCATATGCGGCGGTCAGCGCGTTGTACATTCCGGTCTGATCGATTTTCCACGGACCCGGATCCAGCTTCACGCCGAGTTCCCGGCAGCGGTCGTACATCCCCTGATTGAACTCCCAGATTCCGCCGGGACGGATGCGCGGATCATCCTCCCGATACGCCCAGGTCTGCTGAATCCGCAGTTCCGCCTGCGGCGCATGCTGTTTCACATAATCGGCGATCCATCCGGCAAATGGCTGCATGGTTTCCGGGCGCCAGCTGAAGTGGCTCGCCTGCTGGATCGTGACAATATCCCATTTTTCCCGAGCGAGAATATCCCGCATCTTCGCGGTGTATCCCTGATACATCCGGTAGACCGAATCTTTTTCCTCGTTGGAAATATAATTCCAGTGGCGGTGAAGTTCGCATCCTCCATGGCTGGCCTGTTCCAGGTGAAGCGTGCACCCGGCGGATTCCACCACCTGCGGCCAGTAGACATTCAGACTTTCGGAAAAACTGTTTCCAATGGCCAGAACCTTCAAAGAATTTCTGGGATTCATATTCAACGCTCCTTCAAAAGTTGAGAATTTGTTGAAGTAATATATCAGGAATCTGAAAAAAATTCAATGGAGATCATTGATTTCGAATGGAAAAACAAGTATATTGACCGGATTCGGGAAATGGAGATTTTCCCCGGAGGGGAAATCCTGCGGATTTGCAGGGTCGGACAACGGAAATCAATTCACCGGGCGGAGAGAAAACGCGCCGGAAAGGGTGGTTGCAACTATGGATGCGGTGACGTCGTTCTGCGGACTTTGTCTTCTTCTGATTGTTGGAAAGATTTTGCGGATGCATGTGCCGCTGTTCCAGAAGCTGTATCTTCCTTCGTCGGTGATCGGGGGAGGAGTCGGACTGTTGCTGATCTCGGTGTTCGGGAAACAGATCCCCGGAAACTGGACCGCGGGATGGGGGCAGATTCCGTCGTTCCTGATCAATGTTGTGTTCGCCGGCTTGTTCCTCGGGGTGGCGACGCCGGGAATCCGCAAAATCTGGAAGGTGACCGCGCCTCAGCTCTGTTATGGACAGATTGTCGCATGGGGACAGTATCTTGTCGGCATTCTGGTTGTCGTTCTGCTTCTGAAGCCGCTGTTTCATGTGGAGCCGGCGTTTGCGGCGCTGATCGAAATGGGATTCGAAGGGGGCCATGGAACCGTCGCAGGACTGGTCAACACCTTCGACGAATTCGGTTGGACGGAAGGAAAGGATCTGGGATTCACCGTGGCAACTGTCGGCATGATCACCGGCGTGGTTCTCGGAATGTGGCTGGTCAATTTGGCGGTCAAGCGCGGATGGGTGAAAAACATCCGGTTGTTTGAGGATCAGAGCCATTTTGAGCGGAAGGGGATTTATCCGGATGGAAAACAGCCGCCGGCGGGGAAACAGACCGTCGCTTCGGACTCCATCGACTCTCTGGCTCTTCATATTGCCATTATCGGACTTGCGATTACTCTCGGCTATCTGATCCGGGAGCTTCTGATCCTGATCAACTCCGTGGCGCCGGAGGGGGTCCGGGAATTGAAATTCCTGGCAAGTTTCCCGCTGTTCCCGCTCTGCATGATCGGCGGACTGATCCTCCAGAAATTGTTCACGTTCCTGAAAATGGATTATCTGATCGATCACGGACTGATGCAGAGACTTGCCGGAACGTCGCTGGATTTTCTGGTGGTTGCGGCGGTGGCGTCCATCCGGCTTGAATTTGTCGCGGCCAACTGGATGCCGCTGACGATTCTCTGTCTGGCCGGCGTCGTATGGAATGTTTCGCTGACTCTCTTCCTGGCGCCGCGTATTTTCAACAACGCATGGTTTGAGCGGGCGATCGCGGAATTCGGCCAGTCTTCCGGGGTGACGGCAACCGGACTTCTGCTGCTCCGGACCGTGGATCCGGAAAACAAGACCGTCGCGCCCGAAGCGTTCGGGTACAAACAGCTCCTTCACGAACCGATCATGGGAGGGGGTATCTGGACTTCTCTTGCCGTCTCTCTGCTTCTGACCCAGGGGTTTTCCATCGTATTTTTCACGACAGTCATCATGCTGGCTTTCTGGCTGCTTTTCTGGTTTTTCGTCCTGCGGAAAGGCTCCTACATCTGATTCTCTCCGGAAGGAGATCCTTCTTTCGAAAACGGAAGCTCTTCAGAGGGATAACGTCTGATACGCTTTCCATTCCCAGACGGCGTTTTCCGCGAAGAAAAGACCGGCATAATGCAGTCTGCTCCATGGAATTGCCGATGCGGCTTCCCGCAGTTCCTTCAAGGCCGGTTCGATCAGATCCTTTTCCCGGGAAATGAGGATCAGCCACATCGCCGCGCAGGAATCCAGAATGGTCTTTTTTTCCTCGCCGACCGCCGGCGAAATTTTCCAGTGCCAGAGGGATGCCATTTCGCCGCATGCAAGAGCCGCGGCCTCTGTACAGGAGGTGTGTGCGCGCCATGCGCGGAGCATCTTTCGCCAGTCCGGATCAAAGGTCCGTCCGGGAGTATAGTCCCGCCATTGAGTCAGCAGGGCCACGGAGTTTTCCGCGATCTGCCGCAGACTCTTTTTACAGATCTTCTGGACCTCGGGCTCGGGACGATCCAGAAAACTCCGGAGGGCATAGCAGGAATGAGTCAGATACCACGCGGTTTTCCCGGAATCGCGGGGGTAGCCTTTTTCGAGAAGTTCCTTCAGACGCATCCCTTCAAAAAAGATCCCGTTCCAGTACTGCATGAAAAGACCCTTTTTTTCCGGCGCGACTTTTTCATACAGATGAAGAGCCGTCAGCAGATGAACCGCCCCAAGCCACGCTTCATAGATGCCGTTCCGGCGGATATAGGATCCTCTCTCAAAACCCGGCCGATCGCCGGGAACCGTCCAATGATTCGCATACAGCCCGTCCAGCTGACGAAGCAGGTGGCTGCGGCAGACCTCCTTTTCCCTGTTCGAGGGAATCCCGCTTTCCATGTAGGCGTCAAGAGCCAGAAGCCAGGGGGAAATCTGATCGTCCGACGATCCGGGATAGTGACTGTACCCATCGGCGCCAACTCCGCGGCAGATGCAGCCGTCCACCGTGCAGACATCCTGAATGAGCAGAAGTCCCTGTACAAGCCGGCGAATTTCCGTTTTTCGTTTTTCCGTCTCCTTCTCTTTTCCTTCATGAAGTGCAAGGCGGTAGGCCGTAAGGAGCCCCAGCAGGTAGTCTCCATTGAAAAATCCCGCGTTTTCAATCGGTGACCACCAACCCAGTGCATTGGGCTGGTTCCTCTCGCATTCTTCGGCCGTCGGAAGAGAAAGATTCCCCTCCAGACCGGTATAATCCAGCATGATGTTGTTCTTGTCAATGAAGCGCTTCCAAATCGTGGAATGGATCTCATGCTGTGCCTGTTCCAAAACCGCATCCGTTTGTTCGTTTCCCATCAGAAAAAAANNTCGTTTCATCCCTTCCGATACATTGGATCGTTTTTTCGAGATTCTCTCTGCTGCTTGGCGCAACCCGGAAAGAAGAATCTCTTTCCCTTTTTTTCTGCGGAATAAAAATGCGAGAGCTTTTTATCCGGCGCTCCTCCTCCCGGACATCTAAAAAAAGACTCCCCGAAAACGGGGAGTCCAGATTTCTGCGGAATTTGAATCAACCCGCAATTATTTGTCCGTGAAGATCTGACCATTGTCATCCGGATCTTCGACGCGCTTTTCAAGGTCGATGAAAAGCTGTCTTGCGTCATGAATACCGCCGATCAGGAACCAGATCGTCGAAATCACTCCGACGATGCCAGGAATCAGCAGCGTGGTGATGAAGAACTTCACCGTCCACCAGGAGTTCGGCCACGGACTGATCGCATTCCAGATGACGATGCAGATAAAGATCAGAATCACACTGTACACCACCGAGTATCCGAAAACAGAGTAAGCAATGATTCTGTCTCCGCGGGTGTATTCCGGCGTGATGCCGATAATCTTGCTGAACACATTGTGAAGAGTCCATTTTTCCTTCGGGGGAACCGGGCCGTCCGCATAGATGCCGCGGTGCAGCAGCTTGTCCAGATCGTACGGCTTATAGGTCAGGTAGGATCCGATAATGTATCCGCCGACCGAAAGAATCATCGAAATAAAGTAGATCTCGAACGAGTTGATCGGGAACTTCACCGGGTCCATTGTCCACTGAATCCAGGGATTGAACGGCGAGGAGATCGTGACCAGGAACGTATCCAGTCCTTCCACCCATCCCATCTTTTCAAGGAAGGGATAAATCGAAAGCGCCCAGTTGCGCTGCATGATCAGTCCGAACAGCGACGTTCCGGATCCGAAGATGATCGCGCACCATGCTCCCGTCAGATTTCCGAAACGGCTGTACAACCCGAACACCATGATCGGTCCTGCTCCGCCCAGCCACAGAGAACACATGATCGTCGTGAACATGTTGATGTAGTCCAGCTGGGCAAAGAACAGCGAGACGATCAGGAAGAAGATTGCCACTCCCACCGTTGTCAATCGCAGGTAAAGCAGATGCTTTTCCGGCGGCAGCCGACCCTTGAACATGGGCAGCACCACGTCCTGCATCAGCGTGGAGGAGGCATTGAAAATTCGACTGTCGTCTGTGGAAATCAGCAGCATCACCATCAGCAGACAGAAGATTCCGAGCATTCCCACCGGGAAGATCTTGCTGACCAGCGCCGGCATCATCATCTGCTGGAACAGCGAACGGAACTTCTGGAACTGATACCGTCCCTCCGGCGAATCGCCCAGCGCCTGACGGACCGTGTTGAAATACGGCGTATCCAGATTCTTCTGCTGGGAGAGCGGTCCGGCAATATCCTTTTCCGTCAGCCGGTCCGGAATCTTCCGCACCTCGTCCATGATCTGCGAGCGGAGCAGCGGATCGGGCACCGCCTCCTCCAGCACCTTTGCGGAAAGATGCTGACGGACATCCGTGCTCGAAATCGGGAAGCGGTTCTTGCCGACAAAGTGCGGACTGGTCATAAACACAATCACCACGATTGCCAGAAGCAGGATCATCATCCATGCAAATCCGTTTCTCCATGCTCCGAGCACACCGGCCATTTTCTGTTCATGCGGGGTCTTGGCCGCGCCGCTTGTGTCGTTTCCAATCCAGCCCGCGCGGTTCAGAACCGAGCCGAGCAGAGAAACCACAAGAGCAAACATATTGAAGTCGCGCAGCTGGGAAACATCATACGGATTCATGAAGCTCTGGCCGGGAACGCGGTTCCACATCACGGGCGCAATGTCACCGGTCCACGAAAAGTTCAGAATGATGTAGCCGACAATCACAACAAAGATCGGGTAGCTGAGCAATCCCTGGAAACAGTCTGTAATCAGCAGCGAGATTCGTCCGCCCGGCCAGATGAAGATCATCGCCAGCGTCAGACAGAGAAACACCACAATCCCGTAACACGGAAGGCTGATCCCGAAAATCATAATCTTATGGGGAAGTCCAAGATAATAAATAAAGAAATTGGCGGCAATCGCAGGTCCGATCGCGTTGGTGACCATCTCTGCAATCGTTCGGAGTGTTGCGCAGAACACCCGGAAAAATTTGCTCCCGTACCGCATTTCGAGGAACTGCCCCATCGAAAGACAGCGCGTCTCCCGCCAGCGGTACATACAATATCCGGTCAGAGCCATGAATACGCCGACCGGCGCGGTGATCGCTCCCCAGAATCCGACCGCAAACCCGGTCTGATAATTCTGTTCGCATCCGGCAACCAGCGTGATGACGGAAAGCCCCGCGGTCATATCCCCCACCGACAGAACATACCGCCCTGCAATTCGACCCGCCGCCAGAAAGTCAACGACGCCTCTCGCATACTTCCGCGAGTAGATGGACACCCAGATCAACAAGCACATCGGGATGGCCACAATACACCAATCAACCCAACTCATTTCTCTCCCTTGGACCTTTTTAATATTCTTTTGATTTTACGGTTCTGAATCTGCGGATGTTTCAAAAAAACAGAGAAAGAGCGGAAGTCCCCTCAGCCAGCGACNNCCCGCCGCTCCTGTTCTCTATAAAAAACATTTCACATTCCCACCATTGGCTAATATATCACGAAAATGCTGAAAATCAATAAGAAAAACAAGAAAAAAAACTCCCTTTCCGGATTTTCCCTCTCCGTTTCTGTGGAAAAGAGGAGTCTTTGCAAATTCCTTATTGGCCGATATATCCGTGAATGGCGGAGACCAGATTTTCCACGCTGACCGGTTTCCGGAGGCAGACATCCACTCCCGATTCCAGAATCGCCGCATGTTCCGCCTCCGTCAACCCGGAAGCAATTCCCAGAATGATCAGATTCGGATTGGTGCTCCCCGTCCGGATCGCCGCCAGAAGCGGCGTGCAGAACGCCTTCTGAAAATTCAGGTCCAGAAGCAGAAAATCAAAATGGTTCTCTTTCAAAAGGCGGAGACACTCCTCCGGGGTCGCCGCATGCGTCAGCGTGCACGGTTCGTTTTCCAGCATGATCGAAAACATCATGAAACTGGAGGCGGATTTATCCGCCACCAGCATCTCGTAGTGCCGTCCGTCATGCAGATAAACTTTCCTGTTCCGGTCCGGGGAAAAGATGAAACTCGATGTCCGGGCGTGGCGCATGTTCTCCTCCTGTTCCCGGTCTCCCGAAAGAACGATGTCCATCGGATCCTGTTTCGGAAAAACCAGTTCGATTTCCGTGTTGGATTCCTTTGTCCTCTTCACGGTGAAACGGGCGCCCAGAATCGCCGCCTGAAATTTGATGATCGTTAAATTGAGTATCGGCGCGGCATAGCCGGAAATGAAACGCCGGGAGGCCGCAAACTGCATGCGCTCATTGAACAGATCCGCCAGCGAGAGCGATTCCGCGGTCCTCGTATCATAAAAACGGAACGCGATTTCCTGCTCCCGGTCGGTGCAGGTCCAGCGGACGCGCGTCTTCGGCGGCGCAACGGACAAAAGCGTCGTCGCCGCCAGCTGCAGAAGACGCCGCATCATCACCCGGTCCGAGATGATCCGTTCCGGAAGATCCGAACAGCTCGTCTCAAACGACACATGCCGCTCCGAGGAAAGCGGAACGCAGGCGTCGGATATTTCCCGCACCAGCTCCGAAACGTCAAACTCCGAATACGACGGATCCCCGTTCGAAAGATCCACCTCCGCCAGATTCCCCAGCGCCGAAAGCAGACGATTCGCGGAAAGCGCCTCCTCATGAATCTTCCGCAGCGGCATCTGATACTCCTCCTGATTCTTCAGCTTGTGCAGCAGGAGTCCCGAAAAACTGATCATCAGACTCACCGGATCCTGCAGCTCCGTCACCATGTCGTTGAGCAGAACCGATTTCATCCGGTTGGAGTTTTCCGCGTCGCTCCGGGCAAGAATCTCCCGCTCGTGACTCTTTTTCAGCCGGACCGTCAGACTGGCAAACTTATCCCGCAGATGATTCAGATTGCTCGATATTTCCTGAATCTCCTCGGAATTTCCCGCCCGCAGATTTTCCGGCTGTTCCTCCCCCCGCGAAAGACGGCTGGTAAAATCCAGAATCCGATTGAGCGCGTTGGAAAGATTTCGTGTGCAGACCAGAAGCGGGATGGAAAAAACAAGCAGTCCCAGCAGAATAAAAAGCATCAAAAACAGAAAACTCCCCGATCCCATCCGCAGAAATGCCGAGCTGCCCGGANNCCGGATCGACCATCTGCGCCTGGACAAGCCGAAGCTCCCGCGCCGGCGTGGTAACCATCTGGAGCGTAATGGCCGCCAGGGTCCACCGCTGACCGGTTCCGCGCTGAACCACGGTCTCCTGTTCATAATGGCGTTTCCCCATGATCGAGACCAGACGCGATGCCAGAAGCTGCATACGGACTTTCAGATCCCCCGAATGGAGGAACGGTTCCTCCCCCTGTTTGCAGATCCCGGTCACCTCGTGCCCATGCATCAGAAAGAAAAGACTCGAAATGTCCGGACGGGCAAATCGGCTCAGAAGACGTTTCACATTGATCTTGTAGGCCGCCAGCTGATACCGTGTGGAAAAACGGCCCGAGGCCGCCCACAGATACCCTGTCTCTCCCGGCGGAACAACCAGCATGGAGGAGGTCTGAAAAAAGTTCTTCCGGAAGTTCTGCAGCTCTTTCGGTATGACAGTATCTGTCGTATAATGATTGGTTTCCGAGCAGCTCTCGTTGCGGATGTTTCCCTGGTCTTCCGTGATGGTGACGATGCTCTCCACTTCCGGCGGCAGATACCGTCCTTCGGGAAACCCCTTTTCCCGCGCGAGCTGTTCCAATGCGCTCATCAGCGGAGGGATGCCCTCTTCTCCGCCCTTCCCGCGATTCGCCTCCAGCATGAAGAGATTCAGAATTTCCAGATCCTGAAACATTGAATGAAGCAGACTTTCCAGCTGGACGGCATGAACCATCGAATCGGAGCGCTGCCGCTCCTGGGAGACCTCCTCCAGAAGATGATTGGTATAGACGGCGTTTTCCCGCAGATAGGAATCCGTCTTCCAGTAAAACAAAGCAAAAACCAGAAAACTGGCGAAGACGGCGGCTCCGCCAAGGGAAACAAGAATTTTTGTCTGTATTTTCATTCGCTGTTCTTTCAGGTTTTCTTCCTGGCGATTCGTTTCAGTTTTTCCCGGACGTATTGAATATGCTGGAGCCGGGCGTTGACCGTCGCAAGGATGTTCGGATAGTCGGGCCGTTCCGCCGGATCGGGACTGACCATTTTGCAGATCAGATCCGAAATCGAATCATTCACCATTTTCGCGATCCAGTGATTGTGAACGATTCGGCGGCCGTTTTCCTCATCGGACGGAATATCGGTCCCGGTCAGAAGATAATAGAACAGGGCGCCGAGGGAGTAGACATCGCTCTTCTCATTGACCACCCCTTTTTCCGCAGTCTCCGGCGCGGAAAACAGATTCACATTCATATAGCCGGCGTCCTGCAGCAGCTCGTACAGCCCGAAGTGGATCAGACGGGGCTTCCCGGTCTGTTCATCCAGAATAAGGTTGGTCGTGTTGATTTCCCCGTGGAAAAGACCGCGTTCGAGTGCGGCGTCGAGTCCGGAAGCGATTGCCGCAATCCAGTCGCAGGCGGTCTCCAGCGGAACCACTCCTTCCGATGCAAGCAGATGGTCCTGAAGAGTTTTTCCTTTCAGATCGGGCGTCACCAGAAAGGGGATCGCTCCGATGACTCCGATATTGAAAACCGTCACAATCGACGGATTGTTCAGCAATGCCAGTGTCCGGCCGATGTCGACAAACTGCCGGCAGCGTTCCTCCGATGCCGCAAACGGCGGATTCAGAAAATGAAGCGTCACCACGCGCTCCAGCGAAAGATCCACCGCATTTGCCTGCGTGACGACTCCGGATGACTCCTCGATCGGCTCGTCCAGCCGGAAGGTGTCCACCCACAGCGGACGGACGACCGGGGCGGAGCAGACCGGGCACACAAACGTCGAAAAAACAGGAATATCCGTCACATCAAAATGCTGTCCACATGACGGACAACTCATTTTCAAAATCCCCCCGGCGGTCTCCGCGCAGGCGATCCATTCCGTCAGACTTTTTTCTTCTTCATCCATCGTCAGACAACCCAGAATGTTTCAGTTGGTTGTGATGCTTTTGCGACACGATGTATAATATCACATCTTGCAAGATAATCAAGTCGTTCTTCCGCCATTGCGCTTACAATTCTGCAGTCGTTGCATTCGGAGCTCAGGTGGCCGAACAGCAGGAAGCGGGTGTTCTCCGAGAGGATGGAGCCGAGCGCCTCCATCGTCTCCTTGTTGCTGAGGTGGCCGTACCGGTTCATGATCCGGCGCTTGAGCCGAAGCGGACGATCCGATTCCGCAAGCATTTTCAGATCGTGATTCGATTCCAGAAGAAGCGCATCCGATCCCGTCAGTTTCTGTTTGACGGATTCCGCGAGGTGCCCGAGATCCGTCACAACCGAAATCTTGTTCTTCCCGAACAGAAAGTTGAACGCCACCGTCTCCGTCGCATCATGCGGAACCGTGAACGGCTCCACGGTGATTCCGCAGAGCGGAAACGGGGTCCCCGCGGTAAAAACCATCCGCTGCGAACCGATCCGGTTCCGGCTCTGCAGCGACCGGCAGACCGTCGCCGTCGCATAGCAGGGAATCCGGTACGCGTCCGCAAAGATCCGGACCCCCTTCGTGTGATCGGTATGCTCGTGCGAGACCAGAATCGCCCGGATCTCCTCCGGTTTGACCGACACCGCCTCCAGACGGGCGCAGAGCTCCTTTCCCGAAAATCCGGCATCCACTAGAATCGCTCCGTCCGGTGTATGAATCACTGTCGCATTGCCCGAGCTCCCGCTGCCCAGGTTCGTCAGGCCGAAAAGATGCTGCATTTTTAAAATCCTTCAAAAAAATCTTTGTGGACTTTTATTATACCGTTTCATGCGTTATATTTAAAATGAAAAATCAAAAAAATTAAATTTTTATTGCAACTTGCGGAGTACAATGGCGGAAGCAGCCCAGGGAATGATACAGGGAAATGAGCTGAGACAGGAGCAGACTCTCACTCCTCAGCAGCTGCAGTCTCTGGACATCCTCTATGCTCCGGTTCTGGAGCTCCAGCAGAAGGTGAATCAGGAGCTGAACACCAATCCGATTCTGGAGGTCGCCGAACCGGAATCCGAGCCGGAACCCGAACCCTCCGCTCCCGCCGAAGAGGATGCTCCCGAACTCGGTTCCGAGCGGGATGATATGGAGGAGGAACTCGCAAAAATCCTCCAGCTTACCGCCAGCGGCTATGCCTCTCCCGCCGAAGCGGCGCTCCCTTCCGGATACGATCCGGAGGATGAGGAGGAGCGCCAGGCCTATCTGTTCAATTCCATCGCCGACGAGGTCTCCATGCAGGAACAGCTCCTGGAGCAGCTGCGCTGTTCGGATGCGTCGCCGGAACTCTTCCGGATCGCCGAAACGGTGATCGGCGGAATTGATGAGTCGGGATATCTGAAGACGCATCCGGCGGATATCGCAACCGGCGCCGGTTGCTCCCTGGAGAAGGCGGAGGAGGCGATCCGGCTGGTGCAGACGTTCGATCCGCCCGGAATCGGCGCCCGCGATCTCCGGGAGTGCCTGCTCATTCAGCTGAAGCGCCTCGGAAAAAACACGCCGGAGCTGGAAGAGCTCGTGAAAAACCATCTGGACGAGATCGCGCGGAACAAGCTCCCGCAGCTCGCGCGGACGATGGGGATCCCGCTGGAAAGACTGTATGCCGATCTGGCGGAGATCAAGAAGCTCAATCCGTGTCCCGGGAATCTGATTTCGGATGTCCATCCGGTGTATCTGGTGCCGGAGGTCAGTGTGGAGAAGGACGGCGGGGAATACAAGGTCGTTGCCGATGATTCGCATATTCCGCATCTGCGCATTTCAAAGTATTATCTGAAACTTCTGGAGGATCCGAATACGCCGGAGGATGTCCGCTCGTACATCCGGGCGAAGATCACGAGCGGAAACGGATTGATGAAGTCGCTCGAACAGAGGCAGAAAACGATCAAGAGAATTGCGGATGTCATTGTGGCTGCGCAGCACGATTTCTTTGCAAAGGGGGTCGAATACCTGAAGCCGATGACGATGCAGCAGGTGGCGGACAAGCTCGGGCTTCATGAAACGACGATCAGCCGGGCGATTGCAAACAAGTATATCCAGACGCCGCGGGGGGTGTTTGAATTCAAGTACTTCTTCACGGGGGGATTCCAGTCGAAACAAGGGGAGGAGATTTCGTCGCGGGGGGTCAAGGAGATCATCCGCGATCTGGTCGACCGGGAGAATCCGGCATCGCCGCTTTCCGACAGCAAGCTGACGGCGCTGCTGAAGGAGCGAGGGCTGGATGTGGCACGGAGGACGGTGGCAAAATACCGGGAGGAGCTCGGAATCCAGTCTTCGCATCTGAGGAGAAGTTTCTGATGGAGCGTTCCGGAAGGCGAAAGGCGCTTTGTGTGCTGTTGTTTCTGGTCTGCGTGGCGGTGTCGTTTCTGCTGAAGACGTGTCACTACAACATGGAGGCGGCGCGGGTCGCGGAGGTGATCGGAGATGCGAAGGCGCTCTATTTCGGGGATTTCCGGGATGCGCTTCCGCTGAAGCGGCCGAATTTCATGCCGTATACGATCGAGAGCGCGATGATGTTTGCGTATGCGAAGGATGTGGCGGACGGGAAGGGGGTGCCGGCGCGGGATCCGCGTCTGGCGTATCTGCCGGAGGTGCCGCCGTATGCGCAGATGAACATGACGCTGGAGTGGGTGCTCGGATGGGGGTACCGGGTGTGGTGTGCGGTGTTCCCGCCGGAGAAGCCGTCGCCGGAGGAGCTGCGGTATCAGGATGATCCGGCGTTCGCGGCATACTGCGCGTGGAATGTGCGGTTGTGGACCGCGCTGATTCCGGGGCTGATCTTTCTCTGGCTGGTGTCGTTGCGGACGCCGCTGTTTCTGGCGTTCTCGGGCGGAATGATCCATGCGGTGTCGGTGGCGGCGATTGCGCGGGCGACCGGACAGGATATTGTCCGGGGGGATCTCTGCATCCCGCTGATTCTGCTGAGCATGGTGCTGGTGCAGTCGTATTACGGGAATCCGCGCCGATGGAAGCTGCCGCTGCTGTTTGTCGCGGTTTTCGGCTGTTTTACCGCGTGGGATCTGAGTCAGCTGCTGTTCGCCGGATGGGCGGGATTCGAGATTCTGCGCGTTCTCTGCGGAGGGGTGCCGGTCCGCAAACGCAGAACGGTCTGGATTGTGATTGTGCTGGCGATTGCGCTGAATGCGCTGTTTGTGCCGTTCAATGTGACGTACGGACTGATTATGTCGCCGTTTTTCTGCATTCTGCTGCCGCTGCTGATGGTGATGCTGTGGAGCCGCGGCGGACGGGACGACGGGAGGGGGATGCCGTTTCGGAAGCGCATTCTGCTGTTTGTTGTTGCGCTCGGGTGTCTCTGGGGATTCCATGCGCTGTTTGTGGACAACCCCGGCTACCGGGCCAACTACAGCCATTTTTCCGAGACGATGAAGGCAAAGTGGAAATTCAAAAATGTCAAACCGGTCGATCCGTCAAAATTGAGTTATGACGCCCGGATGATGTGGACGCCCTCCATGCATTCGGCAACGTGGGAAATTGCCGTCAGTTTTTTCCCGTCACTGGGGTCACTGCCGTTTTTGAGTTCAAAAGACGCTCCGTCATTGCTCCGTCAGATCTGGAATTACGCTCCGGTCACTCTTTCGGTTCTGTTTCTGATGCTGCTGGCGGGCGGTCTGTTCACGCCGGTGCGGACGGCTCTGCTGCGGGATCTGCCGCGGTCGGCGCAGCCGGATCTGTTTCTGCTGGGGTTCCTGATCGGATTTGTGTATATTGTCCGCTATCATGAGTTTGTGATCGTGTTTCTGGCGCTGGCGCTGCCGCTTTCGGCGCAGGCGGTGCTGCATGCGCTGAGGACCGGGTATCCGCAGCGGCGCAGAACGGCCTGCGGTTTCCGGATCCTTCTGGTGTGCCTGATCGTGTTTTCGATTCTTGTGGAGCTGTATGCGGCGCTCGGCGGACGGAGGAGGTCGTACAGCGCGGACATCTATCTGCGGAAGACCTCCGAGCTGATCGACTGGTTCCGGCGCGAGGATATGCGCGGACAAACCGTTGTCGCCAACTTCACGGTCGGTCCGATGCTGATGGCGTACTGCGGAACGAATCTGGTGCTCCAGCCGCAGTTCGGAATGGAGCCGATCCGCCGTCCGGTGGAGGAGTATTTGAAGATTCTTTATCACGGAGACGAGCGGACGCTGAGCGAGTTCTGTTCCCGCTACGGGGCGAAATATCTGCTGTACGACCAGGGAACGCTCGGGCCGCTGCATCCGTATTCGAGTGCGTATATTGCGAACGCGGTTCATATCTCGCGTCGTTCTCCGGCGTACCGGATGCATTATGAGACCAATCATATGACGGATTTCTATCCGGTTCCTCCGCCGGAGGATCTGTCGGATCTCGGGGCGAAGTACCTTGTTTTCCGGGTCGTCAATTTTGACGACAAGCTGGAAGGACTCAGATATCTGTCGCGGGCGAAACGCGCCTGGGCCGCACGGGAGAAAGAGAAGGCGGCTGTCGAACTCAAACACTCGCTGAATCGGAATCCCTGTTCGGAGGAGGCGCGGGATCTGTTCTTCCACATCTACGGACGGATGCCGCATGTGACGCTGAAATCGGTCGAATAATCATCCCCGGACGGCCCGGGTCGCCCGGGTCGCCGCCAGAAGAACGACGCACAGAAGAAGTCCGCCGGAGGACGAGGGAAGAAGTAGAAACGCCGCAATCAGAAAGCCGACTCCTCCGCCCAGAAGCAGCATCGAAGGAAGAAAATTCGCGTATTCCCGTTCCCCGCAAAGCTCCCGGACATGAAAGTAGGCGTAGCCGGAAAAGAGTCCCGTGGCGAAAATGGCGCACATCATGCTGATCGTCGGCGACTCCTTCGGAAGAATCAGAAAGAGCGCGACCGCAGGCGGAAGCAGCGCCGCCAGAAGGTAAAGAGGACGCGAGATGGTTTTCCAGCGGGAAAGCAGCGCCCCGGTGATCCCTCCTCCGGCCAGCAGAACCATCAGAAGAGGAAGACTCCCGTACAGCGTTCCTGTGCGGATCTGCAGAAGATAAAGAATCATCGCCAATGTCCCGAGCGTGTAGAATCCGTTTTCAAAGGAGAGGAACAACCCCCGGCGGTCCACGCTGCTGGATCGCAGGTAGCGCAGCGGAAGATAGAACCCCGCAAGACAGAACAGCAGAAGAAGCGCGTGATCCGTGCAGAACCGGTGAACGGAAAGAATGTGCTGAAACAGGGGCGATGAGAGAAACGGACTGTTTTTCCACGACAGAAGAACCGTCTCCGGATAAAACGCCCGGTTTCCCGTCTTCGTCTTGGAAAGCGCGAGAATCTTCTCTGTTTCCGCCGGATCGAACAGAAGATTGCCTGTCGCAAGAAAGAGTCCGGGCGGAATGCGCAGAGAGTTCCCGAAAAGTTCCCGGGCCCGCTCTGCAAGAATTTCCGGTGAAAGCGTCAGCGCCTTCCGGGTCGACGCCAGAAGAATATCGCTTCTTCCCGCCGCGAACAGCACATTCGGAAACACCCGCTTCACGGTGGCGATGATGCTCGCCTGGAGCTCTTCAACCGCCTCCTGCGCATACCCTTCCGGCTCCGGAAGCAGAATGGCAAAAACGCCGTCCGGTTTCAGACTCCGGCGCGCCGTTTCGATCATTTCGGCCGTATGGTAGCGGTGCATCCCAAGAGAGTAGATATCGGTAATTCCGATCAGGAACAGATCATACGTCCCCTTTCTCCCGGCGAAATAGCGCATGGGGTCGTGAAGATGAAAATGCAGTTTGTCCCGCTGCGTGTTCAGTGCGGATGCCGCGGACAGCAGCACCGGATCCGGAAGACAGACATCCACCGATTCCACATTCGGCATGCTCCGGAGCGCATACAGAAGCCAGGTGTTCAGACTGCTGATGACCGCCACTTTCTGAGAAGTGCGGCTCTTCTGCAGAACGGGAAACAGCACGTTCAATTTCTCACTTTCCGGTGTGGAGTTTTTCTTTCTCCAGAGTTTTCCGTTGTGGAAAATACCGAAAGTGCTGAATTCATAGCGGCCGGTCGGCGCGTTCAGGGAGATGCGCGAGAACGGTTTCAGACGCTGTTCCGCAAACAGCAGCGTCTCCTGAAAAAACAGAATCCCGCCCCCGAGAAACACCAGAAACAGCGCAATCCGTTTTCTCCTGGCAACCGGAAGCGCGGACAGCGCACTGCACAGATTGCAGAACAGAAACAACGCGGCGGAAAAAAACGTCGTTTTCAAAATCGTCATCATCGTTGCATGAAGAGCGGCGAGAAGCAGGAACACTCCTCCTCCCGCGCAGATCCCGCAGAGGACTCCGAAAACATGGGTGCGGTTCTCCTCCAGATGTTTCGCCCAGCAGAAAAAGGTCCCGTAGAGAATCCCGAACGCCACGCCCGAGGAGACCGTCGTAATCAGGTAGATCCCGAACAGCAGCTCCCCCGAGGCCTCCCGGATGAGGTTTTTCCGCAGATCAAAGGAAAACAGGATCGAGGTCCCCAGAAGAAGAACCAGAATGAAAACCGTCACCGCCGCCGCGGCAAAAAGATAAAGCGGTTCAAAGCAGTCCTTCCGTCTGTGCGGCAGCACCGGAAGAAGGGAGATGAACGCCGAAATCAGAAGAATCGGCGCCGCAATGGCCGCAAGAATAAACTCCTTCCCTCCGGTCGACGACATGATGCTCTGAAACAGGGAGGTCCCGATCAGAAGCGTGAATCCTCCCAGAAGAAACGATTCCAGAAACAGCGTTGAGCGGAAGTGAAACACGGAGAAGGACCGCCCGGTTTATTTCTTTGCTTCCGGTTTCCCGGCCGGTTTCTCTTCCAGCTGACCGGTTTCCGGAATGGCGGCCGGATCGGTGAAGGCTTCCTTTTCCCGGTTCCGGAACAGCAGTGGCGGCGGATTCGAGTCGCTGTCGATCAGCTTGACCGTCAGACGGTATTCGAACTCCTTTCCCTCCTCCGGACGCGCCGGCTGGAAGAGAAGACGGCATTTCGAATCTCCCGCATCGCGGATCTCCCAGCGGGATGCGTCGTACGGTTCGCTGTTCAGCGCGATTGCCCGGCAGGGAAACTCCTGATCCCCGGACTGCAGCACATAGTCATACACGCCGATGGAGCGCCCCGGATGAAGCTTGACGACCACTTCCGCCCACACTCCGTTCGGAATATCCTTCCCCTTGTCGGATGCAATGGCGGGCTTTTTTGTGGAAACTTCCNNCTCTTTCCCGCCGCTCCCGCAAACAGCGGCAGAAACAGCAGAAGCAGAAGAATCCCTTTTCCCGGGAATCGGTTCCGGTGCGGTTCAGTGGTCTTTTCCATGGACGGCATCCTCCGTTTATGAGACTTTTTTCAGACTTTTCAGAAAAACTTCGATCCGCTTCAGCGCTTCGCGGATCTTTTCCATCGACGTGGCATACGAACAGCGGACATATCCCTCTCCGGACGCCCCGAACGCATTGCCCGGCACCACCGCCACGCGCTGCTCCATCAGGAGCCGTTTGGCAAACTCCGTCGAGGAAAGCCCGGTCGACGTGATGTTCGGGAACGCATAGAAGGCCCCTTCCGGCATGAAGCAGGGAAGCCCCATCCGGTTGAATCCCTTGACAATCACGTTCCGGCGGTTCATATACTCTTTCCGCATGGTTTCCATATCCCGTTTTCCGTTGCGGAGCGCCTCTTCCGCGGCCTCCTGCGCGGTGATCGGGGCGCAGAGCATGGAGTACTGATGCACCTTCATCATCGTGTCGATGATTTCAAACGGTCCGCAGGCGTAGCCGATCCGGAAACCGGTCATCGCGAACGCCTTGGAGAATCCGTGCAGAAAGATGGTCCGCTCCTTCATGCCGGGCAGCGAGGAGATCGCGGGGAGAATGTGCCCGGAGTAGGTCAGTTCGGAATAGATCAGGTCGGTCAGAACGATCAGATCATGTTTCCGGGCGATTTCGGCAATGGCCTCCAGCTGGTTCTTATCGAGTGTTGCGCCGGTCGGGTTGCACGGAAAGTTCAGGAGAATGGCCTTGGTTTTCGGTGTGACGGCCTTTTCCAGATCGGCGGGATCCAGCGCAAAATTATTCTTTTCGTAGGTCGGAACAGGGACGGGAATGCCGTGCGCCATCCGGATTTCGGAGTAGTAGGAGACATAGCAGGGTTCGTTGTAGATGATCTCGTCGCCCGGATCCGTGATCGCGCGGATCGCCAGGTCCAGCGCCTCGCTGACGCCGACCGTGACGATGCATTCATGCACCGGGTCATACTCCACCTTGTAATTTTCCGCCACATAGTCGCAGATGGCCTTGCGCAGAGAGAGCAGACCCAGATTGGAGGTGTAGCTCGTATGGCCGCGCTCCAGAGAGTAGATCGACCCCTCCCGGATTGTCCACGGTGTGACGAAATCCGGTTCTCCGATTCCGAGGGAGATCACATCGTCCATTGTGTTGACCAGTTCGAAAAAGTCGCGGATCCCGCTTTTCGGGAGGGTGACAATATGCTGAGCGAGTTTGGATTTCAGACTACGGGGAGACTTGGAGTCGTTCATGTTCTTCTTCATTTTCAAACAGCTTTCCGGATTCTTTGTATTTCTTCAGGATGAAATGGGTGGAGGTGGAGACGACGCCCTCCATCGGCGCAAGTTTGCTGGACACAAATTCCGCAACATCGTTCAGCGTCTCTCCGCGGACCTCGATCATCAGGTCAAACACCCCGGAGGACATCAGATACAGGTTTTCCACTTTCGAAAATTTGCTGATCCGTTTGGCAACCCGGTCGAATCCGCCGTTGCGTTCCGGTTTGACTTTCACTTCGATGATGGCTTTCACGGCATTTTCCGGGAGAACGGAATCGTCAAACAACGCTCGAAACCCGACAAGAATTCCGCTTTTCTCCAGTTTCCTGATGGTGTTTTCGACCGTCTTTCCCGAGATGCCGATCCGTTCCGCGATTTCCTCGTTGGAGAGTCGGCCGTCTTCGCGCAGAAGTCTTAAAATCTCGTTTTTGTGATCCATAGTTTTTCTCCTTGGAAAAAGTTATCGTCGTTTAATATAACGCCGCAATGCCGATTTAACAAATGGATCCGTCAATTTTTCGTTTCGCCTTTCGTTCTCCTCCTCTTCTCCCGTTCTCTCTCTTTTCGCCCGGAAAAGGGAAACGGGACTTGAATTTTTTTCCCGCAAGCTATATTTTACCATGAAATATAGCTTTTGAAAAAATAAAAGGGGCAGCGGCGGCCTTCCTCTCTCTTCGGGACCGGCTGCCGGAAAGGAGCATTGCGATGAATCAGCAGGATCTTTATATGGAGTCCTTTCTTCCGGAGGACTTTTACAAAACCATCGAATCGGGAGCCTTTGTCCATCAGCTCTTCCCGCCGTTTTCGGACCGGGAGGCATGGGAGAAGATCAAGAGGAAGGAAAACAGAACCTCCCTTGTCGCGGATCTGATGGCGGAGGCGGAGAAGATCCGGACTCTGCCGCCTCAGCGTCTGCTCCTTTCCGGATATTGTGAATTCGCCGTCAACGGAAACCGCAGCCGCTACGAACGCGGGTATTTCGGACGGCGGAACCGGATGGGAACTCTGGTGCTGGCTCTCTGTCTTTCCGGGGACCGCGAGCGGTGGCTGATGCCGGTCCTGGATTATCTGACGGCGATTCTGGAGGAGCGCTCGTGGTGCATGCCGGCACATGCGGTCTGGAACGGAACGCTGCCCGGGCCGAACTGCCAGTCGGATCTCTTCGCTTCGGAAACGGGGGCGCAGATCGGACTGGCGGTCAATCTTCTCGGGGAGCTGTTCGACGAGGTCTGGCCCGGTTTTTCGGACCGTCTCCGCGAGGAGACTCTCTCCCGGACCGTCCGGAACGTCCTCAATCCCGTGACCCGGCCGCTGAATCACTGGTTCGACGCGGAAAAACCCAACAACTGGACTCCGTGGTGCTGTTACAACATCCTTCTGACCGCAGTCTGTCTGGAACGCGATCCGCGGGAGCTGGCGCGGATCATCCGCATTTTCCTCCGCCCCGTCTCCCGTTTCGCCTCGCTGTACAGCGACGACGGGTACTGCGAAGAGGGCTCCAGCTACTACAACAAAGCCGGCGGAATGCTCTTCAAAACAACCGCTCTCCTGGAAAAAATCGTTCCCTCCTCCATGAAATCCTTCTATGCCGACCCGAAAAACCGGGCGATTTTCGAATTCATCGCCAAGGTCCGGATCGGCGGCGAACAGCTCGCCTATGCCGACGGGTCGCCTCGTGCGCCTCAGCTCTCCATTGTCGTTCCCTGCGGCGCTGCGATTCACTCTTCCGCTCTGACCGCCTTCGGGCGCGGGAAAACGCTCTCCATCCAGCGCTGGTGCGGCGATGAACTTGCCGAGACCCTGACCGCTCTGTTCGACTATCCCGACCGGATCTCCGGCGATCCGGAGGATCTGCCGCCGGTTTCATTTTTCCCCGACCGTCTTGCCATTCTGCGGACATCCGGCTTCTCCGCCGCTCTGAAGGCCGGATACAACGCGGAACCGCACAATCACAACGATCTCGGTCAGTTTTTCCTCTATCGCGGCAAAACGCCGGTCATTGTCGATGCCGGCTGCGGCACCTATTCCAAACGCAACTTCTCTTCTGAGCGCTACACGCTGTGGTATACGCGCGGAAGCGGACACAACGCCCCGGTCTTCGGTTCCGTGGAACAGCAGGAGGGAAACGGGTTCCGCGCCCGGCTGCCGGAACCCCGGAAGAGAAAAAACTCCTGGATTCTTTCCTGCGACCTCTCCGACGCCTATCCGCCGGAAGCGGGCGTGCAGATGTTGACAAGAACGATGGACTTTTCGCCGGACAAAGTCGTGGTGGAGGATTCGATCCGCCGAAGCGGAGAGGCGGGGAAAAAGGAGATTTTCCTCAATCTGATGACGCCGGAAACGCCGGTCGCGGACGGAAATACGATCCGTCTCGGCGGCGTGCTTCTCTCCTTGGAAGAGATCGAATTCGTCTCCTGCCGGAAACTTCCGGTGCTTGCCGACAAGAACAATCCCGACTTCGGGCGGTTTTCCCTGACAAGGATTCTGCTGAAAACCCGCTCCGATCACTACCGGCTGATCTTTACGCCCGTGAAGAAATAAAAGGTCGTTTCCGGAAAAGGACTTCCCGCGCTCAGAAGCGGACAAGCACCGCTTCCGGCGGACAGTGGATGCGGACCGGGATCCATGTCGCTCCGATCCCGGAGGAGACGATCATGGCGGTGTTCCCCCCTTTTCTCTCGTAAAAACCGTATTCGAAGCGTTTCCAGTAGCGGGAGGAGGCGCGGAGCGCGCCGAAGCCCGGCAGACGGATCTGTCCGCCATGGGTATGTCCGCAGAGCGCCAGATCGAATGGTCCGATCTCCTCTTCCGGCAGCTCCGCCACCGTGTCGGGATTGTGCGAGAGGAGGACCCGGAACCCGGTTTTTGCCCGGGTGTCGTAAACGCGCGGAATGCCGATCTTGTAATCGTCCGTTCCATAGATCAGCAGAGCATCGTCCCGGACCTCTTCATTGACCAGGAGGCGCCATCCGGCCTGCTCGTACCGGCGTTCGATTTCCCGGAACGGCAGCCACCTGCGCCGCCGCTTGTCCCAGTTTCCCGGAACGGCGAAGCAGCCGCCCGGCGCACGAAGTTCAGCCATCATCCGCATCGCCGCGGGATAACACTCCGTATAGGTGACCAGATCGCCGCCGAACAGAAGATAATCCGGATGGAGCATCTCTGTCGCTTCCCGGAGCGCCGATGCGATCCATCCGCTTCCTCGCCAGAAGGGCGGTCCGCCTCCTCCGAAAAGATTTCGCGTCAGGGAAAAGCGCAGATGGAGATCGGTGAAAAAAAGAAGGGTTTTTCCCTTCCGGTCCTCCGAAAGAAATTCATACTCCTTCAGAAGAAGACCGGAAGGAAGGTGCCGCTCCGTCCGGTGAAAACGACGGGGACGGCGGATCCGCCGGAACTGCCGATGGGTGTTCGCTGGAACGGTCCGGTAGTCCGGCATGACCGGTTCAGGCCTCTTCGGCGAGCTCTTTGCGCATGGCTTCCGGAAGCGGAGAGACCGCTTTGACGGTCCGATCGCCGAGACCCGGAAGTTTGACGGTGTCGCCCACTTTCGTCGTCATCAGAATTTCGCCGAGTTTGGTCTTGTAGGAGATGCGGTTGTTGTCCGGATCGCCGTCGAGTGCGCCGAGCACATAGTAGTCGGTCGTTTTCCCGGTGGAATCCGCCAGTGTCACGGTCGAGCCGAGCACAACATGATCGCCGATTTTCACGTTCTTGAAGTTGGTGGTCTGAATGGTGCCCACAAGGTTTTCCAGTTCGGCACGGCGGCGGTGGAGGAACCGTCTGCGTTCCTTTGCCGCGTCGTATTCCGCGTTTTCGCGGAAGTCGCCGAAGCCGCGGGCGTGTTCGATCGCCTTGACGTTTTCCGGAATCTGAACGGTGATCAGATCCTCCAGCTCCTTCGTCAGCTTGGTGAAGGAGGACTGCGAGGTGATGTCCGGCTGTGCGGCCGGAGCTCCGGTCTCGCCGGCGCCCATCAGACGCTTGCCGCCTTCGTTTTCAATGTGCGCCATCAGTTCGTCGGAGTGACGGGCCAGCTTCACCAGAATGCTCTGGCACTCTCCCATCTGGAAGGTGCGGACCCGCTGCAGCGCGTCGATGATCGACGGAATGTCGCCGTCCGCATTGTCGATGAGGAACTTCTGGAATTCGGCCTTTTCGAACAGCGTGCGTTTGAGTTCCCGCTCCGCCGCGGCCCACTCCTTCGGCAGTCCTTCCGCGGAGATCGCCTCCGCAACATGTCCCATATCGACAATCGAAACCAGATTGCGCGGCAGCTTCGTCCGGTTCTTCCAGAGATACAGCAGAATGTCCGACGACAGCTTCTCCTGGGCCACAATCGCCTCCGCCACCGTCTTCGGATCCAGCGATTCAAACAGCAGATTCAGGCAGCGGAGCGGAAGAATGCACCCCAGGTGCGCCAGCTCCTGTTCCGTATAAACCACCTTCGCCACCTTCACAAACGCCGGAAGCAGTTTGATCGAGATATGTCCCCACACCTCCAGATCCTTTCCGACCTGCGCCTTTTCCACATCCGCCGGCCAGAACGGAGCTTTTCCGCGCAGCGGCGGGAACATCTCCATCAGCACCGGGGAGGGGTTGACGGCGGAAAGCATCGCGATGCAGTCTCCCAGCATGGTGACATCCTTCGGCGCCATCGGCACGCGGAGATGCTGGAACAGTCTGGCCAGCTTGGCGGTCTCCTCGCTTCCGAGTTTGACGCCGCCTTCCGCTTCCAGCGGGGTCAGCAGCGTGCTGAGTTCCAGAATGCTTCTTGCATCCCACGGGGCGCGTTTGCCGCGGACCGCGGTGCTCTGCGGCGTCTCGTTCCACCAGACCTGGAAGGCGTCGATTGCCATGCAGTCCGGAACCAGAAGACGGGTCAGAATCTCTTTCAGACGGGCTTCGGAAAGATCCGTCAGCGCGTTCCGGGAGAAGATCTCCTTGTATTTCGGAGCCGCCGGGAGGCGGTGTCTGTCAGGGACCAGCGAATTGAACATTTCCGGATTGGCATCGAAGAACACCGCCGTCGCCAGGGCGGAGCTGATCGGAAGGGAGAGCAGATTGCCCGCCGCGAGCGAATTGATTCCGAGGGTCGCCGTTCCTTTGTCGATGGAGACCACCTTCCCCCAGATCTTGGAATCCGACAGATACGCGAGACATCCGGATTTGATCTTCTGCAGTTTCTTCAGGCGGGATGCCACCTCCGAAGCCGGAATTTCAGCATCTCTTGCTCCGATTGCCTTCAGCACCGTCTGGCTGGAGATATACGGCGGGAGCAGCAGTTTCACCGCATTGTGCAGTGCGTTGCGGAAGATTTGTCCTTCCAGCGCGTCCCGTTCCGCCAGTTCCACGCAGAGCCGGGCCATGGATTCCTGTCTGGATACGGCTTCATCCCAGGTGTCAAGCATGGAATCGAAGTTGGCCTGCGCGTTTCGGAGTTCCTGGAGATCGGATGTTTTGATTTTGTTGGAAAGCAGTTGAATTTCGTTGTCTTCCCCGGAAAGAGCTCCGACGATTAAATCTTCAAGTTCAGCAGCCATATCAGCTCCCATTCTTTTCAAGTTTGCACTTTGACATTATATTAAAATACACCGGAAGTCCTTATTTTACAAATAGGGTTCAGCAGAAAAATGGTGTCTCGGCGGGGCTTTCCGGAGGGAAAAACCGTCAGCAGCTTTCCCGCGGGATGAAGCGGGTCGGGAAGACCTTCCGGATCTTTCCCTGCCGTTCCCCGGTCAGAATGGAGACGATTTCCGTGTTGATTTCCGCGATCGGGTGCGCAACCGAACTCAGCGAGGGGGCGGACATCCGGCCGATCAGATCGTCGTCGAATCCCACCACCGCAATCTCCTGCGGAATCGCGATTTTCTGTTCCATTGCGAATTTGAGAAATCCGGCGGCCATGCGGTCGGTGTCGAAAAACACCGCGTCGGGCTTCCGGCGGAGGATCGAGGGGCCGAGCGCGTAGCCGTCGCTGAATTCCGAAGGACTTTCCAGAATCATCCGCTGCGCTCCCGATTCCGCTCCCAGTTCGTCGAATGCCCGCTGAATTCCCTTCTTCCGCGATTCATTCCCGCCGCAGTGCAGAATCCGTTTCCGGCCGTTTCGGATCAGATGCCGGATCGCTTCACAGACTCCGCTTGCCCGGTCGATCAGCAGCGTATGGTGATCGCTTTCAACTTCCCGGTCGACAAAGATGAAGTCCAGCGGAAAATCGGAAAGATTTCCTCCCGGAAGCCGATCCGGAAGCTCGAAGACCACCACATAATCCATCACGCCGGACCAGTCCCGCATCATCTTGCCGAAATCGGTGCTGAAGTGGTCGGGCCGCCCGAGAATCGGATAGTAGCCCGCCGAGAAGAGTCTCCGCTCCAGATCGTTCACTTTCTGCAGAAACACCTCCGTCTGGAAATTCGACGACAGAATCCCCACAAAACTTTTCTTCTGAAGACGCAGATTGCGTGCCGCCATATTCGGCAGATAGTGATACTGTTCCGCCAGTTTCAGAACCAGTTCCCTCTTCTCCGGCACAACATACGCCTGGTTTTTCAGAACCCGGCTGACCGTCCGGATGGAGAGTCCTGAAAGTTCCGCCAGTTTTTTCAGCGTGATCTGTCCCATGGTTTCTTTTCCGCTCTCTGAATTTGAAAGAATGTAACATAGAATCTCTTCTTTGAAATTTCAACTCCCGAAAGGGTTCTCCGGGAAATTTTTCATCGTTTTTCCTCTCTCGCGCCTCCTCTTTTCCATCTTGCCGGAACGGGAATTTTTCTGAATGGATCAATAGACTCCTATCGTTTTTTCATCGGGACAACCTCTTTCCCATTCCTCCGATCCCCTCACAGGTTTTTGAATCGGTTCTACGAAAATACAATGAGAAAAATCATGAAAAAATCACAAGAACCTCTTGATATAATCAGCAGGATGTGCTATAATGAACCCAACGGAGGAAAACGAAGATGAAGGATAAAATTTCACAGGTTCGCGATTATCTTCTTGACCGGATCGAATCGGGGGAATACCCGGCGGGATCCCCGATACCCTCCGCACGGAAACTCGGGGAGTCGGTCGATGCCTCCTTTGCAATGATCTTTCAGGCGGTGAATGCGCTTGCGGGAGCCGGAATTCTTCATTGTGTAAGCCGCCAGGGAAGTGTGGTGCGGCCGGACTGGAAGGAACGGCTGATGCCGAATCATTTTGTCGTGTTCAATCCGAATCTCCCATGGGTGGAAGGATTTCGGAAGCTGCTGGAGAAACGTCTTCCGGATCTGCGGTTCTGCACACAATTTCAGCGCGGAATGTTTGAAATCCGTACGACGATTCCTCTTCAGATGCGGCGGAGCGAGTATCTGGATCTCACGCCGTATTTCCGGGAGCTGTTTCCGGACCGTTCGCTTTTTTTCGAGTCTCCGTTCCGCAGTTTTCTGGAGCCGGACGGCTCCATTCGCGGCATTCCGTTCATCTTTTCTCCGCGCGTGATGTTCTGCAATCCGCAGCTTCTGACGGAATCCGGGCTGGAGGTGCCTTCAGAAGAGTGGACGTCTGATGATTTTCTGCACCTTCTCGGCCGTTTGAGCAGAAAGGTTTCAAAAGAGCGTCTCCTGAATTATTCCGCAGGAGCGTTTTTCTGGATGAACTTTGTGTTTCGCAGCGGCGGAACGCTGATTGATCCGTTTGCGGAGAATCCGGTGCAGATCGACTCTCCGGAAACGGTCCGCGGAATTGAACAGGTGAGGAAGCTGCGGAACGTGCTCTCTGCGGAGAAGGCCGCCGCCTGCGACTGGAAGCGGGAGTTTTGCGAGGGGCGGATGCCGTTTGTGCTGGC
>DDJH01000192.1:20384-76577 GCA_002338895.1 Lentisphaeria bacterium UBA1829 | reverse complement strand
ACCGGCAGAAGAATCGGCCACCAGAACCCGGAAATCCCCGCCGCCGCGAGCACCGGAAGAGCCGCCAGTCCGCCGAAGAACAGAACAGGGATCCACCATCTGCGAAACAGATTTCCGAACACCCGCCGGAATCCGGACCGATGAACCTGACACGGGAAGAATTCCTCGTACGCCGATCCGGGAAATGCGATGCGCACCGCATGAACCATCTCATGCGCCAGCGTTTCCGCCGCATCATATCCCATTCTCCGCGATTTGCGCAGGAATGCGCCGTGGAGGAACACGAGGGGAAGTCGATGATCCACCTCCAGCAGGACTCCGGCGGAAAAGCATCCGGTCCGGCGGCTGGAGAACCATGCGGGAACCCACTCCGCACGGAAACGAAAACGCTTCCAGGTCAGCTCTCCGGCCTGTCTTCGCAAATTCTCCGGGACTTCCGGGGAAGAACCGATCCAGTCCCGCAGATCGGAAGACCCGTCTTCCAGCATTTCGAGTTCCCGGCTGAGAAAGTCCACACGTTCCGCGAACTTCGCCTCATCCTCTCCCTCTCCGGGGAACAGGCCGAGCGCATCCGACGTCGGAGAATACGCCGGCGTCCCGCGGGTTGTTGAATCGCACAGAATCTTCCGGAAGCGGTCCATCATCTTACGGGATCGGCAGGGAGACAATGGTAATGATCCGCTGATACAGCCCGACGATTCCCTTTCCGATCGGACCGAAGCTCCCACCCCCCAGTCCGGAGAGCGAATAGACCGAAGCGGAAGCCGCGAACACCAGCGGCAGAATGGAGCAAAGCAGAATCACATACTCCAGCAGAATGCTCCGTTTTTTTGCGATGGACCGTTTTCTATTCATGGATCTGACTCCAGATCCAGTTGACGACCGGATCGCCGGGGATGCCCTCCTTCAGGATGGTCTCTCCGATTTTCCGTGCTTTCTCCGGCTTCAGCGGATCGTATCCTTCGAGGCGTTTCTGCTGTTTTGAGCGGAAGACTTTCCATTGCGCCGCATAGTTCTGCATCTCGTTCCGCGGAATGGACGACGCCGGAGAGAAGTAGAAGAGAGCCGCCTTTGCGACGAACCAGGTTCTTGTTCCGGGCGCGGACTGCGCAATGCGGTTCAGCATGTCGAGCATGGCGCTCCGGCGTGCAAGGAGAGTTTCACAAAGGCTGTTGAGTTTCTTTGTCTCACCGCTCTGCATCCACTGATTCTCGGGAAGGGAGAGCCAGAGACGGGTCTCCTCCACCGCGCGGAAGAGCTCCGCAAGCGAAATGCACTCCGGATAGAAATCCAGACTGGAGACGATCTCCCCGGAATACAGATTCGTCGGCAGCACCGCGGACTGCTGAATGATCTCATAGAAAAATCGGATTCCGAACATTCTGTCATACATTCCGACCGGAGTTTTCCGACGGGGATTCGGCATTTTCCCGTTCAGGCACTCGAAGTTCAGCGCTTTCCGGATCTCTGTTTCCGACGAGAAACGATCCACGATTTCGGGCACCTTACCGGGAGTCAGTCCGGCCTTCCGGAGCTTTCCCTGCAGATAGTTCAAATTTTCCACATTCTGCAGCAGATCCTCCTGACGCTGGACCAGACGGGACCGTTTCTGCAGGATGCGGGAACTGATCATGCACTCATCGGGAGAGACGAACGGGATCTCCGGCTGAATCGCCTCGAAGCGCATTGCCGTCAGCGCGGCCTGGTTTCTGGAGACCGCCTCCTGATTCTTCTCCAGCTTTTTCAGGACGTCGGCAAGATCCTGCGCACGGACCCGGACACTTCCGGATGCGGTCCTGCGCAGATTCTCCAGTTCCGCAATCCGCTTTTGGAAATTGGTGTTCTCGTCTTCCAGTCTGTCCAGGAGCGCGGTCATCCGGTCGAGGATCGAACAGTTGTTTTCCAGTTCCGCGAGCAGTTTCCGGATCTCTTCCCGCAGCGGAAGCAGCCACTCCGGTTCCTGACGGGGGGCCAGAAGGGGATCTTTCTTCAGCTCTTCGAACATTTTTTTCTGCGCCGCCGGATCGGAGTCCATGGAAAGCAGCAGAGCCCGGATCCGGAACTGCACGTCCAGCAGGGATTTGGCATGATGAACCAGAGCCATGCGTTCATCGACGGTCGCATCCTCCCAGTTCCATGCGAAGCGGTTGTCGACTTCGAGGCGTCCGAAGCACTGAGCGGCATCCTGCCATTCCGAATTTTTCAACAGTCTCTGGAACTCCTTCCAGCATGTCAGAGTCTTCTCATACCGGGCGATGTTCCGGAGATGCTCCTGATAATACTTTTCATATTTCGGATAGTTTCTGGCCTCGGGCATCCGATCGAGCATCCGGCGTGCGGCGGGGAAATCGGCTTTCCGGATGTAAAATTCCGCCGCGTTCAGAACCTGGGACGCCTCCGGAGTCATCGCATAAAACAACCCGAATACACCGAGAATCACCAGAACGGTGATTCCCATAATCAGGATTTTCCGTCCGATCTGCGACCGGGTGTGGGGAACATTGCGGTCCAGGAACATCAGATCGAAGAACGCGATGGAGATCTCGTCGGAATCCATCAGCATCCGTTCCTGGCGTCCGAGTCTGGCGCCGTTGACGAACGTTCCGTTGACGCTGTCCAGATCGCGGATCCACGACTCGCCGTTTTCAGCGATCCGGATTTCGGCATGGAAGCGGGAAACGACATCGTCCCGGATCACGATATCGTTTTCCGGCGCGGATCCGATCCGCACGAGCTTCTTCTCCAGCCGGACCANNGGCATGTCCAGCTGCCGCAGCTCCTCCTGGATGCGCCCCTCCAGCTCCCGCGCCGCGGCCCGGCGGGCCTGGGAGAGGACCTCCCCCAGGGCCCGGGCCTCCTTCCGGGCGGCGGAGAGCTTCTTCTCCAGCCGGACCAGTTCTCCCTCGCGCGGACCGTTGCGGAACTCCAGACGATGGACGTCGCACGGACGCGAATCGCTGATTTCCGCCGGTTTGACAAACAGTTCGCAATCGCCGATCGCGATCCGGTCATTTCCTTTCAGCACATAGCTTGTCAGAGTCTTTCCGCGGACGTGGAAACCGTTTTTCCCGCAGGCCTGCAATCGGATCTCCCGATTTCCGAGTCTCAATTCCGCCTCATAATCAGCGGAGACGCGGTCCTGCGGCGGAATCACCCAGTCGTTTTCAGGGGCGCGGCCGATCCGGAGCACGCGTCCCATCGAATCGGTTCGGGCTGAAACGACCAGTCTTCCCCGGCAGCGGAACTCCAGAAGAAACACATACGAACGTTTTTCCGGTGTTCCTTCCGGCGGCGCACCTGTCTCATCGGCCTTCTGATGTCTTCGAAACAGATTCTTCATTCTTCAATCGTCCAACTATTTTTCATGATTTTGACATGACGGTGATCGTCCGGCGAGGGAAAACGACGGAGGCACTCATTGATAATCCGGTTCATTCCCTCCCTGTTCTCCTCCGCCTGATAGGCCTGATACGCCAGACAGCACTGCGAATACCAGATCTGCTGCTTTTCCCGGAACTCCTTCCAGAGCGGCTCCACCGCGGCGATCAGAACCGGATCCTTGTTCTCATACGCACGGCAGAGCAGGGTCCGCAGAATCAGATCCAGTTCATCCCAGACCGCAGCCGCGATGTTCTTGCGCAGCTCCATCGCCGCCCGCTGCAACAGACGGGTGGAATCCCCTTCCATCCGTTTTTCCGGGATCTCCCAGTACCGGTCCACCATCGCCGGAGAGACCACAAACGCTCCGTAGCTCTGCAGCACCCGGTCCGACCGCCAGAAATGATTCGCCGGCACCTCCCGCAGCAGCACGATCTCCCGATCCTGATACCGCATATAGCTGGCATATCCCTGCCAGCGGAAATTCTTATCCCTTCTTGTATACGGAATCCGGTAATAGGGAAATCCGCATTCCGTCGGCCGGTAGAAGTCCTGTGCCGGATCCTCCAGAAACGCAAAGCCCTGCTGTTCCGAGACCCGTTTTCGCCAGTTGTCGAAACTTTTCTTCCGGGTTGTGCGGAACCCGTCCGGGACCGGCGTTACGGTCAGAACAAGGTGGAACGGGACATCCAGATTTTTTCCGAGCGCGGTCATCACCTCGCAGTTGTTGCCGTCCGTTTTGACCACGGTCGCGGACATCTTCGGATAGTAGACCAGGCATTTTCCGCCGGGTTCGATCTCGGTCCGGAACTCGCCGTCGTTGTAGACGCCGGAGACCTCTCCCGGCCAGGTCACCGGATTCTCCAGTTCCAGAACCGAAAGCACATATCCCCCGCCCAGAATCAGAAGCGCCAGAAGAATCCCGGTTCCAAGCACCAGTTTCTTCCGTCGTTTCTGTGCCCGGCTGAACTTCCGCAGGTCCTCCAGCTCCGCGGCGGAGGCGTACCGGGTGCAGTCGCCATCCGGCTGAGCGGGCTGACCGGACGCATCCTCGGTCAGTTCCTCGGTCGGCTCTTCCGCCTCCTCTTCCGAAAGAGCCGGACTTGCATTCACCGCGGAATCGTTCCGTTCCAGAACGAATGTCAGCTCTTTTCCGATCCGGACATCCTCACCCGGAGTGAGCAGCGCATCCGCACCTCCGGCGATCTCGTTTCCGTCCACCCATGCGGATTCATTGTCGTACACATGCATCAGCACGCCGGAATCCGCCTGCGGCATCAGCGAGAGATGTTCCGCGGCGATATCCGTTCCTCCCGGACGGATATCGGCATCGCGCCGCCGTCCGATCGTGGTTCCGGAATTCGGAATTGCAAACGTCCTTCCGGCCAGCTCTCCGGTGATGAATCGAATCTTGTATCCGACGGTCTGCTGCTTCATGCGCACCTCCTCAGAACAGCGGAACTCCGGCTTCCTTCATCTTGAGGAACACCGGGGTCAGAATAATAATGAAAACCGCAGGCAGAATAAACAATGCCATGGGAAGCAGCATCAGCGAAGGCGCCCGCTGGGCCTTGCATTCCGCCAGGGCGAAACGGGCTTTCCGCATCTCCTCGCCCTGCACCTCCATGGTCTCCGTCAGCGGCGCGCCCAGTTCGGTCCCGAGCGCGATCGCCGCGGCAAACGACGTAAACTCCTTGATCTGAATCCGGTCCGCCATATTCTGCAGTGCAGCGGTCCGGATCACTCCGAGCTCCATCTCCCGGAGCATCTGGGAATACTCCTCCGTCAGCGGTCCGGGGATTCCCAGCTTCACGTAAAAGCGGATCGCCGCACTGAAATCCAGTCCGCCCCGCATTGCCGACGCGATCAGGTCGATCGAGTACGGAATTGCCCGCAGGATCTGCAGCTGTCTGCGCTGCGCCAGATTCCCGATCACGATCCCCGGCAGAGCTCCCCCGATCCATGCGGCGATCACCCCGGCCACCAGGATGGAAAGACGGTTTTCCCGATCCACCAGCATCGCGGTCACCCCGCCGACGATCAACGCAAGAAAAACCGCCAGAAACACCTGTGTGCAGTAGACATTTCCCACCTGGATCTTCAGTCCGGCAAAATGCAGATTCTTCTGGATCCGTGCGCTGTGTCCGGGGAAGAGTTTCCGGAAGAAGTTTCCCATTCCACCCGCCTCCAGGAGCTCCGCAATGGGACGGGTCAGCAGGAACACCAGCGGAAGACTCTCCTTCTTTTCCGTCCGCTTCTCCTTCTTTTCCGCGAGCACCACGAAAAAGAGACTCGGCAGCATCACCGCCATAAACGTCAGAGCATAAATGAAAAACTGTTTCATCTGTTCACACCTCAATATCCACAATGGCCCGGATCACGAAATACCCGATGCACTCCAACGTCAGCATCACGCCGATGGCGCACCATCCGATCACGGTCTGCACCATCGGCAGCATCAGGTCGTTGTTAATGAAAAACAGCAGGACGAATGCAACCAGCGGGGCCAGCGACATCGCGAGCGCTTCAAACCGTCCCTGAGCCGTCAACGCCCGGAGTTTCTGCTGGAATTCGGTTCTTCCGCGGATCATCTGCGTGATCTTTTCGAGAACGTCCACCATACTCCCTCCGGACTGCGCTGTCAGGCGGATTGAGATGATCAGGAGCAGAAGATCCTCGCACGGGATCCGGTTGTACATCCGCTGCAGCGCCTCCGGCAGTTCCAGTCCGAGCCGGTATTCGCGGATCACGATCATCAGCTCCTCCTTCATCGGACCTTCGCATCTCCGGGAAAAGACTTCGAGAGCCTGGGGCAGTGCCTGTCCGGCGCGCAGTCCGCTGGTCAGTCCGAGCGAGAGATCCAAAATGCTGCTTTCGAACTGTTCCGCGCGCTTGCGCACCTTGGAGGAAAAATAGAACCACGGCAGCGCCATTCCCAGCACAAAGGCAAGTGCGGCCGCCGCAACCAGGATCACCGGCTCGTAAACCTGACAGAACACCAGTGTGGCAATCACTCCGCCGGAAAGCAGAATGCCCATGGAGAGCTGAATCTGCTGAAGGGTGGTCCGGTTGATGAAGTAATAAATATTGTTCACCACGCCTTCCGAGCGGTCCTCTTTGGCTTTCCGGTCGGCCTGCTCCAGACTGAACGCCTGGATCAGCGTGATCAGAATATAGATCAGCAGTGCGACAGCGAAAAGCACCAGCAGATACACTCCGTACCGTTGCAGAATGGGAATGGTGTTCATCCTGGGACTCCTCTCTACCCTTCCGGGACAAAGACCGACATATCCAGTTCAAGATCGCCGGACTGCCGCAGTTCGTCGACGAATTTCGGAATATTTCCCGTTGCCGTATGATGCCCGATCACATGGAATTTCTCATCGAACCCCTCCTGTTCGAATGTGAAGATATCCTGCAGGAGAATGGTGCTTCCTTCGCGGCCGGTCACTTCGGTAATTTTCACGATTTTCCGGGATCCGTCCGCAAGCCGGGTCTGCTGAACAATCAGATGGATCGCGGACGCGATCTGTTCCCGGATGGCGGAGGACGGCAGCTCGAACCCGGCCATCATCACCATGTTTTCCAGACGGGAGAGCGCATCGCGCGGATTGTTGGCATGACAGGTTGTCATGGATCCGTCGTGTCCGGTATTCATCGCCTGCAGCATGTCCAGCGCCTCCGCGCCGCGGCACTCGCCGACGATGATCCGGTCCGGACGCATTCGCAGCGTGTTGATGACCAGATCCCGGATCGTCACGCGTCCCTGCCCCTCCACGTTGGCCGGACGCGCCTCCAAACGGCACAGATTCTCGTGGGTCAGCTTCAGTTCGGCCGAATCCTCCACCGTGATGATCCGCTCCTTTTCCGGGATAAACTGGGAAAGAATGTTCAGAAGCGTTGTCTTGCCCGATCCGGTTCCTCCCGAAACCAGAATATTGCGCCGGGCCCTCACCGCCTCCCGGAGGAACAGCGCCATCGGACGGGTCAGACTCCCGAAACCGATCAGATCCTCGTCCGTCAGTTTTTTCGACGGGAACTTCCGGATGGTCACCAGCGATCCGTCCAGAGCAAGAGGCGGAATCACCGCATTCACCCGGGAACCGTCTTCCAGACGCGCGTCCACCATCGGCGATGCCGCGTCGATATGCCGGCCCAGCGGCTCCACAATCCGCTGAATGATCGACTGCAGATGGGTCTCTCCGTTGAATTTTGCCGCGCTCCGGTAGAGCAGTCCCCTGCTTTCCACAAAGATGTTTTCCGGACCGTTGATCATGATTTCCGTGATGGCGGGGTCGCGCAGCAGCGGCGAGAGCGGACCCAGACCGACCAGATCATCCAGCAGAATCTGACGGAACTGATCCGGATTGACATCGGTCGGGATCTCATGCCGGACCTCCCGGAGGATCTGTTCCACGGCGCCTTCGACCTTCGGGCGCATCTCGCTGTTTGTCATCTCTCTTGCGGAGCTGTTTCCGATGTTCAGCAGCTCCAGCACCCGGTTCTGAATCCGCCGGGCAAGACGGATCATCGTTTCGCTGTAAAGGGAGACCAGGGCGCTCTGCGCGGAATAGAGGGGCAGCTTGTGTCCGGCGGAGCCGTTACGCGCGTCTCCCCCTGCGGAAGCCGACCGGGCCGGAGCCGGAGCGGGAGCCGCGGGTTCCGTTTTTTCCAGAATCAGTTCCGTTTCGCCGATCTGGACGGTATCTCCGACGGAGAGTTTTGTCTCCCCCTCGATCAGCTTCCCGTTGACCCGTGTCCCGGTCCGGCTGGAGAGATCTTCGAGGAAGAACTCTCCGCCCTCGGTCCGGATTTCGGCGTGACGGCGGGAGACTTTCTTATCTGCAATACAGAGCCCGGCCCCTTCGGAGCGTCCGATCACCATCAGACATTTCCCCTCCAGAGGAACCGTCTTCACCGCTCCATCGGCATAAACGACTTTCAAGCGCATTCCGCACCCCGCTTACCAGGTAAACATTTTCAGGAACCAGTTCCGGTTCTCCTGCTGCTGAATTTTTCTGCTTTTTTCCCGAACCGAGCGGGAGACTTTGTTTTCCACTTCCGCCGTCTCCTCGGACGGCACGGAGCTCATCTGCACATGCTGTCCGGCGATCTTCGGGCAGACGAGGATCAGCAGCTGCATCTCCTCCCCCTGATCCTCCTCGAACGCCATGAACCAGTTGACAATCGGGATATGCCGCAGGAACGCATAGCCGCTCGGACCGCTGTTGGAAAAGGTCATCTCCCGCTGTCCGGCGATCACCGCCGTTTTGTTCAGGGGGCAGAGGATTTCCGCCTTGGTCTTGGTGGAGCGCTGGAAGTAGTCCTCCTCCTGTTTGACCGGAGCGAGGCTTTTTTCCAGTTCGAACTCCAGACGGGTCATGTTCGACCGGATCAGACCGCCGCGGACTTTGATTTTCAGTCCGAAATTGATCGGTTTCAAATCCGCGGTCTCCTGTCCGTAGACTTTGACGTTCAGAGTCCCGCCGTTCTCATACGAGGCGAAGTTCGGGCTGTTGTTGGTCAGAGTGACATGCCCCGCGTCACGGAAATCGGAAATTCCATTGATCCCGAACGCCACCAGGGATCCTTTCAGATCCGTATTGAAATAGGAATAGAGTCCGTTTCCATTGGAAGCGTCGCTGATGCCCGGGGGCACCCCTCCGGCCAGTGCGCGGAACCACGCGATCAGATTCCAGGAGAGAAGCGTTCCGTCGGCGGACGCGNNGAGCCGTTCCAGCTGAGTCCGGGTCACTCCGACGAAGACGATTCCGACATCCAGCTGCGTATCCGCAATCTTCAGCTCCGTCACCGCCCGAAGCGCGTTTCCGTTCCACTCCGGCGAGAGCCATTTCCGGGATGCGAGAATCCGTTTCACCATTGCGATATCATCCTCGCACAGCAGATATCCGGAAACGGTCAGCACTCCGTTTGCGACCTGGAAGCGGATCTGCCCCGGCAGCTCCGGCGAGACCTGATCGGCCACCTTGAATCCGGCCGCCTCGAACTGTTTCTTCAGTTCTTCGAACAGAGCCGGTCCGGGCTGAAAGCTCACATAGTTCCGGCAGCGGTCCTCATAGCGTTTCACGACCCTCCGGAAATACTCCCAGTGGCCGGTTTTCGTAATCTCTCCGCGGAGGGTGAGCACGTTGTCGGAAAGTTCCACCCCCACCTCGGGCAGATCGCCCAGTTCGCGGCTCAGCTCCCGGTAGATCGGCATCACGGAGCTGGAGACCGTCACGCGGAACTCCTTGCTGATTCCGGTCGCCGACACGCTCACAACCGCATTTCCCGCCGCGACTCCTTCGATTTCGAAGGCCCGTCCCTCCACATGAAGGACCCGGGCGTTTCCCGTGCTGGACTTGAACTCCTCCACGACAAACGGGACCTCGAACTTCCGCACCTCCCCCGTGGAAATTGCCACACTTTCCGGCGGCAGAAGAATCGAGTTTCTCTGCCCGGCGGCGGGAAGTGGACCGGCAGACGAACCTTCTTCCGCAGCAAGCAGGACACCGCTCAACACCATGGCGGCCAGAATCATTCGTTTCATTTCAGCACCTCACCGATGATCTTTGTTGGGAATTTCAGGCAGTTCCGCCGGCGTCAGTCCCTTGCGGATTTTGGCGAAGGTGCTTTCGTTGACCACGCCGCCATCCTTCCGGTTGAGAGCGACCGAATCGTTGCGTTTCCGCAGAACCGGATACAGTTCCGACTCTCTCTGTGCGGCAATCAGGATCATGGCCTGCTGCGGCGGAAGAGAGACAAAGATGGTTCCGCTGGAACTTCCTCCCTCGCGGAACGATCCGTGGTCGTTTGCAATTCCGATCACCCGGACGCAGGGCAGCAGAACGGAGGTCTCCCTGGCTTCATTCATTTTCACGCCGGATCCGTCGCTGACGGTCATATTCCTGTCGATGACGACATCTTTTTTCACATACGTTGAGATGATGGCGATCTCGTCATCCGGCATCAGCATCTTCACGAGCGCCGGATCCGAGAATGTGACCGGCACGGTCCATTCGCCCTGCCGGGTGCAGTCGCTGAGCGTCGTCTGGATCCGGATATCGGTCATCAGAATATAATCGTCCTGCGAGACCGCGTGCGGCAGCTGCTGTCCGTAAGCCAGGCTGACATTCTCCCACAGCAGAGCATTTTTGGGCACCGCCGACAGCGGCACATCCTTGTATGTCAGCGACCCCTGCGACAGCTCATCATGCGCATCCAGCGCGCGGGCCGCCACCACAACCGACACCTTCTTTTCCTGATCCGTGTTCTCCTTCTCGAACAGGAGCTTGCTGACAATATAAACCGCGGCCAGCCCCAGAACAACCGATACCACCAGTGGAATAATATTCTTCATTTTTCCTCTTACCGTCCCGCATCCGTTGATTGAAAAATCCTCAGGTTCATCTGGAGTTGTTCCGAGAACCACCGTCCGTGTAATCTACAACACGGATTTCTTATTTTCAAGTTTTCTCCCGGATTTTCCGCTTCAGAAAATCAGTTCAAAACGGGGATCGGGAAAACGGCTCTTTCCCTTCATCATGAAAGGCAGCAGGATCGCGGAGAATTCGGCGGTTCAGAGTTCTTCCTCTCCGGCGAATTTCAGCAGACGTCTCCAATCGTAATCCGCCATTCCATGCTGTTCCGTCCGGCGGTAGTATCCGAGATATGGACCGATTGCGCTTCTGTCATAATTTCCGGGGAATGCGTTTCCGGGCAGTCCCGGCTTCCCGAGAAATTCCCAGACCGGACCGGCCGCCCGGCAGGCCAGATACTCCCCTTCCGTATCAAACCACGGATCATTGAATCCACCGATCAGCAGTTTCCGGGGAGCCAGCGCCGCCAGAAGCAGATGCTGATCGAACGGAAGGCTCTCCGCCGGATTGCGCTCGTATTTCCGATAGGCCCGGCAGTACCAGTGGGGAAACATGTGCATTTCTGTTGCGACGTTTTCACCGAAATCGCGTTTCGCCAGCGTTGCACCTCCGCCCCCGCACTGAATCGGCACGCAGACCGCGAACCGTTCATCTCTTGCCCCCGCCAGCAGGGCGGCTTTTCCCAGCCGGGAGACACCCGTCACCACACATCGTTCTGCATCGATCTCCGGGATCCGCTCCGCAAGATCCAGCCCCCGAGAGAGCGCCCATGCCCACGCGCCGAGCGAGGTACAGTCATCCTCCCGTCCCCTCTCCCGCTTTCCCCACAGTTCGAAAACACCGGTAAATGCGAAATCCTCCGGGAAACCGTTTTCCTCCGGCTTCTCCGGATCCGGGGAGACCTGACAGTAGCAGGCGCTCATCACCGCATATCCCGCGCAGAGGATCTGTCCGATCGGCAGAACCGAATTCCGATCCGGCCGGCACATCACGCCCCGTTCCGGGGAGAGCCGGTGATCCTTTGTAAACGGGGTCCACATCTCCGGGATCACGATTTCCGGATCCGGCAGCAGCTGAAAGTTCCCGTGGAAATTCAGAAAAAGAATCACCGGAACCTTCTTCCGCGCGAAGCGGGGACGGATCACGAGCCAGTCGAGACATGGACCGCTCCGGTCCTTCCGGAACCACATCCGATACTGGGACCGGATCCCGAATCCGGCCAGCACACCGCATTTCTCCTCCACAATCTCCCATGCGACGCAGTCCGGCGGGGGCGGTTCCTGTCCATACATCTCTTTTGCGAAAACTGCAAGGATTTCCGCTCTGCGTTTTTTCCAGTCGTCGACGTTCCGGACCGGCGTTCCATCCGCGAAACGGAGCGGATCCTCCAGCGTATACGGGGCGATCTTCCCCGCATCAAAATTGGCACACGCATAATCGGGACGAATTACCGAAACAGCCATCTTCTCTTGTTCCTGTTTTATAAAGCCCTTATTTTCTGTTTGAAACCGGCTCAGGCACCTGCGTCGAAACCCGTTCCTTTCGTCAAACGGGGGGCGCAGCTGTCCAGAATCGGACGGAGAGCCTCTCCCCAGATCTCGTATCCGGCACAGGTCAGATGGCACCCGTCGCGAAAGAGTTCTTTTCTCTGCGATCCGTCCGGATTCAGGAACCGATCCGTCAGATCCAGACGCAGAATATTCCGACGCCCCTTCAGGCGTTCCGTCACAATGGCATTCATCTGCATCACCTTCCGCTCCAGCTCCTCTCCGCGTCCGCCGCGGGGGAAGACCGCCATGGAAACGATCCGGCTTTCCGGCGAAAGCTCCTGCAGAAGATCGATCACGGCAAGGATACCGTCGGCCGCATCCTCGGGGGTGTCGCCCGGATAGTGGACGGTTTTTGTCAGATTGTTCGTTCCGATGTTCAGAACGACCGCCCGGGGTTTCTGGTTCACGAAATGTCCGTTCCTCAATCTCCAGAGAACATTGGGCGTGCGGTCCCATCCGAATCCGAGATTCAGCACATTGCGTCCGGAAAACAGACGGTCCCAGACCTCTCCGCCATGCGAAACCGGTGTTGCGGCGGAATCCCAGAAATGGGTGATCGAATCGCCGATCAGCACAAGATCCGCCCGCCGGTCCCGCGCCTGCCGGCAGCAGAGTTGGAACCGCTCCTCCCAGTCATACGAATCCTGTTCGAATCTCGGCCATGGAGTGTAGGAACATTTTGTCATGATGGAAACAACTCCTTTTTTTTACTATACGATCCCGGCCGGGAAAATCAAGCGGAGGAAAACGGATTCTCTGCGATCCGGAAGGAGTTGTTCCGGATCATCGGCATCAGAGCCGTCCGCGATTTCGGCGGCAGAACCCGGCGAGGCGTCCCATTCCCATGTTCCAGTGCCAGCGGGCCTGACAGACACGGCCCTGACAGAGACGCTGAACGCTCCGCAGATGCTGCCAGAGCGCATAGCGGCACACCTGGAGAAAAGAATAGTCGTAATCCGCCAGGACGCGTCCCATTCCCAGTCCGTAGCGATAGGCACGCAGGAAATTTCCGGTCCAGGACGGAGCCGGATGACCGATTGTCAGCGACGGCAGATAATGGATCTTCCGCCCCTCGCGGAGGAGCCGGAGCACCAGTTCGGAATCTTCCGCCGAGAAGCACTCCCCGGGTGCGCCGACCCCGAGCGACTCATCNNACCCGCCGCATCTCAGCAGCACGCTCCGCCGGAAAAACAGACCGGGCGAAACGGCGCAGCGCCAGACATTGGAACGGGAAATCCTGCTTTCCCGATACCCCATGAATCCACCTGCGGAACACCGTCCGCGGGAGTCCGTAACCCGGAGCGAGAGACCGTCCGCCCCGGTCTCTTCGAATTTTTTCCGGATCCGCTCCAGCACGCCGGCGGGGTAGACGCAGTCGTCATCCGGGAACGCGCAGAACTCTCCTCCGGCCAGATGCAGACCGGCATTCCGTGCGGCGGAAATCCCGGATGCCGGATGACGGACCAGCCGCAGATTCAGTTTTCCGTCATAGCGTCCCGGCAGGAAGGCAAGACGGGAATCGGGATTCTGATCGATGACAATCACTTCGAATTCGGTCTCACTCTGACCAACCAGGGAATCCAGCAGTTTTTCCAGTTCCCGGACGCGTCCGAGGGTTCCGACGATCAGCGAAAATGTCGGTCCGATCCGCTCCGTCTGCCGCACCGTCGGAGCGGCAACGCCGGCGGAGCTCTCCTTCCGGATCCGCTCTTCCGCTTCCGCTCGCGCAACACGATCGGACAGCAGCGTCCGACGGAAGAAAAGCGCTCCCTGCTCCGCATTCTGTTCGATTTGATTCATTTCCGCACCAGCTTATCCAGTTCCGCGTTATAATAGACCCGTTTCCGGCCCCAGACCGGAAGGATCAGCTTGTTCCGGAAGGCGTCGTCCATCACGAAGGATCGTCCGGGAGAGAACAGCGAGAGGATCTGCACGCGGAAACCGGTCACGCACCGTTTCCACAAGGGGCCGTCCAGCGAGATCACCCGGGCTCCTCCGAGCTTGATCCGTCCCTGTTCCGCATGTTTTCCCGTGATGGAAAGAGCAACCTTGTCGCCGCTCCAGAAATCCCCGGGGACCTCCTCGAACGTTTCCGTCTCCAGTTCCGGGGGCAGCCTCCGCTGTTCGCCGCGCAGGCCGTCCCGGATTCCGAGCCGGTAAAGACGCGCCGTTTTTCCCATTCCATGCAGGGCGAAATATCCGCTCCGGCAGAGTTGCAGAAACACGATCCACGGCAGGAAAAACGGATGGCTCTTCCGACAGAACCAGATCAGATTGGCCGCATCGTAGTACCGGACCCAGGTTGCCGGTTTGGAACAGTTGGTCGGATGAAGAATAAAGGAATCCGTCACGCAGAAGATCCGGTATCCGCGCTTCCGCAGCCGCCAGCACCACTCCACATCGTCGAAATGGAGAAAGACATCCGCAAACGGACCGATCTCGCCGATCCGTGCAATACGCGTCAGAAGCGACGCGGCGGGACAGTATTCACATTCGCGGAATGTTTCCATTTTTTTCCCCTCCGCCCGTTCTCCCCGCAGAGCGGCCCGGAATCCGCCGCGGAAAAAATCGANNCCGCCGCTCCGGCCTCCGTGATCCGGTCCGGCTGTTCCAGACTCCGGATCAGCGAACCGGCCGCGCCCCAGCGGATCTTCCGACGTTCGAGTTCCCGGATTCCGTTCAGGAGCTTCGGCAAAGTCTGCTCGTTGATGACGGCGTCGTCGTCCAGGAGCCAGAGCAGCGAATCCGGCGCGTAATTTTTTTCCGTCTCCAGCATTCCGACCCGGAATCCGCCGGATCCGCCCCGGTTTTCGGGCAGGATCCGGATCCGGTCCTGTCCCCGCAGCTGTGAACGGAACTGCCGGATCCGCTCCTCCGGGCATCCGTTGCAGACGAGGATCACGTCCAATTGATCCGCGTACCAGCGCAGCAGGGAACCGATCAGTTCCGTTGCGCATTCCTTCCCGGTTGTCACCACCACGGCGGGAAAACGTCTCATTGCGCCAGCTCTCCGGGGATTCCGATCAGCATGTATTCGAGCAGCATCTCGTTTGCGTCCAGATGGCGGATGGAAAAACGGTAGTCCGGAACAAGATTTTCCAGAAAGGCTTTCACCCCGAAGAAATCCTTCACGGTATGATAGATGGAGACAAGCAGGACCGGTCGATCGCGGCGGATTGTCTGTTCCGCCCCGCGGACGGCCTCCAGCTCCAGCCCTTCGATGTCCAGCTTGATCAGCCCGAGCTTCAGCTCNNGGACGCGGCGAACGAATCGATCCGGCAGATCTCGACCGGGATTCCGGATGCGGTATCCGCCAGATTCTCATTAAGTGTGGAGCCTGCCGCGCCCGCGCTGAGATTGGCCTGTCCGTCCTCCTCCCCGAGTCCGCAGGGGACCACTTCCAGAATCTCCGGATGCGGAGCCATGCTGAAATTCTCCCGGATCCGTGCGCTCTGCTCCGGCAGCGGTTCAAAGCAGAAGACCTTCCGGGGGGAATAGGCGGAAAAGACAAATCCGCTTTCGCCCATGAATCCGCCGCCGTCGATGAAATCTTTTCCCTTCAGATACTCCAGTGTGCGGGAGTTCAGAAGCGTCAGGCCGTTGTGGTAGCAGTTGACGGGGATGACGGGTTTCATGTGTTCCGGGATTCCGAACTGTTTTCGATGCGCCTCGTAATCGAACTGGCGGATCCGGGCAAGTTCCGTCCGGTCCCAGTCGGTGATGAACACGTGGAGCAGAGCGTCGTAATCGCAGCAGGCGTTGTAGCGCCACGGCTGATACGGCAGCAGGGTCAGGCGGTCCAGATACATGTTGACCGTGGCAATGGAAAGTCCGTCCAGTCCGGTCAGGAGCCTGCGGTAGCGATCTCCGGCGACCTCCAGAAAACACTTCTTCCGGAATTCGGCCCAGTTCTCCTCGATGAACCCGAACGGGAAACCATGCAGATACGGGCAAAGACTCATTGTAAACTCCTTTCCGTCGACTCCAGTTTCAGATATTGTTTCCAGAACTCCTCCCGGGTGAAGCGCTCATACGATCCGCGCCAGGCCCGGGCGACACGCTCCCGGCGGAAGCGCAGAGCCAGAAGAGTTCTCACCGTCCTGAGGAAGAGGCGGAGAATCCGGATCCGGTCGCGTTCGAGCGTGTAGCACTCGCCGACGGAAGCGCGGACATACGTTGCTTTCCGGCACCGGTAAGTATCCCTGCTCCAGGTTCCGGCGTTCCATGCCAGATGAACCGCCACCTCGTTGCGGCGGGCGGGGAGAATCAGTCCGTTCAGCGTCAGCATACGGAAGAAGCGATGCAGTTTCCTCTCATTTCGCAGAAGGGGCCGGTTCACCGTCAGGATCTTCCCCGCAAGCGGAGCGGGTTTCTCCTGATGAATCCGAGTCCGGTACGCAAGCGGGGCATCGGGATCTCCGGCAACGAGATTTTCCGGACCGCGGAGAAAATCCTCGATTCCTGCAAGCGTCAGCTCCGCCGTCTCGTAATGATACGAGAAAATCAGTTCCGACATCCGCTTCATCAGGACCCTTCCCGGCGCATAGCGGATCTTGTGCAGTGCGCTCAGGATCAGCTGATTGCGCTGGGCCAGGTACTCATGGAACGGAGAGAGTTTGTTGAAAAACGGTTCGTGCCAGACCGCGAATCCGGCGGGGAAAAGGATGCGGTAGTTCCGAGCCGCCAGCCGGAGACTGAAATCGATGTCGTCCCCCTTCACAAAGAACGGATACGCCAGTCCGATCTTTTCCGTCCGGAGCACCTCCGCGGGGAACAGGAACCACCACCATGCGCCATAGCAGAATTCGCGGCACTTTTCGCGGAACACGCTGTGGAACTTTGTAATATCCTTCCGGAATCCGAGGGGCCGGTTCATTCCGGCGCCGGGCGCATCCGCCATCAGGATTCCGCCCCACTCATGGAGGATGCACATCTGCGAATCCAGATTGACCATCGCGGCCGAAAGAGAGCATTTGTCGTTGAGGAACGCCGCGATCCGCCAGGCGCGCTTCAGGATATCGCCATGCAGGACGAGGTCGTCATCCATCAGCAGGATATGCGTGCAGTCCGAGCGTTCCGCCTCCATCATTCCGCGGGAGAAACCGCCCGCCCCGCCGGAGTTCGGATTGCGGAACAGCTGCACTCTCTCCGATTTGAGGCTTTCCGGAAGGGTTCCGGCATTGTCCACGAGGAAGAGGCGGAAACGCTCGCTCCAGACCGGATCCTGAAACAGCTCCTCGTTCCACTGCTTCAGGTTCGGCATCAGAAACGCCTCCCGCTTGAATGTGCAGACCACCATTCCGATCTCCGGTTTCCGGACCGGACGGCTCCTGGTGAAGAATTCCGCCCCTCCGAAGACGGTTCCGCGCCGGGACGCCAGAATCTCAAATGTAATCATTCCCCGCACTTCGGAAAGCGGACAGTGTTCGAACGGAGTCATCACTTCCATGCGGTCGACTTGCGACTCAAAATCGCGGCGGAAGAACATTCTCTGTTTATGATCATCCGGATCGGTGCTGTACCACAGGGTCAGGCGGCATTTTCCGCGCAGGCGGAAACGGAATCCGAACTCTTTGACACAGGTGTTCTCTCTCCAGAAATCGGCATCGAACACGTTGAACCATGCGTCCGAGACCAGCCATTCGTGTTTTTTCAGGCGCACCTCTCCGGAAGACGCATCATAACTTCCGCTGGTATGAAAATAGCACTCCGCGGGCTGATACATTCCGCGTCGGGGGAGCATGAACGACTGAAGGACAATTTTTGTTTCCATTAACCACCATTTCCGTTTTTCCGGTTCCTGCCGCACGGCTGCAGGACGGCCACACCGTCTTCCAGATGCCAGCAGCGGCTGCAGAACGTCTCGATTTCGTTGGAATTGTGACTGACAAGAATCAATGTCACGCCATTGTTCTGAAGGAACTGAATCCGTTCCAGACATCGTGCATGGAAATCGCCGTCGCCGACCGCGAGCACCTCGTCGACCAGCAGGATATCCAGCGAAAGATGCGTCATCACCGCGAATCCGAGCCGGGCAAGCATTCCGCTGGAGTAGGTGAAAATCGGCGAGTCGATAAACCTCTCCAGCCCGGAAAACGCGACGATTTCATCCATCTTCCGCAGGATTTCCCTTCTTCGCGCCCCCTGCATCACGCCGTTGACCAGAATATTCTCCCGGCCGGACAATTCCGGAGCGAATCCCGCTCCGAGCTCCAGCATCATTCCGACCTTTCCATGCACCTGAACGCTTCCCGAATCCGGGAAAAGCACTCCGCCGATAATCCCCAGCAGGGAACTCTTCCCCGATCCGTTCCGTCCGGTAATCCCGACGGATTCCCCCTGTTCGATCCGGAGATTCACTCCCCGGAGCACCGGATTGATCCTCTCTTTCCTGTTTTTCCCCCGCCACTCCGAAGGATGGAGCAGCAGATGCTTCAACCCGCTCTTCCGGGAGCGGAGCGCAAACGACTTGGTCACATTCTCCAGGCGGACCGCGACGCTCATATCTCCTCCGCGAATTTTTTACATCCCATACAATACACAGCAATCCCCGCGCCGAGGAACACGCATCCCCAGATCAGCGCCATACCGATCTCCCCCCAGACCGCCTCCGGTTGATAAAACACCCCTCTCCACGCATGGAGCAGCCAGTAAAACGGATTCCATTTCAACAGGAAACCCATATTTCCCGGCACCGCCGAGGGCGGATAGAACACCGGCGTCAGAAAGAACCACAGCTGAAGCAGGATCACAAGAATTCTTTCCAGATCACGAAAAAACAGATTCAACGTTCCATTGACTAACACAATCCCCGTTCCATACAGACCGAGCAGCAGGAGCAGCAGCGGCGTCAGCAGCAGATTCCACCCCGGATGAACATGATAAAACACCATCACACCGACCAGCAGCGGCACCACGCACAGCAGATGCACCAGTTCCGCCAGCACCACCGCGCCGCCGAGCGTGTAACGCCGGCAGGAGGTCTTCTTGATCAGCGACGCATTCCCGAGAAAGCAGAACGCCCCCTGAACCGCCATATTGCTGAAACTCTGCCACAGAAACATTCCGCTGAGCAGATAGAGCACATAATTCTTCATTTCAAAACGCATAATCATGCTGAATACGATAAAAAAAACCACCGTCTGAGCCAGCGGCATCAGAAACGACCAGAAAAAGCCGAGTACAGTGCGTTTGTATTTCTGTTTCAACTCCTTTCCCGTCATGACCAGAAGCTGGTCAAGAACCGATTTCAGTTCTTCTGGAATCATAAATCCTTTCATTCATGGAAGAACCGGTTGCGGCGCATCCGCTTTCGCGGAACGCCGCAACCGGGTTGAAGGGTTTTCAGTTTCGTTTATGAAAGATCGGGAAGAGAAGCATCAGGCGAGCTGAGCGGTCTTCCAGGTCTTGTCCGCATTGCCGATGAACTGACCGGCGGGGACTCCATCGCTCCAGGCGACGACATCGTTGGTGATGTTGTTGCGCCAGATCATGTCGTCCATGCCGTTTCCGTTGAGATCGGCGACACCGGCGAAGGTCCACTCGTTCTTGTCGACGACCGCGAGGGACTGCCAATTCTGATCGGATCCCGATCCCCACATTCCGACAGTACCGTCGATCTGGTTCTGCCAGAGGATGTCATCGGTGCCGTTTCCGTCGAAGTCGCCGACTCCGAGGATCTGCCACTCGTCCGCGTTGACCGCGCCGGTGAGGACCCACTTCTGATCGGTGCCTTCGCCCCAGTAGCCGACGCCGCCGTTGAGCTGGTCGTGCCAGAGGATGTCGGACTTTCCGTCGCCGTTGAAGTCGCCGACTCCGGCAATCGCCCACTCATCGCCGACGATGCCGTTCCACTGCCACTTCTCGTCTGCGCCGTCGCCCCAGAAACCGATGCAGCCGTTGTCGCTGCCGATGTTTCTCCAGAGGATGTCGGCGTTTCCGTCACCGGAGAAGTCGCCGATTCCGACGATCTGCCACTCGTTCGAGGGAGCGAATCCGGCGTCAACGACCTTCTGATCGTTGCCGTCGTTCCAGATGACCATATTGCCTTCGTTCTTCTGCCAGAGGATATCGGCTTTTCCGTCGCCGTTGAAGTCGCCGGTTCCGATCATGTTCCAGGTGCTGTCGACGTTGCCGAGGGAGGTGCTGTTGGCATCCTCGCCGTCCATCCAGGCGACGACCGCGCCGTTCTCTTCGTTGTGGAAGAGAAGGTCGGCGATGCCGTTGCCGTCGATGTCGCTCTTGACCGTATCGACGCGGAACGCACCGGTCTTGACGTCGCTGACGTTCTGAGCCGCATCAAGAGCCTCGAGCGTGTACTCGTAGCTGCCGGATGCGAGGTTGTCGAGCGTGTAGCTGAGAGCATCCGCTCCGAGCTCGTAGACCGTTCCGTTGACCGTCAGTCTGTATCCGGTCACTGCGACGTTGTCGCTTGCGGCATCCCAGCTGAAGACCGCCTGGTTGCGGTTGACCGCAGCCTGGAAGGTGTCGCCGAGAACCGGTGCGGTGACGTCTTTGACCGCGACAGGATCCTGAACGAGTTCGGTGCTGTTGCCCGCCGCGTCCGAAGCCTGACCGACGAAGTTCAGCGAGTAGTTCGGCGCGCTGGCGTCGAGCGTAATCGAGAACGAGCCGTCCTCTGCGATCTCNNTATCTGCACCGTCTGCGCGGAGGCCGCATCGCCGAGGTAGTACTGGAACACATATCCGGTCACCGCGACGTTATCGGCAAGGAGCAGTTTTCCGGTGAAGACATATCCGTCTTCGCTCTGCGCGAGTCCGGAGATCGAGATCGTCGGAGCGGTCATGTCGGCGACTGCGCCGGTCGCGCTGTCGATTCCGACATTGCCGAGCTCGTTGGACGCTTCCACCGTCACGGTGAATTCGCCGAACTGAGCGGCGGTCGGATCCAGAACCACGGAGAACGAGCCGTCGACCACATCCAGAGCCGTCTCGACACCGTTGATCGTGCAGTAGGCCTTGGTGATCTCGGAAGGTCCGTCCATCGTCACGGTTCCGGCGTAGACGTAGCTGCCGTCCTCGGCAACCGTCTGCTCGCCGAGCGTCACGGAGACGGCCGGGGTGACATTGGAAGCCAGGATCGTATACCCATCCTTGTAATTGATGCTGTACCCGTCGAAACCGCTGCCGATCTTGAACAGATCCGTATGATCGCCGCTGGCAAGGACATACTTCAGATTCGCGCTGAAGCCCTCTGCCTCCGATGCGTTGATCGTGATGGCGCTGCTGGTGAAGTCGGTGTAGGAGCCGACATTGAACATCGCCTTGTCCATCGTGGTGTCCGCCGTGACAGTGACCGTCACAGAGCCGCCCGCGCCGAGATTCAGCTCATCCGCCGTAACGGAGAAGTTTCCGCTCAGAGCCAGCGCTCCGTTCACGCTCAGGACCAGCGTTTCCGGTTTGACGGATTTGTCCACATCCTGCATCAGGGAGACGTCGATTCCATCGATGGAGATGGCGCCGAGTTCCACCGTTTCCTTTTTGGTGTAGGCATCGTAGTTCGATGTTTCGAGAACCATCTTCGCAACACCGTTTCCGGAGAACGCGGTGTTCGCAAGATCCTGATCTTTCTTGACCGTAACGGACGAATCCGTCAGATTCACCTGAACATTGTTCTCTCCGGACTTGTTGAATGCAAAATTGGAGAGATAGCTGGAAGCATTCTCAATTTCGAGAGTACCGCCGTTCATCACAAGTGTTCCGGTGGAGATCTTGGCCGAGCCGCTCAGTTTGACGGTTGCGTCGGTCGCCGTTGTCTCGGTTTCGGAAGCCATCAGGATGGCCGAGCCGGACAGGGCGAGCGTTCCGCCCGCTGCAATCGAGAGCGTGCCTTCGGAGACATCCAGACGTGCGGAGTCGACCGAGAGCAGTTTTCCTTCCTCGACCGTCAGGCCTGCTCCCGCATTGACCTCCATGGTTCCGGCCGTCAGAGCAAGCGCCTCGTTGGCGAGCGTGTAGGCGCCGCGGTCCAGAACCAGCTTGGTGTCTCCGCCGTTCAGAACGATGTTTCCGATTGCGCCCGCTTCCTCCAGCGTGATGACGCCCTTTCTCAGTTCCAGGGTGCCTTCCGCAACATATTTGTTTTCAGCATCCTTGGAGACATAGAATGCATCGTCGGCCTTCGCCATTTCAACAGCGAGCGTGGCGTCCTTCGCGATCGTGAGTTCCGGAGCATTTGCTTCCGTAATCACGGAGTCTTTCAGGACCGCGGTCGCACCGGCCTGCACGTCGATCGAAACGTTTTCGCCGATCGTGATCTTTTCCAGCGTGGTGTTGCCGAGTTCGAGAGCCAGCTCGGCATTTGCTCCGGACAGCGTTCCGTTGGAGAGTGTGGCAAGATCCAGTTTCAAATTGGCCGCATCGCCGCTTGTCACGATCGAGCCGTTGCCGAGATCAAGGCTTCCGCCCTCAATGGCAAGATTGACATTGTTGGCGCCGTCGACCTTGTTCAGCGCAATGCCGGTTCCTTCCGCAAAGACGCTGGAACCGACCTTGATGGTGTCGTACGCATCCGCGTCGGAGACGCCGCCCATGTAGATCGTTCCGGAGAAGGACTTCAGGTTGCCGAGATCCAGAGTATCCGCGGCACTTCCGAAGCGGATGTTGCCTTCGACCACGGAATCCGCGGTGAATCCGAGATTGGAATCTTCGGACGCGCGTTCCGCATTGATCGCATCGCCGTTCGGGTTCACTACCGAGCCGAGCTTCTGGATATCGATCTTTCCGCCGGTGACGACAATGGATTTCGCGCTTTCCAGCGTTCCCTTGATGACAATGTCATGCGCCGTGATGGTGCCGGCATTCGTCACATTGCCGCCGACATACACCATGCCGGTAGCGGTGATTCCGCCATCCACTGTCGGCTCGGTGATGGTAACATTGCCGGCGATGTAGATGGAGGAATCCGTTCCGGATGCGGAGATCTGTTTGGCATAGACATCGCCGGTGCTGTACAGAGCGGCGAAGACGGGATTTGCGCCATCGTTGAAATCGGCGTCATCATCGCCGGTGACATTCACGAATCCGACTGCGCTGTCGGCAGTTCCGATGTTTCCGGCTCTCAGGGCGGCGGCGGAAATACCGTCTTTAGTTCCCTTGATTGTTCCGCCGGTGAATGCGCCGTCCGCTCCGTCGAGCCAGGAACCGACTTCCACGCGGCGACCGGCTGTGATCTTGGTCGCACCGTCGATTTCGCCCGCGAGGATATCCTCGGATGCGGAAATCGTGCTGGCTGCGGTCAGTTTTCCACCGTTCTTGAGGTACGGGTATTTCCCTTCCAGGGCGCCGCCGAGAACGCCGACAGTNNGACAGTGATGTCGCCGTCCGTAGCCTCAATCCGATAAGCGTTGTTGATTTCCGTCGCGGAAACAGACGCGCACCGGATGTTGCCGGACGCTTCGCCGGACACCAGGGTGATCGCGCCATCGACCGTGATGTCAAGGCCAGCGGAATAGATGTTCGCAGCGTCGATGCTCTCCGCCTGAATGGAGCCTTCCTGAACGCGGATATTGCCGACCACGCTGATCGCGCCGACTTTGCCTTTCAGGCTCTTCACGTCAATCGAATCGCCATCATCTTCCGCCATTCCGGTAATGGTCAGAGCCTCGGTGAAGGAAAGTGTGGCATTCTTGAGATCGATGTACTCGAACGCACCGGATTTGATCGTGACGGTGCTGTCGAAAGCACTGGATCCGTAGAACGCTTTTGCCTTCACATCTTCCGCAACAAAGGTTGTGCCGAAGAATTCGATCTTTCCGCCTTTCGCGGTCATATCGCCGGCATAGACATTGCCTTCGAGTTTGATGAATCCGTCGGCCGTAACTGTTCCGACAGCCGCATCTTTCGCGCCGAGCGCTCCTTTGATTTCGATATTGCCGTCCGCATAGGTTGCAGCATCCTTCGTCGCGGTGATGTCCGCGCTTGCGCCGGTAACAGCGCCATCAATCTTGATGCTGCCCGCGCTGACGGAGGTTGCATTCTCCAGAGCACCGGTCAGCTTGATTGTGCCGACTCCGGCATCCACCGAAACTCCGGATTCATCCAGTGCTTTGATGGAACCGGCTTCGATCTTGCCGTTCGTCTGAATCGACGCGGCGGTGATGTCGTACGTCGTGGAGATGTTCTTCACGTTGATGTCTGTGACTTCGACATCGCCGGAAGCTGTGGTTTCCACATTTTCCGCATTGATTGCAGTCGAGTCAAAGCCGGTGAACGTGACCTTCGCAAGATCAAGGCTTCCGGCACCGCCGATGTTCAGCACGCCATTGGCTGCCTCATCCTTCGTGATTTCAACTTCGCCAAGAAAAGCATCGCCATCAATGCTGACGCTGTCTTTCGCGGAGATTTTTCCGCTCACGGAAGCATCGCCGGAAATCGCAACGGTCTTGAGGGCCTTGATGTTGGCGGCCTTAATGGAACCGGTGACAGCGACTGCCTCGGAAGCGGTGACCGCAGCAGAGCTTGTGAGATCACCGGAAATTGCAATTCCGCCGTTGCTGTTGACAATATCGCCCGTCACCTTCACACTTCCGTCGGAGGTGATGGAAAGAACGGTCCTGAGAGCTTCTCCGGCGATGGCGGTGGTTCCGACTTCCATTCCCTGGAAGGTCGCACCGTTCATCAGATTGACGGTATATTGGAGGGTGACATCCTTTGCAGTCACGCCGTCTTCGAACGCCAGCGTTCCCTCTTCGATCGCCGCAGAGACATTGGCTCCGTTCAGCGTGATCGTCTGAGCGTAAACACCTTTGCCGATCTTCAGGCCGAGATCCTTGTTGAACAGCGTGATCGTTCCGTTGATGTAGGAATCCTCGGTGGTGGCGAAATTCGCACCCGGGAGGACAATCGTCGTTGCGGCATTTCCTTCTTCGCCGATCGTGATGTTCTCAAAGGTGGAGCCGAGCTTCGTCGCATTGAACGTGACATCGCCGACCAGAACCAGAGAGGTGATCGTTCCGTTGTTTGTGAAGTCGATGGTATCGGCGGAGATTTTTCCGTCGAGTGTGGCACCGGCATTGTTCACGAGTGTGACGGTCTGTCCATCCGCAGCAAGATCAATGCTGAGCTTGTTGCTGTTGGAGATGCTGACTGCGCCGGAGGCAACAAATTTCGCCGCCTCGTTCTCGCCTTCGCCGCGAATCCATCCGCCGTTGTTGACGAGATTGAGCGTGGTTGTGGTCACGGTTCCGTCGAAACGGGCAAGTCCGGTTGCGTTAATCGTAAGACCGTTCTCGAAGGTGGCATCGCCGAGAATCAGGTCGCCCTCGCTCGCCGTGGAGGAGGTCAGATTCATCGTCACAGCATCCGCGTAGGTTGCCGCCAGCTTGATCGGCGCAAGATCCTTGTTGCTGTTGATTTCCGTTCCGGCAACTTCGTTCACCTGGACGAATTTCAGAGCGTCGAAACCGCTCGGGACCGCGCAGTCGATATAGATGCTGCCGTTGACCTGATTGATGCTGGCCTTGTTGTCGGTAAACCAGGAGGCATCGGTCAGACCGATCACGCGGGTGCCGTCGAGGAACTGAATCTTCGCATTCGAAGCGGTAAGATCCAGAGCATCGAGCGTAGCGGCGGTAATGGTTCCGCCCAGCGTAATCACGGAATCCTTCGCAACGACAAGAGCGCCGTCCACGCCGAAGGAGAGATTGGTGACCGTCATATTTCCGGCGATCGTGACTTTTCCTTCGATCGTAATTCCGCTCAGAGAGCTGTTCTTGTTGAAGGTGTAGACGGTGGCTTCCGTGGTATCGCCGTAAAGCGTCGCGCCATCGGCGACATCGACGTTGACCGTAACCGTTTTGAGTCCGGCGGCTTTTCCATTGAGGCCCTCAAGAGCATCAAACGCCGTCACACCGACCTGATAGATCTTTCCGCCGTCGACAAAGTATCCCGCCACAGAAAGCTGATTGAATCCGACAATCGCCGTATTCGCAACAACATTCTCCTGCGAATAAATCGTGGCGGAAGGATTCAGTTCCTTCAGCTGTTCGGCATCCGCCTTGCTCAGAGCCGGAGCGATGATCGTGTTCACCGTATTGTTCTGCATCAGGGAAACCGCAGCGGCTCCGGTGTACACAAGCGTATCCACCGTATTCCCGCTGAAATTGACATCCGCATCGAGGACAACCGAGCTGAAGGTGCTGTTTTCAATCACGGCCGCGGCATCGGTGACTGTCAGAGATGCGCTTCCGGTGCAGCCGGAAATTTTACCGTCCGCGATGGAAAGCGCACCATTGAGAATGCTCTTCTCAATGGTCGCGCTGCCCAGATTTCCTCTGTTCAGCGTACAGGCGCTGAAGATGGAACCGGCGGCAAAAGAGCTGAGATCCTGCACGGATTCAAACGCGAAACCGCTGATGGAAATCAGTCCGCTTCCGGAGAGAGCGCCGGAGAAAGCGCCGTTGCCGACGATCGTCAGACGGGTGGCGCCGTTGTATTCAAGATCCTCGGTCACATCGCCGTTGAAAACGAGAGTTCTCACGTCGGTGAGGTTTGCCTGTGCGCCGGCATAGGAACCGAACAGGTTGGTTCCGACCGTGTATTCAACACCGTCAATGGTGACGACATCGCCCGTTGCGCGGGCAGAGAAAATGGCTGCGTCGATCAGGACTTTTCCGGCATTTGCCCCGTTTCCTTCGATTTCGCCGCCGTTGAAGATCACGCCGGCATCCTGGCTGCCTTCCGGGAGAAGGACAAGGGAGCTGTCGCTGTCGGCGGAAACCGAAATTCCGGGGACATCGACGGTCTTGTCGCCGTCATATTTGATTCCGTTCGCGCCGCTGGAAGCGGAAACGGTGTTGTCCGTGACACCGGCCATGGAGGGCAGAATCGTGTTCGTATCGCCGAAATAGATTCCGCTGATTCCGTAGTCTTTCCCGTCCTTTCCGCTGACGCCGCTTCCGGAAACGGAAATGGTGTTTCCGGTCATCTGCAGATCCGCGTTGCTCGCATTTCCATGCCATTCGCCGGAGAAGACGATCGCCGCATCATCGGCATCCACGCGATCCCCTTCTTCCTTGACGAGAGTGATCACGTTGTTGTTGATTCGGATCTCTTCGCCGATTGTACCGGCGAACTGGATGCCGCTGCGGTCGACACCGGAGATTGTGTTGTCGAGAATGGAAACGTTCGAGCAGCCGCTGAGGTTCAGAGCGTGATGGAGACCGCTGAGGATTTTGTTGTCCTCAAACACAAGCCCATTGATGTTGATCGCGCGAATCACGTCATTGGTGAACTGGGATTTGGCATCAAAGGTGTTGCCGGCAATGGTGGTATTGTCGCCGGTGATCTCGATGGCATAAAGGACCGTGGAGCCCGAAGTGGCCGCGCCGGTGAAATTGAAACCGGAAACGGAGATGCCGTCTCCAGAGATTTTAAGACCGGAAGCAAAATCGACGTTCTCACCGTATGCCTTCACCGTCAGGTTGTCAACGGAAAGTGTCAGAGAAGCCTCCGGGGACTCTCCGGTTCCATAGGTATTTGACTGGACGAGAATCGTGCTTCCCGCGTCAGGAGTGGCTGCAAGAGCCGCCTCCAGATTGGCATACCGCGTCCACGTCCCGGTTTTCCCTTCGGCGGTGTTACGGAAGGCTTCAAATTCTGCTTCCGTCCCTACGAAAAAGTTTGCCATAAGTTTTTCTCCTGTATGGTGTGTTGAATCACCGTCCGAACACGGAGACGCGGCAGGGGAATCCTGCTGCGCTGTTCTGTATTCTTCCGGCTGATTTGTTTGTTTTCATACGTTCAAATCTGATACGAACAGATAAAGATCCGCCGTTCCACGGAGAAGTGCCGCACGGCGCAGGCGAAAATGCACCGGATGGCCTCCGCGATTTTACGGAAGACCCCCTGAATGCTGATGCACAGCTTCCGGAGTTTTTCCGCGGCGGTGACAATGAATGCGGACTCTTCCGCCTTCACCGTCACGCTCTCTGTCTGTTCAGGAATGACTTCCGCAAAAGAAATCGAATCCTGCTGTTCCTCCGGCGCGGCATAAACCGAAAACGGACTCCAGAGCATCTCGCTGGAAATGACTCTGTAATCCGAAGCATCAGTCATGAGGGCCGGCTGAGAAAAAATCATTCTTTCTTCCGATCCTTCTGTTTGGCGTTTTGAGTTTTCTGCAGGACTCCGGCCTCAAGGAGCTTGTCGATCAACTGCTGCATGGAGTTGAACGCGGTCAGAAAACCCTGCGGCGGCATGATGATCCGGACGGAAGCACGCACTTCCGGGGCTTTTCCATCCTCGGTCGGCTGATACGTCATGAAATCATAACGCACCATTCCGCCGACGAGATGGATCTGTCCGATACCATCGGCAAAAATTTCTTTTTGTTCTGTCATTCCTTCTCCTTTTATTTGTTGTTCAGGGTTCAACTGTTTTTTTCTTTTCATATTGATAACGGCTCCTCCGCTCCTCGGTTTCCTGAAAAAACCTTGATTGCAGAAGATGGGAAAAGCTGTTTTCGACAGAGGGTATTTTATGAATGTGTTTAACAGGTCTTTTCCGCATCTCTGCAATCAAAGTTTTATTTTGTGTCAAGGATCCGGGAAACAGCAAATTCCGGAAAATTCTGAATTCATTGAAATCCCAAATCTCAAAAAAACTGCAGGATATTTGGAGAACGTCGTATAATATATATTATGTGACAGTGAAAAATTGGAATTCTTCTTTTCGAGAGAAGCGAATTCTGTTTGTTTTGACTTGAATTCACTTCATGATAAAAAAAGAGGAAGGCGTAAGAGTAGAAAAAAGTTAAATACAAATATAAAACCAAAAAGGAGGATGGCAGATACAAAAGAGAGCGTTATAATATATATTATGCGACTGATTACACTGTTTCATTTCGATTTTGAGTTAATATACGTCACTGTTTTGCATCTGTCAAGACAAAAAAACAATAAAATAACAAAAAAAGTCTGTAAAATCTTTTTTTTTCAGATTAAAATCATTCCCTCTATGTAAAAATATGACTATTTCTCTATATTTGTATAGAACATCGATCGCATGTGTCCAGAAAAAACTCCACAAAAAGACACGGATTCCTGAAAAAACAACAAAAAATTCCCCGGACCCTCCTTTGCGAACTTGCTTTTTCCCATCCCATGGACTATTATTCCTCTATGCGGAAGGAGGGCCTCCATTTATGAAAATCATTTCCCTGAGACAATGCCCGGACGAACTGGGACGATTCGTCGATTTTTTCTCCCGTCACTGGGGAATGCGGGAACTCTACCGGAACTGCATGACCGCCTCTCTTTCCACAAAATCTCCCCTGCCCCAGTGGTATCTGCTCGTGGAAGAGGATGACCGGATCGTCGGAGGAGCCGGACTGGTCTCCAACGATTTCATCAGCCGCATGGATCTCTGGCCCTGGCTCTGCGCCCTCTTTGTCGAAGACGAATTCCGGGGGCACGCCTATGGTGCGCTTCTGATCCAGTATCTCAAACAGGAGTCCTGCCGCCTCGGATTCCTGAAACTCTATCTCGCCACGGATTCGACCGGCTATTATGAAAAATACGGATTCCATCTCCACGGAGAAGGAATTCATGCCAACGGAGAAAAAGCCCGAATCTACGAGGCGGTCCTGTGATCCGCTTCCATGGCAATCCTCCCTGTCCGATTGCCGTGGTCCACGGCGGCCCCGGCGGAATCGGAAGCGCGGCCGCACTGGCGGAAGAACTCCGAATCCGTCTCCGGAAAAGCGTTGCGGAACCGTTGCAGTCGCAGAATTCGATCCATGCGCTGACAGATGAACTCTGCACGCAGATTCAGCAGCCGGAACTGGAAAATCCTCTTCTTCTCATCGGCCATTCATGGGGAGCATGGCTGGCCGCGTTCGCGGCGGAACGGTGCCCGGAACGGATTCGGCGCCTGATCCTGATCGGGTGTCCTCCCCTGCGGAAAAAAGAAGGGATGGATGCCGTTCGCCTGGGACGTCTCCCGCAGGGCAGCCGAATCCGCTGTCGGATGCTCAAAGACCGGCTGCTGCGGACCCGGGGAGAGGAACAGAACAAAATTTTCCGGGAACTGGCACATCTCTGCGACAGGGCGGATCTCTATGAACCGGCGGACAACCTTCCCGACGAGACCTTCCGATATGATGCTCCGATGTACTTCCGCGTCTGGGGGGAAGCGGAGCTCATGCGTTCTTCCGGAGCACTGGAAACCTGTTTCCGGAATCTTTCCGTTCCCGTCACAATGATTCACGGAGATTATGATCCGCATCCGGCAGAGGGGGTTTTCCCCATTCTCCGGGAGAGCGGGAAATGCTCCGAATTTCATCTTCTGAAACGCTGCGGTCACACGCCGTGGCGGGAGAAATACGCACGGGAAGAGTTTTTCCGGATTCTGGCGGAGGAACTGGAGAGATGATGAAGGAGCTGAAGGGGAAAAAACGGATTCTGATTGTCGGCTGCTGCGGTGCGGGCAAAACGACGCTGGCACTCCGACTGGGAAGCGAGCTGAATCTTCCGGTTCATCATCTGGACCGTCTCTGGTGGCTTCCCGGGTGGGTTGAAAAACCCCGGGAAAGGTTCGATGCGGAACTGGCGGAAATTCTGAAGCAGGAACGGTGGATTCTGGACGGCAACTATCTGCGGACACTGGGAGAGAGACTGAAATTTGCAGACTGCGTCCTGGTTCTGGATTTTCCACGCCGGACGTGCCTGAAACAGCTTTTCCTGCGGCGTCTTACATATCGTCCGGGAAGCAGACCGGACATGGGAGAGGGATGCCGGGAACGGCTGAATCTCCCCTTTCTGAAGTATGTCTGGAATTACCGGAAGGCGACGCTGCCCCGCGTACTCGGGAAAATTTCCGAAAGCGGACTCCCCGCGCGGATTTTCCATTCGCCGCGGGAACTAGAGATCTGGATCGGACAATCCGGGACCGGAGAAGAGCAATCCGACGGTTCCGCCCCCATCATACCTTGAAACCCCAACAGGAGGAAATGTCATGGAAGAACTGCTGCAACTTGCCGCATCGAACCAGGAAACGGCCTGGAAGGTCATCCGGGAAAACGGAATTGTTCCGGCATGGGAGTCCATCGGAGGAGAGGTGCATCTGGTCGGCTCGCTGAAGACGGGACTGCTTCTGAAACACCGGGACATCGATTTTCACATTTACTCCAATCCGCTCCGGGTTTCCGACAGTTTCCGGGCGATGGAGCAGATTGCCTCGCATCCGGGGGTTCAGCAGATCGAATTCACGAATCTTTCCGCCACGGACGAGAACTGTCTGGAATGGCATGCGAAGATTGCCGACGCGGAGGGGAAGATCTGGACAGCGGATATGATCCATATCCAGCGGGGCTCCCGGTACGACGGATTCTTTGAAAAAGTGGCCTCCCGGATCTGTGAACGCATGACTCCCGAACAGAAGCTCACAATTCTGCGTCTGAAGGATGAGACCCCCGACACGGAATCGATTCCCGGAATAGCCTACTGCCGCGCGGTGATCCAGGATGGAATTTGCTCCTTTCCGGAATTTGTGGCCTGGCGGAAAGCGAATCCCGCAGAGGAGATCGACGAGTGGATGCCCTGAGAGAAGGGGACCGCCTCACCAGCGGCGGAACGGAAGATCGGCCATGAATTCGAATTCCGGCTGATACATCTCGCCGGAACTCTGTTCGCCGTAGAAACCGGAGACGGTTACGCCGAGAAGACGGAGCTTCACCGAGCCCGCCTCCGTTTTTTTCAGGAGTTCGAGAACGGTCCGGACAATGGTGTCGTCGTCATTGAAATAATCGGGGAGAGTCCGGCTCCGGGTGATGGTGCGGAAATCGAAGAACTTGATTTTCAGCGAGACCGTCCGAGCGTAGAGGTTCTGTTCGCGCATCTCGTGTCCGACCTCGGCGGACTGGCGTTTCAGGACCGGAACGATCACGGCCATATCGTCGAGATCCTCTTCGAAGGTCTCCTCGGTTCCGAGGGATTTGCGTTCGCGGTCGGCGCAGACCTCCCGCGGATCAATGCCGCGGACGATGTCGTAATAGAACATCCCGACGGAGCCGAAGGCCAGAGCGAGTTCCAGTTTTGATTTTCTGCGGAGGTCGGCGCCGTTGCGGATTCCGAGCTTCCGCATCGCGTCGGCGGTTGCCCGGCCGACGCCGTGGAATTTTTCGATCGGGAGGGAGTCGAGAAGTTTTTCGGCATCCTGCGGCCGGATCACCGTGAGACCGTCGGGTTTGCGGAGATCGGAGGCGGTCTTGGCGAGGAACTTGTTGAAGGAGACTCCCGCGGACGCGGTCAGGCCGCCGGTTGCCAGACGGATTTTCCGTTTGATTTCCCGCGCGATCGTGCTGGCATAAGGGATGGATTTCTTGTTTTCGGTCACATCCAGATAGGCTTCGTCGAGCGAGAGGGGCTCCACCTTGTCGGTATATTCGTGAAAGACGCGGTGCATCTGTTCCGAGGCTTCCTGATAGGCGGCGCGGCGCGGTTTCAGGAAAATTCCCTGGGGACAGAGCCGTTTTGCCAGATCCGCCGACATCGCGGAATGGACGCCGAACCGCCGGGCCTCGTACGAAGCGGTGCAGACCACGCCCCGTGTTCCCGGCATTCCGCCGACAATCACCGGTTTGCCGCGCAGACGCGGATTGTCCCGGATTTCGACGGATGCATAAAACGCATCCATGTCGATATGAATGATCTTGCGGATCGGCGTCTCCATCGGATCAGAGGCCCTGCTGCATACCGAGCGAATACGCCATGACCTTCGCGTCGATTTTGACGCCCTCGGCGACGGATCGGCGGAGGAAGGCGGAGAACTCGGATCGGAGAACCGGGAAGGTTTCGATGTGTTCGGATTCATCGAAATCGGTTGTGAACGGCCCCTGCTCCTCCTCCCGGATCTCCATGAGGACGGGGTAGACGAATTCACCGGTCAGTCCGGGCGAATTGTAGGAAGGCGGCAGGACCCCCCGGACGACGCCGTGATAACCGGTCTCCTCGCGGAGTTCGCGGACGGCGGCCTGTTCGGGGGTCTCCCCTTCGTCGATGAGTCCGGCGGGGAATTCGAGCAGCAGCGCATCGGCCGGAGGCCTGTACTGCCGGATCAGCAGCAGGCGATGGGAGGGGAGAAGTTCCGCGATCAGGAGAACCGCTCCGGCACAGCGTTTCCGGGAGACTGTTTCCCAGNNCCCCGTCGCGATATTCCAGCTGCTCCAGGGCGAGCCATTTTCCGCTTCCGATTTCTTTGCGTCCGACAATTTTCATGAAAGTTCCTCCTATTCTGAAAAAAGGACTTGACTTTTTGCATTTTTGATGATACAATATAGCACTGTTTTCAAGCAGTGCCACATGTCTGGTCAGTTTATTTTCCTGAATGTTTAACCCCGCACAGATTGCGATGAAAGTTTCCGCGGAGATTTTCCTTTGAAAAGAATTGGATTAACCGGAGCCGCCGGCTGCGGCAAGTCAACTGTTTTAAAGATCTTCCGGGACTTCGGCTGGGAAGCCGTGGATGCGGATGCGATCTGCGCGGAACTGCACAGGAATCCGGAATCGGGAATCCATCCGATTCTGCGGGAACGGTGGGGCGAACGGGTCATCGCGAAGGATGGGACGACGGAAAAGCGGACCGTCGCGGAGATCGTGTTTGCGGAGGAAAACGAACGGAAATGGCTGGAGGAGATTGTGCATCCGTTCATTGAACGGGAGGCGGAACGGCGGATCGCGGGATTTGCACCCGATGCGCGCGTGATGTTTGACGTTCCGCTGCTCTTTGAATGCGGCTGGGAGAAACGGGTGGAGCGGACGATTGCAGTCTGGGCCTCTCCCGGCGTACAGATGAACCGTCTTCTGGAACGGGGCTGGAGCAGGGAACATGCACAGTACCGGATCGCAAGCCAGCTGCCCGCCGACCGGAAACTGGAACTGGCGGATTACGGCATCATCAATGATTTCGACTGGAACACACTGAAAGCGCAATGCGCGGAACTGAACCGCCATCTGAATTCGTAAGCGGCGCAAACCGCCGTTCAGGAATTCAGACGGCATAAACAATTATTACCCCGGAGAACTTCTTCATCATGGAAAACGAAAACGAACAGCAGCTTCCCCCGCCGGAGACCGCACCTGAAATCAGACCGAACGTCCAGTCCGGACCGGAGGAGAATCCCGTGCAGAACCCCGCGGCGAAAACGGAACGGCGCGGACGCGGACGGCCGAGACAGAGAAAAGAGACCGATCAGCCGGAATCTTCCAACCCCGCCCCGGAATCCGCCGGAACGCTGAATCTGGAATCCGAAACGATTCCGATGCCGCAGCCGAAGAAGAATCTCCGCCGGAAAGAGTCCGCACAGGAGACGGAATCGGAGCCGATTCCGGAAAATGTCCAGCCCGATCTTCTGATTCCGCCGACCGTGGTTCCAGTGGAACCTTCCGCGACCTCGGCACCCTATCAGAACGAGGATAAGACCGCATACGAGGAAGGCTCCGCCTACACGCCGGCACCGGAAAACACACCGGCTCCGCGGCGGGAACCCCAGCAGCCGGCCCGGNNGGAAAAACAACGAGCCGCAGCAGCGGGAAAACAATTTCCAGAGACGGGAAAACAACAATCGTTCCGGAGAAAACGGAGAGTTCCGTCCCCGCCACTTCGGGGGGAACGGGAACAATCAGCAGAACAACAACCGCTACAACAACCAGCAGAACAACAACCGCTACAACAACCGGAACAACAATAACAACCGCCGGTTTGTGCCGAACGGAAACCGCTACCAGGCGTCGCAGTACCCTGCGCAGTATCCGAACGGGACGAATCCGGGTGGAGCGCAGGGCACTGCGGCCGACCAGCAGGGACAGAATCCGGATCAGACGGCGCAGGAAGTGCCGGTGATCCGGGAAAAGGCGCCTGATCTGAACATCACGGATATGCAGGAAAAATCCATGCAGGAGCTGACGGTGATGGCGCGCGAACTCGGGATCGAGGGAGTCGGAGCGCTGGAGAAATCGAAGCTGGTCTTTGAGATTCTGCGGGTGACGACGGAGCGCAGCGGAGCGGTCTACGGAAGCGGATTCCTGGAGATTCTGCCCGACGGATTCGGATTTCTGCGTTCGCAGGCATACAGCTATCTGCCCTCGTCGGAAGACATCTATCTGAGTCCATCGCAGATCCGCCGTTTTTCGGTGAAGACCGGGGACTTCATTTCGGGTCAGATCCGTCCTCCGCGGGAGAAGGAACGCTTCTTCGCGATGCTGAAAGTGGACAGCATCAATCATGAGCCGCCGGAGAAGAAGCGGGACATCATTCCGTTCAGCAACCTGACGCCGTATTTCCCGACGCAGCGTCTGATTCTCGAGAACGATCCGGAGAACTTCTCCACCCGCGTGGTGGATCTGGTCACGCCGATCGGAAAAGGACAGCGCGGACTGATCGTTGCGCCTCCGCGAACCGGAAAAACCGTTCTGATGCAGAAGATTGCCAATGCGATCCGGAAAAACAATCCGGAAGTGCAGCTGATCGTTCTTCTGATCGACGAGCGTCCGGAAGAGGTGACCGACATGAAAATGAGCGTGGATGCGGAAGTGGTCAGCTCCACATTCGACGAGCCGCCGGAACGGCATGTCCAGGTGGCCGAAATGGTGATCGAAAAGGCGAAACGCCTGGTGGAATACAAAAAAGACGTGGTCATTCTTCTGGACTCCATCACCCGTCTTGCGCGGGCGTACAACACGCTCCAGCCGCACTCCGGCAAGATTCTCTCCGGCGGTGTGGACGCGAACGCGCTGCACAAACCGAAACGCTTCTTCGGAGCCGCGCGGAACATTGAAAACCACGGCAGCCTGACGATCATCGCAACCGCCCTGATCGACACCGGAAGCAAAATGGACGAGGTGATCTTTGAAGAGTTCAAGGGAACCGGCAACATGGAACTTCACCTTGACCGCCACCTGGTCGACAAACGCGTCTACCCGGCGATCAACATTGAACAGAGCGGAACCCGGAAAGAGGAACTTCTGCTCCATCCGGATGAACTCCAGCGGGTCTGGACTCTCCGGAAAGCGATGAACGGCGTTCCGCCGGTCGAAGCGATGGAGCTGATCATCGGCAAGATGAAAAAGATCAAGACGAATGCCGAATTTCTGATGACCCTCCAGCTCAACTGAGTCGGGAGGGCTCCATGAAATTCCATGCGATCATTCTGGCTGCGGGGTACGGGTCCCGACTCTCCCCGCTGACCGATCAGATCCCGAAACCGCTGCTTCCCATTGCGGGGAAGCCGATGCTGATCCGGATTCTGGAAAAGCTGAAAGAGGCGGGAGCGGACCGGATCGCGGTCAATACGCACCATCTCGCGGAGCAGGTGGAACGGTGCATCCGGGAGTCGGAATTTGCGGACAGCGTCACGGTGTACAACGAACCGGAGATTCTGGGAACGGGCGGTCCGCTTGTCAACGCGAAGGAGCTGCTCGCCGACGGGGAGTGCTTCCTGCTGCACAACTGCGATGCGGTCACGGATTTTGATCTCTCCGCACTGATCCGGGAACACTGCCAATCCGGAGCGACGGCGACGATGGCGCTGATCGACGGACCCGAAAACCGGGTTCTCACGGAACAGGGAATGATCCGCAGCATCGTGGGCCGTCCGCACGCGGAAGCCGGTCCGGAAGCGAAGAACATGACCTACGCCTGCGTCGCGGCGTTTTCGAGGGATATTTTCGAGTATCTTCCGCAGAGTCCCTGCAACTGCTCGCTGATCGACGGAATCGTCCGGGCGATCGAAGCGGGGAAGCCGGTGCGGGGATTCTTCCCGGGTCCGGATGCACTCTGGGCGGATATCGGATCCTTTCAGCAGTATTTCGACATTCACCGCAGACTGCTGGGGAAATCGGTGTGCCGGGGGAAAAACTGCAAAGTGGATCCGGAGACAAAATTCAGCGGCTTTGCGGCAATCGGCGACGGAGCGGAAGTGCAGCGGGGCGCGGAAGTGGAAAACTGCATCGTGCTCCCGGAAGCGGTGGTCCCGGCCGGGTATCATGCGTGGGAAGTGATCACGAAACAGGGGGCGATTCACAGGGAGACGCGGTTTGTCTCGCAGCTGCCCTTTGTGAAGGATCTTCCGCGCGACTGGCGGATCCGTTCGCTGAGGGAGCAGGGATCGGATCGGAAGTTTCTCCGGTTCAGCCGTCCCGGGGAACCGTCGCGGATTCTGATGATTTCGAACCGGAACGATCCGGACTACGGGCGGTTTGTCACGCTCGGGAAGTTCTTCAACCGGAACGGGCTCTTCACGCCGGAGCTGTACGAAACCGATGCGGAAAGCTGCACGGTTCTGATGGAGGACCTCGGCGATCAGACGATTCACGGAATTGCGCACGGACATGAGCTCGAACACCGGGAGCTGTATCGCCAGATTGTGCGAACGCTTGCGGAGTTTCAGATCCGCGGGACCTCGGCGCTGGACAAGGACTCGCAGGAGATCCGGGTGTTCACGCGCCCGATGCTGCTGTGGGAGACCTCCTACTGCCGGGAGAACTTTTTCCGCCGTCTCTGCGGACTGGAGATTTCGGAAGAGGCGAACCGCCGTCTGGATGCGGAACTTCTGGAACTGGCGGGGGAGAACGAACGCAGTCCGTATCTGCTGATTCACCGGGACTTCCAGTCGCAGAACATTCTTCTGCACGAGGGGCGGATCCGGTTTGTGGATTATCAGGGGGCGCGGCTGGCGCCGTTTGCCTATGATCTTGCGTCGCTGCTCCGGGATCCCTATATGAGCATTCCCCCGGCGATGCGCAAGGAACTGGCGGGAGAATACCGGGAGGCGCTTCAGGCGCTGGATTATCCGCTATCGGAGGAGGAGTTCCGGCGTCATTATCTGGCGGCCTCGCTGCAGAGAAACATGCAGGCGCTGGGGGCGTACGGATTCCTTTCGCTGACAAAAGGGAAGATGCGGTATCTGGATTATGCGGAGCCGTGCCTGGAGCTGCTGATCGACGGACTGAACGAGTGTCCGCTCGAACTGCCCCAGCTCCGGGAGACCTGCGCCCGGGCGCGCGAACGGCTTCCGGAACAACTTGAACTATACAGGAGGACCTTATGAAAAAAGTTGCTGTTGTGCTTGCCGACGGATTTGAGGAAATTGAAGCTCTTGCGCCGTCGGACATTCTGAAACGTCTGGGCTATGACGTTGTTCTTGCGGGGATCAAACCGGGTGTAGTCCATGGCTCGCACGGTTTTCCGGTGCAGGCGCCGGCATTTCTCGGCGATCTTCCTGCGGAGGGACTCGACGCGCTCGTTCTTCCCGGCGGACTTCCGGGAGCGACGAATCTGCGCGACTGCGACCTGGTCATCCGCCGTCTCCGCGAAATGCACGCGGCGGGGAAAACGGTTGCGGCGATCTGCGCGGCGCCGATCGTTCTTCACAAGGCGGGCCTGACCGGGGGACGGCGGATCACGGGGTATCCCGGCTCGGAGCAGATGGCGCCCGGCCTGGCCTACACGGGAGAGCGGACCGAGACGGATCGCGGAGTGGTGACCGGGAAAGGTCCGGGAGCGGCGTTTGAATTTGCCTTTGCACTTGCCGCGGCGCTCGGCTCCACGGCGGAAGAGATCCGAAACGTCAAACAGCAAATGCTTGTGCTCTAAGATGGACAACTTTGAACTTCTGCATCAGGATCCCGCCTCCGGGGCGCGGCTGGGACGGCTGAAAACCGCCCACGGGGTTGTCAACACGCCGGTTTTCATGCCGGTGGGGACGCGGGGGACGGTCAAGGCGATGTCTCCCCGCGAACTGGAGGAGCTGAATGTCCAGATTATTCTGGGGAACACCTATCACCTGTTTCTGCGTCCCGGTCCCGAGCTGATCGAGAAGGCGGGAGGGCTTCATGCGTTTGAGGACTGGCACCATCCGATTCTGACCGACAGCGGAGGATTTCAGGTNNCGATGGCGATCCAGCGGGCGCTGGGGTCGGACGTGGTGATGTCGTTCGACGAATGCACGCCCTTCCCCTGCTCCTACGAGCAGGCGGCCAAGTCGCTGGACGTGACGCTCCGCTGGGAACGGATGTCCCGGGAACAGAAGCTGAAGGATCACCAGATGCTCTTCGGCATCGTTCAGGGATCCACCTTCCGGGATCTGCGGGAACGCTCGGCAAAAGAGCTCGTTCAGATCGGATTCGACGGCTACTCCATCGGCGGACTCAGCGTCGGCGAACCCGAAGAGACCATGTTTGAATGTCTGGAATGGGTCACGCCGCTCCTTCCGAAGGAGAAACCGCGCTATCTGATGGGAGTCGGCACGCCGAAGCAGATTTACGAAGGGGTCCGGCGCGGAATCGACATGTTCGACTGCGTCATGCCGACCCGTCTGGCCCGGCACGGCTCGGCGTTTGTCCGGGGCGGGAAGACCATTCCGGTCAAGGCGGGAAAATACCGCGAGGATTTCTCGCCGGTCGATCCGACCTGCTCGTGCTACTGCTGCACCCATTTCACCAAGGCGTACATCCGCCATCTTCTGAATGTCAATGAGATTCTGGGGATCCGTCTGATCACGCTGCACAACATCCACTATTTCATGGATCTGACCCGGAGAATCCGTGAGCATATTGCGGCGGGAACTCTCCATGAGATGGCGTCGGAATTTGAGGAATAATCCGTCCGGGGAAGAGCGGAAACGCCCCTTCCGCCGACCGGGCTGGGCGTGGCTGTTTCTGCTGCTTCTTCCCGTTCTGTGGATAGCCTTTGCGCTCGGCCATGCGGTGTTTCTGGAAACGGACAGACTGCGTCCGGTCCGGAAGAGTGTCGTTCTGCCCGGACTGCCGGACGCTTTTGACGGCTTCCGGATCGCCGTCATGAGTGATTTTCACCTGACAACCGGCCGCAGAGACCGAACCCTTCTTCAGCGGGCGGTGGAGCTTTCCAACGCTCTTCAGCCCGATGCGGTGTTTCTTCTCGGCGACTTTGTGGAAGGCAATATCCCCGGTTATAAGGGGGAAGTGAACCGTGCGGCGGAGGAGCTCGGCCGTCTGAAGGCGCGGGACGGGGTGTTTGCCGTTTTCGGCAATCATGACCGGAAAATCGGGATCCCCGCTCTGGAATCGGCGCTGGAGCGGCAGGGGATCCATGTTCTGGAAAATGCCGCCTCCCCGATCCGCCGGGGGGAGGCCGTTCTGTTTGTCGCGGGACTTGCGGAGCACAATCCCGACTACGATCTGACGTTTCTGCCGGACCCGGGAAACAATGCGGACTTTTTCCTTCTGACGCATTATCCGGATCGTTTTCTCTCCGTCAAGCGCCCACCCCTTCTGTCGTTTGCGGGACACACGCACGGCGGGCAGATTGTTCTTCCGTTTTTCGGAGCGCCCGTGGTCTATTCCCGCTTCGGGCTGCTCCGCGGACTGGAGGAGCGGAAAGGACGCCGGATCTATCTTACTTCAGGAATCGGCACCAGTCTGCTCCGGATCCGGAGCGGAGTGGTGCCGGAAGTGGTTCTGATCACGCTGCGGAGCGGATCACTCTGAAACGGTCTTTCCGACCTCCGCGGAACTCTTTCTGTGGAAGAATCCGGAGACGGACTCCGCCGCCCTCTGGAAGATCGTATAGAGACCGGGGATGAACATCATTCCGAGGATGGTTGCAACGAGCATGCCCCAGAAGGTTGTCACACCGATCGACTGCCGGCTTCCCGCGCCTGCGCCGCTCGCCACGACCATCGGGAACACGCCGATGACGAAGGAGAGCGCGGTCATCATCACGGACCGGAAACGGACCCGCATTCCGTTGAGGGCGGCATCGGCGATCGAGGCGCCGTTGTCGCGCTCCAGCTTGGAGAATTCGACCATCAGGATTGCGGTTTTCGCGGTCAGCCCGATCAGCATCAGCAACCCGAGCTGGCAGTAGATGTCGAGCGACATTCCGGCGAGCTTCAGCGCCAGGATCGCCCCCAGCGTTGCCGTGGCGACCGACAGCATGACGGAAATCGGCATCGTCCAGCTTTCGTACTGCGCCACCAGGAAGAGGTACGCCACCAGTAGCGAGACCATCAGCAGACTGACGATTTTTCCTTCGTTCTGACTCTCCTGATAGCTCATATCCGTCCAGCTGATCTGGTAATCCTTGGAGAGATTCTTCTGAACCAGCTGCTCCAGGAGCGCCATCATCTCACCGGAACTGAACGAAGGCACGCTCTGCGTATTGATCGACGCGGAGGGGAACATGTTGAAACGTTCGACCTGCCGCGGACCGAGGGTCCATTTCAGAGAGGCCAGAGCGCTCAGCGGAATTTCGGTTCCGTCGTTGCTGGACACATGGAGCTGGTCGATCACGTTGAGATTTTCGCGCAGCTCCTTCGACAGCTGGATTTTGACCTTGTAGGTTTTTCCGTACTTGTTGAAGTCGTTGATGTAGTAGGATCCGAGCTGACTCTGCAACGCATTGAAGATGGAGTTGATCGGGACATTCATCGCTTCGGCCTTCGCCCGGTTGATGTCAAGATAGAGCATCGGGGTGTTGGCGTCGAAGGAGGTGAACGCATAGATGGCTTTTCCGGTCTCCATGATCCGCGAGAGGAGATTGTTGGTTGTCTGCGCGATATCCTGCGACGTCTGATCACCGGTTGCCTGCAGCGAGAAGGTCACGCCGCCGGTTGCGCCGAGTCCCATGATGGCGGGCGGCACGAACGCATTGACCGAGGCATCCGGCAGCACTGCGCAGCGCTGGAGGATATCCGACTGAATCGCCGTGATCTTCGTTTCCGGCGTCGAGCGTTGCGCCCAGTCTTTGAGATTGACAATCAGAAGACCGAGGTTTTCACCTTCGCCCGCGGTCAGACTCCGTCCGGGAATTGTCATAATGCTCTCGATGCCGGGATGGTTCTGAATCAGGTCCGAGACATCCTTCAGCGCCGCCTCGGTCCGCGGCAGCGTGGCACCCGAAGGCAACGTCACTTCGCAGAAGAGCGTACCCTTGTCCTCGGTCGGGAGAAACGCCGACGGGAGACGGTTGAAGAAATAGTAGTTGCCGAACAGAATCAGCGCAAACAGCACGATCGTCAGCAGACCTCTGCGAACCAGCAGACCGCCGACCGCCAGATAGGTGCTGCGCGTCCAGTGCAGTCCGATGTTGAACAGCCGGAAGAATCCGCGCGGCGTCTTGCTCGGCCGGAGCACCAGGGCGCAGAGCGCCGGACTCAAGGTCATCGCGTTCACCGTCGAAAGACAGAGTGCGATACACATGGTCACGGCGAACTGCTTGTAGATGGTTCCCACCATTCCGCCGTAGAACATGATCGGCATGTAGATGGCGACGACCACGAGCGTGGTGGCAATCAGAGCGCCGGTCAGCTGCTGCATCGACTTCATGGCGGCGTCAAACGGCGACAGGTGTTCCTCGTCGATCAGACGTGTGCAGTTCTCCGTCACGCAGATGGCGTCGTCCACAACCGATCCGATCACCAGGATCAGCGCGAACATCGTCAGCGTGTTGATGCTCATGTCCAGCAGATAGAGGAAGAGGAATGTTCCGATCAGCGAAACCGGGATCGTCACCGACGGAATAATCGTCGCTCTCCAGTCCTGCAGGAACAGATACGTGATAATCACCACGAGCAGGAAGGTCAGAATCAGCGTCTGAATGATCTCCTGCATCGAGACGATCACGAACTTGGTGGAATCATAGGCGATCGACCATTTCATTCCGTCCGGGAAATTGGCTTCGAGCTTGTTCAGTTCGGCCTTGACATCCTTCATGATCTCCAGCGCGTTTGCGTCGTTGAGCTTGAAGATGGCCAGCGGAACAGAGGGACGGCCGTTGAAGGTTCCGATACTGTTGTAGGTTTCCGCGCCGAGCTCGATTTTCGCAATGTCGGAAAGGCGGACCTGCCGACCGTTCTCTCCGGACTTGATGATGATCTCCCCGAACTCTTCCGGAGTGGCGAGACGCCCCTTGGCATCGACTTTGAACTGCATCCACTGACTGCTGGACTCCGTTCCCACCGATCCGGTCGCAGCCTGCACGTTCTGGCTGGCGACGGCGTTCCGGATATCGGTATCGCTGATGGAATAGGCTTTCATCTTGTAGGGATCCAGCCAGATCCGGATACTGTAATCCTGCTCGCCGAAGATGATGGCCTGGCCGACGCCGTCGATTCGCGCGATGGCGTCCTTCAGATGAATGCTGACATAATTGCTCAGGAACAGCGGTGTATGTTCCGGATTTTCGCTGTACACGGCGATGGTGGCCAGCATGTCGCTGGAGCGTTTGACCACGGTCAGGCCGTTGTTGACCACGTCGGTGGGCAGCGCGTGTTCGGCGCGTTTGACGGCGTTGTTCACGTTGACCAGCGCCATATCTTCATCCGCGCCGGATTTGAAGGTCAGGGTCAGCGTGTAGTTTCCGAGGTTGTCCGACTGCGAGGAGTAGTAGACCATGTCCTCGATTCCGTTGACCTCGGATTCCAGCGGAGATGCGACCGTGTCCGCGATCACCTGCGCGCTCGCGCCGGGGTACGTGGCCATCACCATGACGGTCGGCGGCGACACCTGCGGATATTCCGCAATCGGCAGTTTGTTGACGCAGAGGATTCCCGCCAGCATCAGGAACAGCGAGATCACCAGCGCAAACCGCGGACGTCTGATAAAAATTGCTGAAAACATAGATTCCCGCTCCTTACTTTTTCACTTCCGTCACCGGATTGACCTTGTCTCCGGGTTTCACCTTGTGGATTCCCCCGACCACGACCGTTTCACCGGTCTTCAGTCCGGACGTCACCACCTGGCGATCCTGCACCTGAGGCCCGATCTGAATATTGCGCCGTTCCACCTTGTTGTCCGGTCCGACCACATACACATAATGGTTTTTCCCGTCCGTCATCAGAGAGGTCACGCTGACGGAAGGATACGGCGTTTTAAACTTCTCGCTGAATTTCACCATCACATAACCGCCGGGGATCAGCTCCATATCCGGGTTTTCCCCCACCAGCTGAATCATCAGCGTACCGGTTTTGGAATCGATCTGGTTGTCCACGAAATCCACGCGGATTTTCCCCTTGTAGGGTTTTCCGTCCGCGCGGATGATCTCCAGCATGCCGGAGGAGAACTGCCCGCCGGATGAATAACGGAAATAATCCGCCTCGCTCATGGAGAAGCGGATGTTAATCGGATCGAACTGGACGATCGTGGCAAGCGTTCCCTTTTCCGGCGTGATGTAGTTGCCTTCGCTGTAAATGTTCCGGCCGATCCGTCCGGAGAGCGGCGAATAGATCTTGGTGTAGGAGAAGTTGTTTTCCGCCAGGATCAGATTGGCCTGAGCTTCTTCAGCCTTTCCTTCGTTGACCAGATAGGTGCGGACCGCGTTTTCATAGGTGGTCTGAGCGGTGGCGTTGGTCTTGTAGAGTTTTTCATAACGGTTTTTCTCTTTGAGGGCGTATGTCAGTTCCGCCTGGGTCTGTTTGAGGGTGGCCTTCGCCGCATCGACATTCTCCTTGTAGATGGTGTCTTCAATGAGGAAGAGGAGATCCCCTTTCTTCACGATGCTTCCCTCCTTGAATGCGGATTTCCACATCACACCGTTGATCCGGGCGACGATGTCCACCGTCTCGGATGCGGCGACTGTCCCGACATAGGTCTTTGCCTCCGAATGGGATATATCCGTCGACTTCTCCACGCGGACCGCCGGAACGGATGCCGCGCAAACCTCAAACGCCGCAGCCCCGCAGACCACGGCGATCATCATTTTCTCTGCCAATGCCTTCATCATCTTCACCTCTGTTTTCCGTTATTGGATTTCAAGTATACTGTTCATTGTTCCGAATTCGTTTGCGACGAACCGTTGATTCTCCGGATCCATGAACCACGCTCCATCCAGGATGAAGCAGTATTCATAAATTCCCGGCACCAGCTCCACTTTGCAGCGATAACACTCTTCCCCTTCCGCCTTTGACATCCACAGTTCCTCCGGGTTCCAATGATTGAACGTTCCCGCCACAGCAACCCGNNATTTTCCTTTCTCCGTTGTGATTACCGTCACCATCGTATTCCGGTTTCCTTGTTAGTTAGGAAACAAACCTTTCCGTTTCACAATCTGAACGATTTTCTCTCCATTTTCCTGTGTTTGTCATGCCTGTCCGGCGCGTTCGGCAATGCCGGAACAGATCTTCATGAAGTTTTGAAGTTCCATTCGGCTCAGCGGTCCCTGAAGATGCCGGAGCGCCTCTTTGTAATGAGCCACGGTCCGGGCCTGGATCTCGCGCGCTTTCTCGGTCAGAATCACCTTTTTCAGCCGTCCGTCCCGCGAGACGGGCTCCCGACGGACAAATCCCTGCTGTTCCAGCGCCTGGAGCAGCCCCGTCGCCGACGAGGGACGTATTCCGAACTCCTCTTCGATATCCTTCTGATAAATCTCCTGCTCCAGAGTCGTAATGGAAAGAAAGCACAGCAGCCGGCTCTGGCAACCGGTCACCCCGGTATCACGCGCATAGCGGTCGCACATCCGTTCGATATTCCGCGCCAGATGAAGTATGTACCCGATCAGATCCCGCTGCACCAGAGACATTTCAAACCTCCTTATTATACAGCTTTCTAAATAATATATCGTACAGAGTGTATTTTACAAGTATTTTTCAGAAAATTCATCCATCTTTTTTCCTTCAAATCCTCAAAAAAAAAGCCGTCCGGGAAAATTCCGGACGGCTTGAAAGATACGGAGATCGGTCCGCGCCGAATCGCAGTCTCTCAGGGCTTGATTCCGATATGGAGGAACTCCTGAATCATCGGCGAAAACTTCACGATCACCGGCGTGAAGACAATCGCCACCATGCTCATCAGTTTGACAAGGATGTTCAGCGAAGGACCCGACGTGTCTTTGCAGGGATCGCCGACGGTATCGCCGATCACCGCCGCCCCGTGAACGGGGTTTTTGGATCCGTCCGCCAGCTTCTTTCCGCCGTAGTTTCCTTTCTCGATATGCTTTTTCGCATTATCCCACGCTCCGCCCGCATTGTTCAGCAGACAGGCCAGGGAGAAGCCGGCCGCCAGTCCTCCTGCGAGCAGTCCCATCAGTCCGGCGACCCCCAGCAGCAGTCCCGTTGCCACCGGCGTGATAATCGCCAGAAGCGACGGCAGCATCATTTCCCTCTGCGCTCCCCGTGTCGAGATCTCCACGCAGCGCGCATAATCCGGCGTTGCCTTTCCGTCCATGATTCCAGTAATTTCCCGGAACTGGCGGCGCACCTCCTCCACCATGCTTCCGGCGGCCCGGCCGACCGCCTTCATCGTCAGCGCGCAGAACACGAACGCCATCATCGCCCCGATGAACAGTCCGCACAGCAGGAACGGATTCATGATGTTGATATTGTACGCCTGGGTCAGCGCGGCAATATTGTCGACCATCTGATCATCGAGTCGGGCAAGAAGGGCGCGATCGAAGACATTGAACTTGCGTCCCCAGATTTCGACCTCCTGAATTTCCGCGGCGAGCAGCGCCATCGCGGTCAGAGCCGCCGATCCGATGGCGAACCCTTTTCCGGTTGCAGCGGTCGTGTTTCCGAGCATATCCAGCGCATCGGTCCGCTCCCGGACCTGGGGAGGCAGATGTGACATTTCCGCGTTTCCGCCCGCGTTGTCGGCAATCGGCCCGTATGCGTCCGTCGCCAGCGTGATTCCGAGTGTTGCGAGCATTCCGACTGCGGCAAATCCGATTCCGTAGAGTCCATGAATCGTTCCGCCGCCTTCGGCAATCGTGAGGAACCCGCCGGCGAAACCGTACGAACAGATGATCGCGATCACGGTTGCCAGAACCGGAATTCCGGCGGAGAGCATTCCGAGAGCCAGACCGTCGATGATCGTGGTTGCGGGACCCATCTGGGCCTGAGCGGAGAGCTCGCGGGTCGGCTTGTACTCGTCGGACGTGTAGTACTCGGTGGAGTAGCCGATGACCACTCCGGCGATCAGCCCGGAGACCACCGCTCCGAAGATTCCCCAGGAGATGATGTCGCACGCGGCCAGCACCGCGCAGGCGATCAAGATCAGAATGGAGCTTCCCCACGTTCCGGTCCGGAGCGCCTTCAGCAGTGTCATCATGCTGGACCCCTCCTTGCAGCGGACCGAGAAGATTCCGATGATCGAAAGGATGATTCCGATTCCGGCGATAATCAGCGGGGCGTTGACGCGGCTGACAATATCCGTCTGCGTCAGATGCCCGGCCACAGCGGGAAGAGCGGCACCGAGCGCGGAGGTGGCAAGAATGGAACCGCAGTAGGATTCATACAGATCGGCGCCCATTCCGGCGACATCGCCAACGTTGTCTCCCACATTGTCGGCGATCGTGGCCGGATTGCGGGGATCGTCTTCCGGGATTCCGGCTTCGACTTTTCCGACGAGATCCGCTCCGACGTCCGCCGCCTTCGTGTAGATTCCGCCGCCGACGCGCGCAAACAGCGCCTGGGTGGAAGCGCCCATTCCGAATGTCAGCATGGTCGTTGTGATCTCCATGAGCCGGTGTTCCGGATCAAAACCGGGGGCGACCAGCTGAAGGCCGAGAAAACTGAGTCCGTCGCGCATATGTTCGGCGGAGTAAACGAGCTTATCCAGAATCAGGTACCAGGCCGTGATGTCGAGCAGTCCGAATCCGACCACCACCAGTCCCATCACCGCGCCCGAGCGGAATGCGACCTGGAGTCCGCGGTTGAGACTTTCGCTTGCTCCCTGAGCGGTCCGGCTGGAAGCCGCCGTGGCGGTCTTCATTCCGAGGAAACCGCACAGTCCGGAGAAGAATCCTCCCGTCAGGAAAGCGACCGGCACAAACGGATTCTGCACCTTGAAGATGGCCAGCACCAGGAAAATCACGAACAGAATCACAAAGACGATTCCGACTCTGGAATACTGCTGTTTCAGATAAGCCATGGCACCTTCGCGGACATACCCTGCAATCTCCTCCATTCTGGCGTTTCCCTTCGGCGCCGCAATCATCATGCGGTAGCAGACGAAAGCCGCCGCGAGAGCGATCAGAGCGCAGATCGGCGCGATCCACCAGAGCGGAGTAATTCCGCTGACCGGCATTTCCGAAAGCTGTTTTCCCGCGGTGGCGACCGCTGTTCCGACCGGGTTCTGGGCGGCCAGTGTTCCCGTTGCAAGAACACCCGACAGAATTCCTGACCATTTCATCATGTTTTGTTCCGTTCCCTTTCTCTGAACTTTTATTGTATCATTCTGGAATACAGGAAGATGGAAAAACTGCCGTTTTCTGAAACGGGCAATTTTAAATAATATGAAACCAAACTTCGTTTTTTTCAACTTCTTCCGTCAAAAAAACGTGATTTTTCCCGTTTCATTTTCTTCTTGTCCGGAGGAAGGGAACGGCGGCGGGAACTCCGGAGAAGAGGAGCTTCCGCCGCGGGGATTCCGTTTCTCAAAGGGGCTTGCAGAACGCGAGCAGGTCCGCCAGAGATGCGGTTGCGAGGCACTCCACGCTGTCGGCGGCGCCGTAGTAGATTTTCACCTCACCGGACTCCTCCAGGATCATTCCGCCGGTGAAGATCACATCGCCGCGGAAGCCGTGACGTTCATAGGGAGTTTCCGGCACGATCAGGGGGAACTCGCCCATTGCGATCACCTTTGAGGGATCCTTCCGATCCAGAAGCATGAGTCCCGCGAGATATTTTTTGTGCCATCCGGTGTGCCACGAATCGAGTTCTTCTTCGACGATCCGGACGGCATGGAAGGTTGTCAGCCACCCTTCCGGAGTCTTCACCGGGGGGGCTGCCGGACCGATCTTCGCGTTGGCGAACGGGACTTGTTCCGCACCGAGCACGAGCTGTGTATTTCCCCAGTAGCGCAGATCGGGGGAGTCGGAGAACCAGATGTCGAACTGTTCTCCGCCGCCGCGGCTGTAAACGGGGAGCGGACGCTCCAGACGGAGATATTTCCCGTCGAGCTTTTCCGGGAAGAGCACCATGTTGCGGTTGTCGGGAGCGGAAAGAGAGAGGATTTCAAACAATTCGAAATCGTCGGTCCGTGCGATTCCGCCGCGGAGTCCGTGGCGGGTATCGACCGCAAAGCACATGAGGAGCTCTCCATCGACCACGGTCAGGCGGGGATCGTAGGCGCGGAAAATCTCATCGCTCTCCAGGACAAAGACCGGTTTCGGACCCGGCGTCCAGTGGATTCCGTCGTCGCTGAGCGCCAGTCCGATGGATGTTTTCAGAGGGGGCATTCGATCCTTTTTCTTTGCGACGCATTCCCGCCACTGTTCCTCTTTCGATCCGTAGTCGTTTCGGAAGGCCATCACATATTTCCCATTGTATTTTGTGACCCCCGCGTTGAAAATCAGCGAAGCGTCATACGGGATGTCGGCTGCGGAAAGAATCGGATTTTCCGCACAGCGTTTCAGAAACGACGGTGTTGTATCCATGACTGCCATACTCCTTTTTTTCGGTTGTCCGAAATGTACCCCGGGAAGAGGAGATCCGATATATCCGGAAAGGCCAAAATATATCTGTTTTTCCCAAAAACGCCTTGCAATGCGGGGAAGTGCAGATATAGTATTTCCGAAAGCCCCCGCGGGAAACGGACGCGGGAAACCATCGGAAACAGGAAGAGGATTTTCCAATGCCGGGCATTCTGGATTTCGTTCGAATGGAACAGGGCGAGACCTATCGGGAAACGGAACGGGGAGACGGAGTGTTTCAGCCGTTTTACGTGAATTATCAACAGGTTCAGCCGATCCGGAACGCCTTCTACCGGGTTCATGCCTCGCCGGATTACGAGATGATTCTTCCGCAGGAAAAGACCTACCGCTGCCTGCTGGACGATCAGCCGGTCAAAGTGAGGAAGGGGGAATTTCTCCTGATTCACGCCTACCAGCGGCATCAGGATCTTCTGTCCACGGAATCGCCGTATCACACGTTTCACTTTCTGATGCGGGGGGATTCGGCGGCGCCGCTGGAGAATCTGTTTGCGGAGGGACTGCCGCCGCAGCTGCAGGTGGAGAGGATTCCCGATCCGGAACTGCTGGAGACGGTGAGCGCTCTTCTCTGGAGGGAGGTGCGGAAGGTGTCAGGACCGGAGACATTCCATCTCTGCAATTCGCTGTTCCGGGCGATTTTCTGGAAATGTATTTCGGCCTATCCGCCGTCGCGTCTTTCGGAGCTGTTCCGGACGGGGGTTCAGAGCAATCAGGCGGCGCTGCATCTGATCCGGATTTTCGAGCGGAACGTGACCGGGATGCCGTCGCTGGATGCGCTCTGCCGGGAGACGGGGATGAGCCGGAGCTCTCTGAACCGCCTGACAACGGCTCTTTTCGGTCTNNCGCGGAAGGCGTTTTTGAAATACAAGATCCGGCGGGCGCAGCAGCTTCTGAACAGCCGTCCGGATCGGAAGATCAAAGAGGTGAGCGATTTTCTGCACTTTGAAAATCAGTTTCATTTTTCGCGGATTTTCAAGCAGTACGCGCAGTACCCGCCGTCGGCGCATTTCGGCCGGAAGGAACGACGGGAGGGAAAGCGGATCACTTCTGAATCACATCGCGAAACGCGAGAGTCTGAATGAGCCAGAGACCGTCTTTCTTGACGAGCCCTGCGTCCATTTCCCTCGGCTCCTCGATACGTCCGCCCTGTCCGTTTCCCTTGAAGACGGCGGTGAAGGAGGCGCTTGCCTTGTCGCCGCCCGGATCGAGGCGGATCTCCATATCGTAGAAGGAGATGTGCATGCTGCGAAAGTACTTTCTCAGCAGCGCGGTGTTCGACGCCACGTTCTCGCGCGACATCACGCCGACCCCCTGCGGGATCTGCTCCAGTTTGAGTGTGCAGTAATCGTCGAAGAACCTGGATGCGGTCTTTGCCTTCTCCAGCGAGACGAGCAACCCTTCGTTTCCGGTCTTCCGAACCGTCTCCGACAGTTCGCTGAACCGGCGGCGGATCAGCACATCATCCTTTTCCGACGCGAAGAGGAAATACCCGATCGTCCCGATTGCAACCAGGACAATCATCAAAATCAGGATGCGGATTTTTTTTGATTTCATAACAGCAGAGTCCCCTGAATGCGGGATTTCCGGATCTGCCCGAACTTATGCTGTTCGATGGGCATTCCGCGGTTGTCCCCGACCACATAGACATATCCGGCGGACACTTTCCGCGGCGGCAGATTCCATTCTCCCTGATTGAATTTCACATACGGCTCCAGTTTCGGCTCTCCGTTGACCAGCAGAGTTCCGTTGCGGAATTCGACCACATCCCCCTCCCCTGCGACGATCCGTTTGAGCAGCATCACGCGGTCCCCCTCGTAGCGGAGGGCCACCACATCCCCGGCGCGCGGGGATCGGAACCAGTATGTCGGCGTCCAGCAGAAGTTCAGCGTTCCGGAGTGATAATTCGGCTCCATGCTTCCGCCGGAGAGCCATACCGGCTTGCAGACAAATTTGAAAAACAGCACACAGAACAGGACAACCGCGATCAGCCGCAGCGCGAATCTGCGATTCAGATTCGGGAACAGGAAATTGTTCAAGGACTTTTTCCAGTCGATTTTTTTCCACTCCATCACGGTCACCTCCATCCAGTTTTTAGACCAGCTTTTCCGGCGAAGGTTCGCCCGTTACGAAAAAATCGCGAAAAAAAACACAGCCTCCCCGCCCGCGGAATCCGGGTGGAGAGAGAACTCAAAGGAAAGAGTCTCCGGGACGGGATCCGGCCTCCGGCGGTTCCCCGCATCGTTTCCGTCCCGGCCTGTTTCAGGCGATAAACGCGAAAGGATCTGTTCTTTCAGACTCCCCGGCCGATCCGGATGGAGATGGAAGAGAAGATCCGGCAAAACACAGGAAGCGGCAGGACATCCTCAGCAGAACGATTTTCCCAGCCCCGCCCGATGCGGGAACGCTTTTTACCGTCGGAAGCATCCAGCCGATCAGGACTCTTTCCGCACGAATGAGCGTTCCGCATGGAAGGCACCGGGCAGGGAAAACGGCAGAGCTCAGGAGGCGCCGCACTCGTGTTTCAGCTCTTCGAGCAGACGGATTGCATGACGGATATCCCGGTCGAGTTCCTCGCCTGCGCCGATTTCGCGTTCGATGGTCAGCGGTCCGCGATACCCTTTTGCATACAGACGGCGGAAGAGTTCGCGGAAATTTGTTCCGCCTTCTCCAAGACGGGTCTCATGGCCGAATTCGCATCCCGACTGCGGGCGGACCGCGTCCTTGCAATGGATATGAACGATGCGGTCGGAAAGGGCTTCCACGAACTCCATGGGGTCGTTGTTGTTGTAGTAGAGAAGATTTGCGGGGTCAAAATTGATCCGCTGATTGGCGGTGCCGATCTCCGTCATGATCCGGATCAGGAGATCCAGGGGCTCCTGCCCGGTCTCGTACGCAAGGCACTGTCCGTTGGCTTCAAGGAACTGAGTGAACGCCCGCATGGTCCGGATGAAACTTTTGTAGTTCCCGCTCTCCGGATCTTCCGGGAGATAGCCGACATGAATGGCGATCTGTTCAATTTCCATCTCTTTTGCCCAGTCCGCGGTCCGGCATGCGCGGGCGATCCGTTCAGCGCGGGTTGCCGGCGGAGTCAGCCCGACGGTTTCCCGGCCGCGTTTCCAGTCCTGATCCGGAAACGAGCAGAACACTGAACAGCTTGCGATCTTTTCGCGTTCCATCCGTTTTTTCAGTTCGAGCGTGTTCCTCCGCCCCACCTCCCCGTAGAGATACGAATCCGGCACGCCCGCGAACTGACAGTTCCGCAGTCCGAACGAATGCAGTCTTCTGAAACTCTCCTCCGGCGGCACCCCGAAGCGCACCATCACACCGATTCCCAGTTCATCTGTTTTCCACATGAAAGCAATCCTCCTTCTGGATGTTAACCTGCATTCATTATACACCGGAAAAGAGCGGATGGAATATACGATTCATGCAAGGAGATGCATTTTTCATGCAGATCATCCACCGCGGAACTCCCTGCGGTATCCGCTGGGGGGAAGCGAGAATCTCTTTTTAAAAAGACGGGAAAAGTAAAATTCGTTTTCCAGTCCGACCGCCAGAGCGATCTCCGCCACGGACGCATTCGTATTCAGGAGCAGTTCGGCGGCTTTCCGCATTCTTGCCCGGATCACGCAGTGGTGCGGCGACGTCTGGTGATACTTCCGGAACAGACGGTTGAAATGATTCAGACTGACACTCATTTTCCGTGCCTCCTCTTCAAAGTCCCACTTTTTCTCCGGGCATTTTGCAATCCGTGCCATGAGTTCCGCGAACCGTTCCCGGTAATAATCCGTCTCTTCCGGAGCGCTTTCCGCATCGGCCTGAACGGTAAACAGGAGCGTTTCGAGCAGGCAGACCGCCCGGTCATGTTCGCGTCCGCTCTGAACGATCCGGATCAGCTCCTCCATCTTCTCCCGGAACAGCTCCGGCTGACGGAGATGGTAGAACGGCTGATCGGGATCGATCCGGAACAGTCCTCCCTCCCGGTACATCTCCACCTTCGGTCCGTAAAAGCAGACCCAGTAGTGATCGCGCGCCAGAAGACCGGGGGAAGAATATTCGTAATAATGCTCCGGCGATGTCAGGAACACCAGCGGCCCCTTTCGTCTCTCCTCTCTTCTCCGGTCGACCGCCAGCGCGATCTCCCCCGCGTAGACCAGCTGGAGACCGCAGTAAAACGGATAGGTCCGCTTGCAGTTCCGGGACCCGAACTGGACATCGGCCAGAGCGAAATCAATTCCCTCGTAGTATTTCATTTTCGCACCAGAAGTGTATTTCTTTGCATGAAGTGTGTATGTTTTTCCCTTTATTTTAATGTATAATAAAGATAAAGAATTACAAACGGGAGACGATCATGAACTGGATAAAAGTGGAAAATTATGAATCGATGAGCCGCCTAGGAGCGGAAAAGATCTACCGGGCCGTCGCCGACGGGATCCGGAGCGGTCGACGTTTCAACCTCGGTCTTGCGACCGGCAACACGATGATCCGCCTTTACGATNNGGAAAAGCTGAACGAAAACCGCATTCCCCTGCACCTTCTGCACACCTACAATCTGGACGAATATGTGGACGGGACGACCTCGGCTGTTCCGTACACCCATCCCCTCAGCTACCGGAAGTATATGACGGAGAATCTGTTCCGGCGCCTGGATCCCGCGCTCGGCTTCGGGGAAGCGAACATCCACTTTCCCGATCCGCGCGATCCGGCGGAATTCGACCGGGAGCTGGAAGCAGCCGGCGGGACCGACCTTCAGCTTCTCGGCATCGGCTTCAACGGTCACATCGCCTTCAATGAACCGATGAAGGAGACGGAAATTTCCGCGGAGGCGTTTGCCGCGCTTCCGAGCCGGGTGATCCAGCTCCGGGAGCTGACCTTGGCCACCAACCGCCGTCTGACCGCCGATGGGAAAGACATCGTTCCGAAACGGGCGGTCACCATGGGGATGAAGCAGATTCTTGCATCGAAACATCTTCTTCTGCTCGCCTGTTTTCCGGAACAGGAGGCGCCGCTGAAAACCATTCTTCACGGGAGGCCGACTCCGGAGCTTCCGGCGTCCTATCTTCTGGAGAAGGCGGATTCGGAAATCGTCTACTGCACCGATGTCATTCAGCTGGATTGAGCGATGAAGACCCTGTTTCGCAATGCAAGGATTCTCACGGCGGGACTGGAACTTCCCCGCGGATCGATGCGGATCGACGGCGACCGGATCGACGGACTCTTCCCGGACGGGGAAGCCGACATTCCGGCCGACCGGATCGTCGACCTGGAAGGCCAAACCCTTCTTCCCGGTTTTTTCGACATTCACTTTCACGGACGCGACAACTGCGACTTCTCCGATGCGGACGAAGAGGGCTTCCGCACGATCGCGCGCGGCAAGCTCTCGGAGGGAGTCACCTCCTTTCTGATCACGACCCTGAGTCTGAGCGGCGATTCGATCACCCGAATCTGCCGGACGGCGGCCCGTTACATCGCCCATCCGGAATTCGGCCGTCCGCTGGGTCTTCATCTGGAAGGCCCGTTCTTCAATCCGGCAGGAGCGGGCGCGCAGAATCCGGCCTATCTGCGCGCCCCGGATTTTTCCGAAGTGGAGGCATGGAACGCGATCTGTCCGGTCCGGAAAATCTCCTATTCGCCGGAACTTCCGGGAGGCATCGAGTTCACGCGCCGCCTTGCGGAAGCGGGGATCATGCCCTCGGGCGGACACAGCACGGCGGATTTCGACTGTTTCCAGCAGGCGCGGATTGCGGGGATGAAACATCTGACCCACTTCTGCAATATGATGACACCGCTTCACCATCTGCACCCGGGAATGGTCGGCGGAGGGCTCCTGGCGGACGACGTCTTTGTGGAAATCATTGCCGACGGCGTTCATCTGACCGACGAGATGCTCCGGATCATTCTGAAGCTGAAGGGTCCCGAACGGATCCTCCTGATCACGGATGCGATGCGGGCCTCCGGCATGCCGGAAGGGAACTATACGCTGGGCGGACTGGATGTGATCGTCCGAGGAGGAAGAGCGACCCTTCCTTCGGGACGCGTGGCCGGCAGTCTGCTCCAATACTGCGACGGTCTGAAACGCCTTCGTTCCCTGCATCTGTTTCCGGATTCGGAACTGATCCGCTGCGCGGGGAGCAATCAGGCCCGCTCCCTCGGACTTTCCGGCATCGGCGAACTGCGGAGCGGTTTCTTTGCGGATTTTGTGATTGCCGACAGCGACTGGACCCCTCTTTCCGTCTGGTGCGGCGGCCGAGAACAGTTCTCCCGGGAACGCCTCCGGAGCGGATCCTCTCCGCGAGCGGAATGAGTTTTTTTTTCGAACAGCCACTCTCAAAATAAGGGAAAAACAGGAGAAAAAACATGATTCGTTATGGCATTATCGGGGCCGGACGCATGGGCAATGCACATGCGTCGCAGACCAGGAGCATTCGCGACACCGCCGTTTCCGGAGTCTACGACATCAATCCG
>DDJH01000192.1:15125-20371 GCA_002338895.1 Lentisphaeria bacterium UBA1829 | reverse complement strand
AAGCCGCGGAAAAGATGCACGCGGATTACGGAGCGACGATCCATTCCAGCGCGGAAGCTCTGGCGAATTCTCCGGATGTGGATTGTGTGATTGTGACCTCGCCGACCTACTGTCATCCGGAGGGAATCCGGGCGGCGGTTGCGGCGCACAAGCCGATCTTCTGCGAGAAGGCGCTCTGCCGGCAGCCGGAAAGCGCGGAGGAACTTCTGAAGCTGCTGCGCAATTACGACAAACTCTTCACAGTGGGTTTTGTCCGTCGGCACATGGCGAAATCGATCCGGATGAAGGAGCTTCTTGCGGAAGGCCTCATCGGGAAAATCCGCTACTGCAACGTGGATCTGACGCTGGGGAAGTACAAGCGGATGCCGGGGGACTGGTTCACGGATTTTGATCTCTGCGGCGGAGTCATCATCGACATGCTTGCGCATCACATTGATCTTGCGAACTGGTATTTCGGTTCGGCGAAGCGGGTGTATGCGGACAGTCTTCTTCTGTCGCGGGACCAGCCGCTTCCGGCGGACTATGCGGCAGCGGTGATCCATTACGAAAGCGGCGTGATCTGCAACATGATCTGCTCCTGGCAGCGGTTTGGCCGGAGCACGGAGCGGATGGAGATCTACGGCGACCGCGGAGCTCTTGTGATGGACGGCACGGGAGAGATCACGCACTACACCCCGGACGGGGAAACGAAACGGATCAATCCGGAAGAGGAGTTGAAAAAACGCGCAGACGGAGCGCAGCTGGAAGAGGTGAATGTCGGCTCGGCGCTTCTCTGCCAGCTGAACAGCATCACGGAGGTCCTGAAAGGGAGAAAACGTCCGCTCCCGACGATTCAGGATGCGTACGACAGTCTGAAGATCAGTTTTGCGATGATCGACTCCACGCGGAGCGGCAAAGCCGTCGAGCTTTGATCTTCGCATCATCGTCTCCGGAGGACGCCTTCCGCCCGTCCTCCGGAGTTTCTCATTGTTTTCGGATTCGGCAAAGACGCGCGGACTTCTGCTGATTTCAGTTGAAAAGAGCGGAAGAGGTTTGATTTTTTCCTTTTCCCTGTTATACTCTCTCCATCAGGAGGTGAGTTGATGGGGCGCAAGAATTTTTCCGTACAGAGAATCGACTTCTGCGATTCTTCCGTTGTCAAGCGCAAAGGATTTCCGTATCATCTGAATACGGCGTCCTGGGATTACGGCCGGAACCATGCGCTGCCGCTGTGGACGGAGTTTGTCATTGATCCGGCGATCCATCCGGAAGGGTGCAAATATGCGCAGTCCCATACGACGCAGACGTCGTTTGAACTTGTTCTGGAAGGACGCATGGTCATTGTGCGGGAGGATTCGCGCAAACGGCTCGGGCCGATGGATCTCTGTCTGATTCCGGCGGGGAGCGCAAAGGTTCTGGAGGTTCGGGAAAGCTGTCGGAAAATCGTGTTCGGGATCTGCGGGCGGCTCCACTTTTCGCTTCTTGCGATGCTGGGGATTCTCTCCCGGGAGGTTATCCATCTGGAGAAGCCGGAACGGATCCTTCAGCTGCTCCGGGAGCTTCACCATTTTCTCAAGGAGAAACAGGAGGAGAGCGTTCCGGCCGTTGCCGCCCGGACCATGGAACTGGTTATGGAGATCGGACGGGAGGCGAAACGGACCCCGGAACCGGTTCTGGCGGATGCTCTCCGCTTTCTGGAATACCATCTTTCCGAACCGCTTCAGCTGCAAATTCTGGAGGAGAAGCTCCACCTGACCAGCGACGGTCTGAACCGCCTGTTCCGCAAGGAGTTCGGGATTCCTCCGAAGCGCTATCTGATTGAGCAGCGAATGCTTCTGGCACATTCTCTTCTGAAATCCACCACGCTTTCCGTTCAGGAGATTTCGCAGAAATGCGGCTATAAGAGTCAGTTTTCCTTCTCCCGGGAATTCCGGAAAAAATATGGAGTTCCGCCCCGGGAGGTCCGGGAACAGGGGAATTTCGAAAAAAAGATATAAAATACCGAATTCAGGTTATAAAAGAGAAGATTTCCCCTCTTGTCGTTTTCGTCTTTTCAGAGTATAATGATTCACAGGGAAAACAAAAACGAAGGGGCTTGCCATGCGGATCTTCCGGAAATTTACTCTAATAGAGCTTCTGATTACGATTGCGATCATTGCCATTCTTGCGGGACTGCTGCTTCCGGCGCTCGGCTCGGCGCGGAAGAAGGCGTACTCGATCCAGTGCACGGGGAATCTGAAGCAGCTGGGGATGGGGATGAGCATGTACTGGAACACTTATGAGGAGATGCTGCCGAATGCGAATGTCGCCTCGCCCTACTGGCCGTATCTTTTCTGCCGGCTGAAGTTCATAACGATCCCGCTGGTGCTCTGTCCGTCGATTCCGGACGACTGGTACGCGAAGAAATGGGAGAGGAACCTCTGGGATACACTTTCGATCGAGCCCTACGACGCCACGACGCNNGAGGATCAATGACGTTGCGGATGAAAGCAATTACTATCTTTACGTCCCTCACGGGGAATGGAATGAGAGCAATGTTCTGCACGCGGATACGCATGCACGGACCTACCGCAGTTCGAAACCCTTTTTTGAAGGGGTCCAGATTCTGTATGCGGGTCCGTGGAAGGAGTCCGAGGTGTGGAAAATCGAATAATAAACCGGAAAGGATTCCTGAAGATGTTTCGTTTGGTGTTTCTGCTGTTTGCGTGTATGACATTCTGTTTCGGGGCGGATGATTTTTCATCGTTCCGGCCGGATCTTTCGACTTCGGATCCGTATCTGAGGTATCTTCGGAGGATTCCGCTTTCCGGGGTCTGGGAGGGGGCGGTCTGCTTCTCCCGGGACGCGGAGACGATTCGGGCCTTCCGGAACCGTCGGGAGCACCCGATACGGAAGATGCTTGTTCCGGAAGCGCTCCGGGCCGAGGGGAACAATTTCGGTCTGGCGGTTGCAGCGGTCTACCGGAGGAGTTTTGAACTTCCGGAACGGAAACCGGGGGATCGGGTGCTGCTGATTCTGGACGATGTGGTCGGCGAAATCACCGTTCAGATCAACGGACGCGAGGCGGGGAAAAACCATTACACCTATCAGCGATATCTGGGACCGGAGGGCGAAGTTGTTCTGGATGTCACGAAGCTGGTTCGGAGCGGATCGAACGAAATCCGAATCCGGTTTTATCACAGCGGAGCGATGCTGGGGTGGGGACTTCACCGGGGGATTTACGGACTGGTGTATCTGGATCTTGTTCCGCAGATTCACTGCCGGCGGATTCTGGTGACGCCCGACGAGGACCGGAAAGGAGCCGCGGTGGACTGTCTTCTCGCAGGCGGATCGACCGGTGCGGCCCGAGGGGAGATTTTTGAGTGGGAGAGCGGGAAAGTCGTTGCGGAATTTCCGCTTGCGGACAGCGGAGTTACGGAGTACGGGCCGAAGCTGTCGGGGCGTGTCCGGGTTCCTTCCGCGCGGGAATGGTCGTGCGACTCGCCGGTGCTCTACGGGGTCCGGATCCGGAATGAGTCCGGGGAGATCATGGGAGTTCAGCGGTTTGGATTCCGGACCTTCCGGGCGGAAAACGGAGAACTGCGTCTGAACGGAAAGAGCGTATACCTGCGAGGAGTTCTGCCGAACTGGTTTGTTTCGGAAAATGCGATCTATGCATTTGCCGCCAATCCGGACGATGTGGCACGGCGCTACTATCAGCAGTTCAAGAAGATGAATGTCAACGAGTTCCGTCCGAATACGATGACGCTCTACCGCCGGCAGTACGAGCTGATGGACGAGCTTGGTTTTCTGGTCCGGGATGAACTGAGCTACCCGAGCGTACTGCTGAAAAACAGCACCCGGGCGGAGCATATCGACACCAAGCAGTACGACAACGCCTGCGGACCGGACGGCCGTCTGCATCCGGAGTTTGCGCGCAAGACGGCGGAGCGGCTGTTCCGCTACTACTCCCACCCCTGCATTGCATCGTACAGTTTCGGCAATGAGCTGCGGGATTATTCACCGCGAATCACAACGATGCTGAATCATCTGTATGATCTGTATGAGAAACTGGACCTTCAGCACCGTCCGCGCATGAGCTCTTCGGGACGGTACTGGTTCACCGGGAGCAACATCCGCGAACTGTACGAGAAAAAAGAGAAATACGATTTCATCTCGGTTCACGACTACACCGGGGGCCCGTCGTCTCTTCCGCTGACTGCGGCGGAGGATGCCGGGCGCCATTTCGATCAGGAGGTGGAGGCCGTCCACGGAAAGGGGAAAATACCGGTTGTCAACGGCGAGTGCGTCTACTTTGTGGACTTCTACTATCAGCAGAAAAAGATTCTGGACCGGATCTGGAAATCCAAGGATGCGCCGGAACCGGAATGGGACGCATATCTGGACCTTCTGAACCGGTGGTACGCCCGGACGCCCAATGCGAAGCTGGTCGCCTACTTCTTCCGGCAGATGGGGACGCGGAATCTCAAATATGATTTTTCCACCTGGCGGAGCTATCATGTGGAGCGGATTCTGGAGGCGAACCGCAAACTCTGGCCGGGACGCGACGGGTTTGACATTCTGATGACGAATCACCGGTTTGATTTCTTCCCTCTTCCGAAGAATTTCTATCCATTTTCGCAAGTCCGCTTTCCGTGGAGTCCGGAATCGGAGGCAATGCGCCGGGCGTGCGCGCCGGTGGGGGCGTTCATGGATCTGGTCAAAGGCAATCTGTTCACCGGACAAGAGTATCGGAATCGGATAACGGTCATCAACAATTCCGCATGGGAGATTCCGGATCTTGCAGTCCGCGTGGATCTGGCGGGAGCGGACGGAACAAAAACGGTGTGGAAACAGAAAGTCGGCCTGNNGAAAACGGGGGAGAAAACCACTCTTCCGTTCCGCCTGAAACTGCCGGAGAAAGCGGGAAATTTTGAACTGCGCTGGCAGATTGAAACATCGATTCCGGTGGATCGGCCGATCTACTCGGAGGCGCTGCGTCTGGAATCCGCGGAACGGATTTTTGCACGGATGGAGACAGGGAATCGGAAAATTCTTCTGTTTGACGAAGCGGAAAAATTCGGCAAGCTGAAACGGTTTTCGACGACCCGTCTACTGAAACGCTTCGGAATCCCGGCCCGTCCGATTCGTTCCTTCGACCATCTGGAGAACTGTGATCTTCTGATTCTCGGAGCGGATTCCATTGCCGGACCGGCAGTCCGGAAAGGCGCGGATGCGATTCGGAACTATCTGGAAAACGGCGGGCGTCTTCTGGTTTTCGAACAGAA